>DATJTU010000379.1:0-5529 GCA_035503015.1 Acidimicrobiales bacterium | reverse complement strand
CTGGGCGCGCTGGCCTGGGTGGCGCTGAAGGTCGGCGCGCTCTCCTTCGGCGGCGGCTTCGTCATCATCCCGCTCATGCAGGCCGACGCCGTGCACCACTACCACTGGATGACCAACACCCAGTTCCTCAACGGCGTGGCGCTGGGACAGATCACGCCCGGGCCGGTGGTGCAGACCGTCGCGGTCGTCGGGTATGCCGCCGCCTCGCTCGGCGGCGCGCTGCTGGCGGCGCTCATCGCGTTCGCGCCGTCGTTCGTGTTCATCCTCGCCGGCGGACGGCACTTCGGCGCGCTGCGCACCAACCGGCTGGCGCAGTCGTTCCTGGGCGGTGCAGGGCCCGCAGCCATCGGGGCGATCGCCGGCGCAGCCATCCCGCTGGCGCTCGCCATCGCGCACCTGTGGCAGGTGTGGATCCTGATCGGCGCGTTCGTGATCATCGTCGCGTTGCGCCGCAGCGTCGTCTTGACGCTGGTGGCGGCGGGTGTGATCGGCGCGCTTGGCGCCGCGTTGGGGCTGCCAGTGGGCTGAACCCCAGTGGAGTGGCTGCTGCCCGGCTGTTACGAGCCGCGGCAGGTGCGGGCACTGCGGCCAATGCCGACCGCGGACCCACCGACCTGAAAGACCTTGAAGGAGTGTGTGCCCGTGACCCCGGGCTGTGGTGTCGTGCTGGGCGCAGTGATCCGAACCGGTGCGCCGAAATCAGCGAAGTGGAACGTGGACACGATGACTTGGGCGCCCGTGGGTAACGCGAGCGGCGGGAGCGACGGCGGGACCGGTGTCCCGGGGTGCTCCTTCTCAATTTTCTCTTGCGACTTCGCTTGCAATTTCGCGAGCTGCTGTTGCATCGAGCGCGAGAACGTCAGGTCGACGTGGACCTCGGTCCTCGCCTGCACGAGCCGACCCGCCCCATCGACCCACAGCGTCGTCGGGCCGACGAAGTCACCCGCCGCCGTCGCTGCTCGCGCGGCCGCCGCGCACGATTTCGGAGCAGATGCCGTGACGAGATAGCGCGTCGTGGTCACGCCACCGACAGAAGCCGGGCCGAGGTCCTGGACACCGGCAACCTGCGCGCCGTCCCCTCTCGCGTCGAACGGGAACAGGCCCCCGAAGTCCTCGAGGTCGAGGGGATCGTCGGCACCCGACGTTCGAGGGAGCTCTGTCCACGACCCGCCGAAACGCTGCCACGACGCCTTGCCGATGTCGATCGTCTCGTCGACGTCGCGCACCACGGAACGTTTCTGCGGTCCTCCGTCGGTGCTCGAGTATTCGACGCTCGTCGAGACGGATGTGGTCCTGGTGTTTCCGTTGCGGAAGTCGATGACACCGCGTGCCGTCGACAACCCACGTAAGGCCGGGTTCGAACTCTCAGTCCGCTCGGTATAGGTGACGCGGGCGGTCCCGCTCTCCTTCGTCGTGGCAAGGAGCGCAGCCACCCATTGGTCTGGTGCCGCACTCGGCGAGCTCGATGTGGCGCTCGGCGAGTGGAGCTGTCCGATCGAGGCCGCGGCGACGGCGGCGAGGCTGAGGAGCCCGAGCAGGATCCACGGCGTCAGACGGCGCGCGGGCGCCGCGCCGGCGGCGGCACCCGAGGATGGCATCGCTGAATTGTGCCGCAGTTGGGAGAAGAAGGCGCAGCGACTACGCCGCGCTGGGCGCGAAGACCTCCCGCAGGCCTTCGTGCCAGTCGGGGAACGTGGGCGACCAGCCCAGCTCGACGCGCGCCCGCTGGTTGGAGACCGCCGGCTGGTCGCACATGAGGTAGGTCAAGAACTTGCCCGTACCGACGCGCGCCAGCGCCTTGGACATGTGGCGCGGCGGCTTGGCGCCGAGCAGCGAGGCGGCCAGGGGCATCCAGTCCGAGGCGCGGGCGGGGACGTCGTCGACGACGTTGTAGATACCCGCCAGTCCTTCGAGCGCCGCCACGGTCGCCGCCGCCGCGTCGTCGATGTGCACCATCCCGAACAAGCCGCCGCCGTCACCCGGGATCGGCAGTAGCCGTCGCCGGATCATGGAGGCGTACAGACCGTCGGGCGCGACGTAGGTGCCCGGCCCGTAGAAGGTCCCGTACCGAAGGATCACGCCGTCGACGCCGTCGTCCGCGGCGGTGGCGGACTCGAGGGCGGCCACCGACCCGATCAAGTGGCCGACCTGACCGCCGGCGTCGACCCAGAGCTGATCCCACTCGGTGCGCACGCCGGGCCCGGGCCGGTATGCGAACGCGATGCTCTGCGCGATGACCCGGCGCGCCCCGGCGGCGCGGGCCGCCGCCACGAGCGTGCCCGAGACCTCGTGGCGCAGCCGGCTCGTGCGATCGAAGCCGCGCTTCATGGCCACGGGGTTGGCGGTCTTCGGCAAATTTGTCAGCTCGTTGATGACGACCTCGGGACGGGCGGCGTGCACGGCGCGCATCACGGTGTCGGCGTCGAAGGCGTCGCCGACCGCCGGGACGACGTCCGGCAGACCCAGGGCGGTGACCCTCTCCTTGGAGCGAGCGAACACCGTGACGTCGTGGCCGGCCGCGACGAGCTGCGCCACGAGCGGGCGCCCGATGACCCCGGTGCCGCCCGCGACGAAGATGCGCACGTCGTCAGGCTAGGTGCGCGGCGGCTCGTGGAGCCCTGTCCAGGAGTGCGGGGACGCCTTTGGCAGGATGGAGGGGTGAGCGAGCACGACGGGTACCCCGGTGCGCCACCGGGGTGGTACCCGGACCCTGCCGGCGGGCCGGGGCAGCGGTGGTGGGACGGCTACGCCTGGACCGACGCCACCGTGCTCCCGCACCAGCCGCCCCCGCCCCCGTGGGCCGGCGCGGCGCCACCGACCGGGCCGCCGACCGAGACGGCGCCGTGGGCGGTCGCGGCACAACGCTTGTCCAACTACAACGCAAACGGGCTGGTCGAGGCCGAGCTGCGCATGCGCCGCATGGCACGCGTCGCGGTGGCGCTGCCGGCGGCGTGCAACATCGTCCAGCTGGTGATCTGGCGGCTGACGGCCAACCGGTATCTCGCCCTCGGGCACCAGTTCAGGATCGACTGGGAGTACGCGCAGATGCACAAGACGCCGCCGGCGTACACCGGGCCGAACGCCGTCACGCCCGGGTCGCTCCTGGTGAACGCCGTCTACGTCGTCGCGGTGATCGTGGCGCTGGTCTGGCAACACCGCGCCGCGTCGGCCGGCCGGGCCCTCGGCATCCCCTCCGGCCAGTCGCCGGCGTGGGGCGTGGGCGCCTGGTTCGTGCCCGTTGTCAACTTGTGGATCCCCTATCACGCAGTCCGGGACTGCCTCCCGCCGGGCGATTCGCACCGACCCCGCGTCCTGCAGTGGTGGATCGCCTGGGTCCTGGCCCTCGGCATCGGCGTTGCATTCGGCATCACCGCGCTGTTCTCCTCCGGTGGGGCGCTCGCGCTGGCCATTCCAATCGCCGTGTTGGACCTCGCGATCATCGCCTGGGCGCCCGGGATCGTGAACACGATCGCAAGCGCGCATCAATCGGCGTTGGCGCGCGAGACGCCTGCCACGGGGGTGTTGCAGGGATGAAACTTGGGCGGACCTGTGGCAAGGCGGAGGATTCGCAGCCTTAGCAAATTGTTCACCCGAAGGTTGCGCTGATGTTCCCGGGCGTTTACCTGCAATCGCTACGGTCCAGGTAGTGCCAGATGGTGACTCCACCAGCACGCGTCACAATCCCGTTACGACTGACGCGCAGTCCGGTATCGACGAAGCCCTGAAATCGCTCGATCCTGACGCGGCGCGCCCAGAGGACGTGATGCGCTCGGTCAAATTGAACCTCGGCTTCTCGGGCCGCATCGTTCTCGCGGACGTGAACGTGGACCTGAAGCGCGGCTCCATCACCGCGCTCATCGGGCCGACCGGCTCGGGCAAGTCCACCTTCTTGCGCACGCTCAACCGCATGAACGACCGCGTGCCCGGCTTCCAACGCACCGGCGACGTCACGCTCGACGAAGAGAGCCTGTGGGCCCCGCACGTCGACCTGCTCACGTTGCGCCGCCGCGTCGGCATGCTGTTCCAACGGCCGAATCCGTTCCCGATGTCGATCAAGGACAACGTGGTCGCCGGCGTCAAGGCGCACCGCATCGCGAAGGGCAAGCAGCTCGACGTCGTATGCGAGCGCCGCCTCACCGAGGTCGGGCTCTGGGACGCGGTGAAGGACCGGCTGAACGACTCGCCCTTCCGCCTCTCGGGCGGCCAACAGCAGCTGCTCTGCCTGGCGCGCGCGTTGGCCGTCGGGCCCGAAGTGCTCCTGCTCGACGAGCCGACGTCGGCACTGGACCCGGTGACGACCGAGTCGATCGAGGCACTGCTGAAGACGCTCACGCCTGCACTCACGTTGATCGTCGTCACCCACAACCTCGGCCAGGCCATGCGGGTCTCGCACGACACGATCTTCTTCTACCAAGGGGAACTGCGCGAGTACGGCCCGACCGACGATCTCTTCAACCGCCCACAGCATCCCGACACCGAGCGCTATGTCACCGGGCGGATGGGGTAGGTAGCGGGTTCACCGCTACGTCGATTCACACGTTGCATCACGCATCGACATAGCGCACACATCGACACACCAACCATCACCACCTGAGAAGGAGAAAAACCTGTGAAGAAATTGATGCGCGCGGCATGGCTCACGCGAGGAGCGGTCGTCGCCACGGTGGCAGCCCTCGCCCTGAGCTCAGCTGCGTTCGGCTCGGCCGCGTCGGCCGCCAGCGTCAAGCTGCCCAGCAGCGGAGTCGAGACCCCGTCGGGCGGCACTGTCACGGAGACCGGGAGCACATTGCTCTACCCGCTCTTCAACCTCTGGGCGGGCGGGTACAACACCAAGTACTCGAGCGTCACGATCCAGACGGCTGGAACGGGGTCGGGTACCGGCATCTCCGAAGCGGAGAACGGCGCCATCGACATCGGCGCCTCCGACGCCTACCTGTCCCCCAGTGTCTCCCAGTCCAACCCGGACCTGAAGAACATCCCGCTGGCGATCTCCGCGCAGATCGTCGCGTACAACGTCCCGGGCGTGACGGCGCACCTCAAGCTCAGCGGCAAGGTGCTGTCTGAGATCTACCAGGGCTCGGTCACCAAGTGGAACGCCTCGCAGATCGCGAGCCTCAACCCCGGGGTGACGCTGCCCAGCACGCCGATCGTGACGCTGCACCGCTCCGACAGCAGTGGCGACACGTTCCTCTTCACGTCGTACCTCTCGAAGACCGACCCGTCGGGCTGGGGTTCGAAGATCGGCTTCAACACCACGGTGCCGTGGCCGGGCGCGCCGGGCGCGCTCGGTGAGAACGGCAACTCGGGCATGGTCTCGGGCTGCAAGGAGACGGTCGGCTGCATCGCCTACGTCGGTATCAGCTACCTGACCCAGACGCTCCAGGCCGGGCTGGGCTACGCGCAGTTGCAGAACGCGAAGAACCAGTACGTCCTCCCGACGTCGCAGGCCATCGCGGCCGAGGCGGCCGCCTTCGTGAAGAAGACGCCGGCCAACGGCACGATCTCGCTGATCTACGGGCCGGCGAACGG
>DATJTU010000378.1:0-3916 GCA_035503015.1 Acidimicrobiales bacterium | reverse complement strand
GCCCGGCCGTCGTCATCGCGCACCAAGGTGGTGAAGGCGGTGTCGAGCACGGTGGGACCGACGAAGCGCGAGGCGGTGAAGTCGCGGTCGGTCCCCTCGACGGGCGTGAGGGCGCCGGTCGGGAGGCCGCGCTCATCGAGGTCGAGGGTGTGCCGCGCCGGGACGCGGAGAATCGCGCCGTCCACGGTCTCGGTCGCCGCCGTCAGGTACGGATGGAAACCCAGCCCGAAGGGCACCGGGCCCTCGTCGAGCGAGCGGGCCATCGTCGTCACCGTGAGGCCGTCCCGGCCCACGTGGTATTCGAGCTCGAGAAGGAGGGAGAAGGGGTAGCCGGGCGAGGGGTGGAGCTGCAGCCGCAGGGACAACTGGTTCTGATGGCGGGTCTGGAGAGTCCAGGGCAACCAGCGGACGAGGCCGTGGATCGCGTTGCGGCGTTCGGGCTCGTCGAGCGCCGCCTGGGCCCGCACCGCGTTGAACTCGTAGCGCCCGTCGGCCAGGCGGTTCGGCCACGGCGCCAGCACCTGGCCCCGCCCCGAGTGCGACCACTCGTCGGCGCCGAACCCGTCGAGCACCGGCGTGGCGCCCACCGCGTAGTGGCGCAGGGTGGCGCCGACCTCGCAGACGACGACCTCGTGGCGGCCGTGCCCGATGCGCCATTGCTGCCCGGTGGGCGAGGCCACCGAGATCCTGGGCGTCTGGGCCGGCATGGCGAGAATTGAAGCAGACCAGGGCGTCTCCATGGGTGAGGCAGTCCCCAGAGGTCGTGAAAGTGAGGTGACGGGGGCACGAACGTCTCGTGACACGGCCCGTCGGTCCGCAAGCCCGCCGGTAGCGTGGGCGCATCGTGAGGATCCTTGTCACCAATGACGACGGTGTGACCGCGCCCGGCTTGGCGGCCCTGACGAGAGCGCTCGTGGCCTGGACCGAGGGTGCGGGGATCGACGGGCCCGGCTCCCCGCACGAGATCATCGTGATGGCGCCGAGCTCCAACTACAGCGGCGCCGGCGCCGCGGTCGGCTCGGTCACTGACGGCACCTCGATCCCCTACCAGCGCGCCTACGTCGAGGGAGCCGAGAGCGTGGAGGCCTACGGGCTCGACGCGTCGCCGGCGCTCTCGGTCATCGCCGGTGCGCTCGGCGCGGTCGGACCGAAACCGGACCTGGTCCTCTCGGGCATCAACCACGGCGTCAACGTCGGACGCTCGGTCTTGCACTCGGGCACGGTCGGCGCCGCGCTGACGGCCAGCCAGCTCGGCATCCGCTCCCTGGCGGTCTCGCTGCGCGTCGGCGACGAGCCCGACCCGTGGGAGTCGGCCGCGGATCTCGCCGTCGCCCTGGTCCCCGTGCTCGAGGCCGCGCCGCCCCGCACCGTGCTCAACCTCAACGTGCCCCACCTCCCGCTCTCCGAGATCCGCGGCGTGCGCTGGGCCCGGGTGAGCGGCGCCGGGCTGATCAAGTCCGCGCGGGGCGGGGGCGCGTGGGAGGAGCCCAACGAGCAGGAGATCGAAGGTCCGGCGGCCGCCGAGGCGGCGCGCGCGGTCATGGAGGGAGAGCCCGAGGAGAAGGGCCAGATCGTCCTCGTCGTCGGCTCCCCGTTCCCCCACTCGAGCGACCTCGGCCTCGCCGACGCAGGCGCCGAGGACGCGACGCTGGTCGCCCAGGGGTACGCCGCCCTCACCGCGCTGCGCGGGCCGCGGGCCGAGGACGACCCCGAGCTCCTCGACCAGCTCGACGGCGGGCTGGCCGGCGCGCTCGGGGGTTTCGGTTTCTCAGGCTGAGCGGGCCTTCGCCGGCCCCGGTCAGTCTCGCCGGCGGCGTCTGGCGTCGTCTGGCGGCGTCTGGCGTCGTCGGGTCGTCGGGTGCCCGCAGGCGTCTCAGGCGTCTCAGTCGTCTCAGTCGTCGTCGGGGCGCGGCGCCCGCCGGCGCCGCTTGGTCTCACCGTGCCGGCGCTTGCGCTCGACCCGGCGAACCTGTGAGCCCTTGGTGGGACGGGTCGGCGTGCGCACGGGCTGGACGCGCAGGCCCTCGTCCAGCTTGGTGGCGAGCCGCGCCAACGCCAGCTCGCGGTTGCGCGCCTGTGAGCGCGACTCCGACGCGCTGGCGCGCACGACCTGGCCGTAGCGCTCGAGGAGCCGGGCCCGCTGGCGCGGCCCGAGCGTTGCCGACGCGCCCACGTCGAAGGACACCTCGACGCGACTGAGCGTGCGGTTGGCGTGCTGGCCCCCGGGGCCGCCCGAGGTCGTGGCGCGCCAGGTGACCTCCGAGAGCGGCAGGTCGAGCCCGCGGCGCACGTGCAGCATCTCCTCGGAAACCACCCGACGAGCGTAGGAGCACCCGGGTACGCTCGGCGGCCATGGACTATCGACACCTCGGACGCTCCGGCATGCTCGTCTCGGCCCTCTCCTATGGGAACTGGATCACCCACGGGAGCCAGATCGAGGAGGATGCGGCGATGGCGTGCGTGCGCGCCGCGCTCGACGAGGGCTTCACCACGTTCGACACGGCCGACGTGTACGCGCTCGGCGCAGCGGAATCCGTCCTCGGCCGCGCCCTCAAGCACGTCCCGCGCGACTCGATCGAGATCTTCACCAAGGTCTACTGGCCCACCGGCCCGAACCCGAACAACCGCGGGCTGAGCCGCAAGCACATCATGGAGTCGCTGCACGCGTCCCTCGAACGCCTCCAGACCGACCATGTCGACCTCCTGCAGGCACACCGCTACGACTACGAGGCACCGCTCGAGGAGGCGATGCAGGCGTTCGACGACCTCGTCCGGCAGGGCAAGGTGCACTACATCGGCGTGTCGGAATGGACCGCCGACCAGATCGCCGACGCGCTGGAGCTCGCCGACGAGATGGGCTTCGACCGCATCGTCTCGAACCAGCCGCAGTACTCGCTCATCTGGCGCGTGATCGAGGCCCAGGTCGTGCCGCTGAGCGAGAAGGAGGGCGTCAGCCAGATCGTGTGGTCGCCGCTCGCGCAGGGCGTGCTGACGGGCAAGTACCAGCCGGGTGGGACCGAGGCTCCCGCCGACTCGCGCGCGAAGGGCCCCGAGGGTGGCGAGATGGGGTGGCTGCTGCGCGACGAGATCCTCGAGCCGGTGGCGGACTATGCCGCGCTGTGCCGGGAGGCCGGCTACACCCCGGCGTCGGTCGCACTGGCGTGGGTGCTCCGCAACGAGAACGTGGCCAGTGCCATCGTCGGGGCCAGCCGGCCCGAGCAGATCAAGGAGAACGTCAAGGCGCTCGACGTGGTGCTCGAGCCCGACTTCGTCGAGGCGATCGAGGAGGCGCTGGCGCCCGCGACCCTCTTCGACCCCGGGTTCACCTTCAGCCCGGCGAACCGAAACGAGATGTGAACGAACGCACCTCGAGCGTGGAATGCGTGCGGTGCTCCTCGAAGACCCGGGTATAGCCAGTGTGTGCGATGCGCCATCCCTCGCCGGTTAGCCGGTAGCGGTCCGCGTAGAACGCGGTCCCGCCGATCTCGAGATCGGCGGCGGGGATGATGACCCTGTCCTGGAGGTACCAGGTGCCCTCGGCGGTCGTGTCGGACGTGAGGGTTATCTCGGGATGATGCCCGTGGTGCTCGGTGACCATGCCCGGATCACCCAGGACCTGGGCCAACCAGCCCCCGATGGCGGCCCGTCCTTCGAGGACGGTCTTGCCGTCCTCGTACGACGAGGTGGCGTCCTCGGTGAGCAGGGCAGCGAGCTCGTCGAACTGCTTGAGGTCGAGGGTCCGGAAATAGGCGTACTTCAGTTGCCGGATCGCCTCGAGCTCGGCGGCACTGTCCATGGACCCACCCCTTTCCCGGCGTGGTGGCGGCTCCCCTGCCGCGGTGCCGGTGACCGCGGCCAGGGTAGTTTCCCGGGGACTTGGCGGGCGGGGCGGCGCGGGAGCAGCATCTCGGGCGTG
>DATJTU010000377.1:0-2628 GCA_035503015.1 Acidimicrobiales bacterium | reverse complement strand
CCAGACGTCGAGATCGATCGCGCTCACGTCCAGCACGTAGGGGCCGATCGCAGCCTGTTGCCACGAAATGCCGGCATCGTGTGTCACCCACAGCGGCGCGCCCGCGCGAGTGCGCGCGCCCCACAGATAGCCGGTGCCGTCGACGAACTCCATCTGGCCGGGATAGCCGTCGGCCGGCCCGAGCCCGCCGGGGAGGTCGATGTTGCGGACCTGCCACGTCGACCCTCCGTCCTCGGACGCAGCCAGCAACATTTCGTCGCGGTGGACGGCCAACGCGAAGCCGTTCTGGGGATTCTCGAACTCCACGTCGACGAGGGCGGTGTTCGGGACGGGCGAGCCGAGCGGCAGGGGACCCGTCACGAGGTTGAACGCGTCGTCGGCCGGCGGCGAGACCCCCGGGCCCGGAGGCCGGCTGAGAAAAAAGCCGACCGACGCCGCCAAGAGCACACAGCACGTGGCGACCGCGAGGCCCCACCGGCGCCGCTGGCGGATCTCCTGGGCGCGCGCCAGCACGCCGGCGAGCTCGCTGCGACCCGGCGCGAGACCCTCGGGATCGTCAAGATGCTCGAACATCGTCACCGTTCGTCTCTGGCCGGCCGAACTCCCGCCGCAGGGCGGCCAGTCCTCTCGAGGCATGGGTCTTGACCGACCCGACGGAGCATCCCAATGCGTCGGCCACATCGGCTTCGGACAGGTCGGCCAGGTACCGGAGGACCACCACTTCGCGCTGGCGGCGGGGGAGCCGGCGAAGCGCTGTCACGAGGTCACTGCGTTCGACCGAGCGCTCGTCGACGATGCCCAGGGGGCCGGTCGGGATCGTGGGCTCCCGGCGCCGCCGCCGGTAGCGGTCCACCGCCAGGTTCGAAGCGACGCGGCTGACCCAACCTTCGGGCCGGTCGTGCAACTTCGCCCACCGGATAGTCGCGCGCGCCAACGCCTCCTGGGCCACATCCTCCGCATCGGATCTGTCGCCGAGGATCCGATACGCGACCCGGTAGGCGAGCCGGTACAGATCCGCGAACGCGACCTCGAACGACCGGGGCGTTCGGCTGACCATCAGTGCGCACTCCCCATGCCCTGCACCATCCGAACCCCCGGAGTTCACGGTGTGGCCGGCCACGAGCACGCCGTTATGGGTCATCTACCACGTATCACGACCGGCAGGCCGATTCGGTTGACCGCTCCTCGGCGTCTGACTTGACGGCCGGGCCCCGGGGGACCTCAGCCCTCGCTCGGGAGCCGGCTGACCTCGTGAACTGGCGTCCGATCTTCCCCGGTGCGCCGCGACGTCCGACCGGTAGATTTGGGAGTGGATGAGGGGGGCCGGGAGTGGAGCGGCCGCCCGTCGAAGGTGATGCAGATGAGGTCGTGGGCAGAAGACGGACCACCTCGATGAGCACGTCACGCATCGAGCAGCGCCGTCCCTCCCGAGGGCACCATGAGCCGAGGGTGCCCACGCTTCGGGCTCCCGATGCCAGCGTCAGTGCTCGCTTCCAGGCGTTCTTCTTGACCTGCTTCCTGTTCGTCGTCACGCTCGGCGTGGGCTGGCTGGTGTGGAGCCTCGTCGAATGGCGGCACGGTCGCACCGTCAGTTACCGCCTCACGGGTCTGCGCGTCGTGCGGCGAACAGACGGCCGACGGATCGGGTTCTGCAGGTCCCTCGTGCGCAACGGGGTGTGCTGCACCGTGTTGCTGGTCCCGACGGTCCTGGCCTGCGCGCTGCTCGGCGTGGTGTTCCTCATGGGCGCCTCGCCGCCCAACGACCTGCTCACCAAAGCCCGGCTCGCGCCGTGGGATCTCCTGACCGGCACCGAGGTGCTGGACGAGCGGAGCCAGATCGCCGGGTTGTCCGTCTTCATGCCGGGGAGCAAGGCCGAGAGCGACATCAGCATGAACTGACGCCGTTGGCGCCGGGACACCCGGCGTAGCGTGTGCCATGAGCCTGCGCCGCCTCGTCCTCGCTTCGGCCTCGACCGCGCGGTTGCGCGTCCTGCGGGGCGCCGGGTTCGATCCCGAAGTGGTGGTGAGCGGTGTCGACGAGGACATCACCCGGTTGTCGACCGAGCTCACGGTGCGCGACCTCGCGCTGTCCAAGGCGCAGGCGGTGGCCGGACGGCGCCGGGACGACTCCGTGGTCATCGGCTGCGACTCGATGCTCGAGGTCGACGACGAGCCGTTCGGCAAACCCGCGAATGCCGACGCGGCGCGCGAACTCTGGCATCGACTCGCCGGATCCGAGCGGTCGCTCTGCACCGGTCACTGCGTCGTCGACACCAGCACGGGACGTTCAGCCGTCGCGGTCGAGCGGACGACGGTCAGGTTCGGGAACCCGGACCCGCCGGAGCTGGAGGCCTATCTCGCGACCGGCGAGCCGTTGCTGGCCGCAGGGGGCTTCACCTTCGACGGGCGCGGCGCTGCGTTCGTCGACGGCGTCGACGGTGATCCCAACAACGTGCTCGGGCTCTCCGTGTCGCTACTGCGGACGTTGCTCCGCCAACTCGGCGTACCGATCGTCGACTTGTGGTCGACGTCCTGACGCACGCCGCAGGGACGCCCTCGGGGACTGCGCCGAACGTGCGTCGGGCGCGGGCCGTGTTCGGTCAGACCCTCAGGGTGCGCCCTCCACCG
>DATJTU010000376.1:0-4041 GCA_035503015.1 Acidimicrobiales bacterium | reverse complement strand
GTCCACTTCGGCCACCAGACGCGCCGATGGAACCCGAAGATGAAGCGCTTCATTCTTGGTGAGCGCAACGGGATCTATCTGATCGACCTGCGCAAGACGCTGAGCGGCATCGAGTCCGCCTACTCCTTCGTGCGCGACCTCGTCGCCGACGGGGGCACGATCCTCTTCGTGGGCACCAAGAAGCAGACGCAGGGCCCGGTGGCCGAGTACGCCGAGGCGTGCGGCATGCCGTACGTCAACCAGCGCTGGCTCGGCGGCATGCTCACCAACTTCGCCACCGTGTCCGGCCGGGTGAAGCGGATGCAGGAGCTGCGGGCCATGCAGGCGGCCGGCGACTTCGACGGCATGCCCAAGCGCGAGGCGCTCCAGCACACGCGCGAGCTCGAGAAGCTGACGCGCAACCTCGGCGGCATCGCGGACCTCGACCGGCTGCCCAACGCCGTGTTCGTGATCGACACCAAGAAGGAGCACATCGCGGTGACCGAGGCGCGCAAGCTCGGTCTCCCGGTGGTCGCCGTGGTGGACACCAACTGCGACCCCGACATCATCGACTACGTCATCCCCGGCAACGACGACGCCATCCGCTCGGGTTCGCTCATGTGCCGCGTCATCGCGGACGCGGTGGTCGAGGGCCGCTTCATCGCCGAGCACCGCCGCCAGACGGCGCCGCCGGCCCAGGCCGAGGACGGCGCCGCGTCGCCCTCCCCGCGCGGCCGACGCCCCAGCCACACACCGGCCCAAGAGCCGGTCGAGGTGGCGTGACCATGGCCAACTACTCGGCACAAGACGTCGCCAAGCTGCGCCAGATGACGGGCGCCGGGATGCTCGACTGCCGCAACGCGCTGGAAGAGGCGAACGGGGACGTGGACAAGGCGGCGCAGATCCTGCGTGAGAAGGGCCTCGCCGGCGCCGCCAAGCGGAGCGACCGCGAGGCGGCCGAGGGCGCCGTCGCCGTCGCACGCAGCGGTGACGCCGCCGCGGTGGTCGAGCTGCGCTGCGAGACCGACTTCGTCGCCAAGTCCGAGGAGTTCGTGGCCCTGGCCGACGAGCTGGCCTCGCTGGTGGCGTCCAAGGGTGAGGACGCGACGGCTGAGCTGAACGACGAGATCGACCGCTTGCGCGCGACCTTGAAGGAGAACATCTCGGTGGGGCGCGTGCTCCGGCTCGTGGCCGAGTCCGGCCAGGTGCTCGACACCTATCTGCACCGCCAGGCGGGCCGCGGCGTCAACGGCGTCGCTGTGGTGCTCGACGGTGGCAGCGAAGAGGTCGCGCACGACATCGCCGTGCACATCGCGTTCGCCAAGCCGGCCTATCTGAGCCGGGACGAGGTGCCCGCCGACGAGGTGGCGGCCGAGCGCGCAACGCTCGAGACGATCTCGCGCAACGAGGGAAAGCCCGAGGCGGCGCTCGAGAAGATCGTGGAAGGCCGTTTGACGGGCTGGTTCAAAGAGCGCGTGCTCCTCGACCAGGCCTACGTGCGTGACGAGAAGCAGACGATCGCCGGGTTGCTCGGATCGGCTCACATCGTGGCGTTCGCGCAGATCGTCGTCGGCACCTGACAGGGATCGTGGGAGAGCCGCGCCGCATCGTCCTCAAGATGTCGGGAGAGGCCTTGGCCTCTGCCGCCTCAGACGAGACCATCGACGCCGCGACAGTGGAGCGCATGGCCAAGGAGATGGCGCGCGCCATGGACGGCGGCGGGCTCGAGCTTGCTGTCGTCGTGGGTGGCGGCAACATCTGGCGCGGCTCCACGGGCGCGAGCGGCGGGATGGACCGCGCCACGTCGGACACGATGGGGATGCTCGGGACGGTCATCAACGCGTTGGCCCTCCAGGACGCGCTCGAGCAGCAGAACCAGCCGACGCGCGTCCTCAGCGCGCTCACGATGGCGGAGGTGGCAGAGCCCTACATTCGGCGGCGGGCCATCCGGCATCTCGAAAAAGGGCGGATCGTCATCTTCGCGGCAGGCATGGGCAACCCCTTCTTCACCACCGACACGCCGGCCGCGCTGCGGGCGGCCGAGATCGGGGCCGAGCTCCTCTGCAAGGGGACGCACTCGGGGGTCGACGGCGTCTACAGCGCAGACCCCAAGCTCGACCCGACGGCGACCCGCTACGACGAGATCTCCTTCATGGAGGTGATCAGCAAGGACCTGCGGGTCATGGACCTCACTGCGATCACCTTCTGCAAGGACAACGACCTGCCGATCCGGGTCTTCGACCTGATGATCCCGGGCAACATCCCCCGTGCGCTCAGCGGCGAGCAGATCGGTACGCTGGTTCGCTGATGGACGAGGACCTGGCCACCCTGGTCAAGGACGACACCAGGGAGAAGATGACCAAGGCCATCGACCACGT
This sequence comes from Acidimicrobiales bacterium, assembly GCA_035503015.1. Taxonomy (GTDB): domain Bacteria; phylum Actinomycetota; class Acidimicrobiia; order Acidimicrobiales; family RAAP-2; genus Bog-473. The sequence continues at coordinate 1,684 of DATJTU010000376.1, read as the reverse complement.
CCGCCACGAAATGGGCAACGTGCGGACCGGGCGGGCGTCCTCGGCGCTGGTCGAGACGCTGATGGTGGACTACTACGGGACGCCCACCCCGCTGCGCCAGCTGGCCGGCTTCAGCGTCCCCGATGCGATGCTCCTGGTCATCTCCCCCTACGACAAGGGGTCCCTGGGCGGGATCGAAAAGGCGATCATGGCGTCTGACCTGGGTATAAACCCGACGAACGACGGGACCGTGATCCGGCTTGCCTTTCCGCCGTTGACAGAAGAGCGCCGCAAGGAGCTGGTCAAGGTCGTGCGGCACAAGGCAGAGGAGGGGAGGGTCGCTGTGCGCAACCTGCGCCGGGCCGGGCGTCACGAGCTCGAGGCCCTGCAAAAGGAGGGGGATCTCACAACTGACGAGCTCGAGCGAGTAGAGAAGGACCTGGAGAAGATCACCCACGAGCAGGTCGCACAGATCGATCAGCTGCTCTCGCACAAAGAGCAAGAGCTGATGCAGGTCTGAGGGGGCGACGACATGAGTGACGACACCAGGGACGACTACGACGAGTTCGAGACCGGCTTCACCGGCTTCGGCGACGCTGAATCCGAGGACGCCGAGGAAGAGCCGACCACCTACCACTCGGGGCGGGTGCGCATCATCGGCGCCGAACCGGCGGGGGACACCATCCGCGAGGTGACGGGCCCCGTCGACGACGAGCACCCCGAGCTGCCGCACTGGAACGACGCGCCGACCGGCCAGGTCCCCGCGATCTTGGACCGCAGCAACGGCGAGGAACAGCTCGTCGCGCCGCCCACGTGGCGCGAGGAGGAGACGGACTGGGAGGCGCAAGAAGAGGTCTTCGAGCCCGCCATGCTCTCCGACGACTTGCCCGCGGTCGGCGCCTTGTTGGGAGAGCGGCCCGACGACGAGCGCCAGCCGTGGCACTTCGAGTCCGACGACACTCTCGTCATCCCGCCCGAGCCGGGCCTCGAGCGGGAACCGGCGCACGCCGCGAGCGAGCCCGAGGAGGTCTCGCTGCACGAGTCGTTCGAACGGTACGACCGCTACGAGACCTACGAGCCGGAGACGTCCTTCTTCGAGCCCGAACCCGCACCTGAGCCGGAGGCCGAGCCCGAGCTCGAGCCGGCCGAGGTGTCGCCACGCATCGCGTCGTCGGCGACCGCCGCCGCGTCCGCTGCGGCTGCCTCGCGGTTGAGCCCACCGCGGCCACCCGACCAGCAGGTGCAAAAGGTCCGGGTCCCGCGCACGACGCGCTCGGGCACCAACGTGCGGACCGGCAACGTCAGTACCGCCGGCACCAGCGGGCGCGACATGCGTGTGGCGATCGGTTCGGGCGTCCTGCTCGGCATCGCCGCGCTGGCCTGCTTCGCCGCCGGGAACGTGGCCACCATGGTCATCGTCACCGTCGTGCTGCTCTTGGCCTCGGCGGAGGCGTACGCCGCGTTCCGGCGGGCCCAGTACCACCCCGCCACCCTGCTCGGCCTGGTGGCCGTGCTGTCGCTGTTGATCGAGACCTATAACAAGGGCGTCGCAGCCCTGCCCCTGGTGCTGGTCCTCCTCGTCGCCGGCTCCTTCATCTGGTACCTGGCGCGGGTCGAACCCGCGGCGGAGCCGGTCTCGGGCATCACCTCGACCGTCTTCGTCTTCGTCTGGGTCGGCGCGTTCGGCTCGTTCGCCGCGCTCTTG
>DATJTU010000375.1:0-6172 GCA_035503015.1 Acidimicrobiales bacterium | reverse complement strand
CCGTAGCCGGCGTCGGTGACGATCAGGATGTCGGTGTCGTCGGCCGCGACGTCGAGGGACACGACCGCGTCGCCCGAGCGCAGGCGGATGCCCCGCACGCCGCCGGCGTCGCGGCCCATCGGCCGGACGTCCTCCTCGTTGAAGCGGATGGTCATGCCGTTGCGGGTCACCTCGAAGAGGTCGTCCTGCCCCGAGGTCGCGACCACGCGCACCAGCTCGTCGCCGTCCCGCAGGTTGATGGCGATGAAGCCCTCCCGGCGTGACTTGTCGTACTCGCTCATTGCCGTCTTCTTGACCTGACCCTGGGCCGTGGCGAAGACCAGGTACTGATCGGGCGAGAACTCGCGGGTGGCGATGATCGCCGTGATGGACTCGTTCGGCGCCAGTGGCACCAGGTTCACGGCCGCGGTCCCCCGCGCCGTGCGGTCCTTCACGGGGATCTCGTGCCCGCGCAGCCGGTAGACCTTGCCCCGGTTGGAGAACAGCAACAGGTAGGTGTGCGCCGTGGTGTGCACGACCTGGCTGACCAGGTCCTCCTCCTTCAGGCGCGCACCCTGCACGCCGCGCCCGCCCCGGCCCTGGGTCCGGAAGGCGGCGGCCGCCACCGACTTGATGTAGCCCGCCCGGGTCAGGGTGACCACGATCTCCTCGTCGTCGATGAGGTCTTCGACGCCCATCTCGCCCGGGTCGTGGGTGATGATGCTGCGGCGCTCGTTGGCGTACTTGTCGCGGATCGCGGTCATCTCGGTCTCGATGACGCCGCGCAGCTTGCCGTCGTCGGAGAGGATCGCCTCCAGCTCGGCGATGGTCTGCTGTAGCTGCGTCATCTCCTCTTCGAGCTCCGCGCGCCCCAGCCGCGTGAGGCGGCCGAGCGTCATGTCGAGGATGTGCGTCGCCTGGACCTCGGTGAAGGAGAAGGGGTCCGCCATGAGCGCGCCGCGGGCGGCCGGGCGGTCGTCCGAGGCGCGGATGGTGGCGATCACCGCGTCGAGCATGTCGATCGCCTTCAGCAGGCCCTCGACGATGTGGGCCCGGTTGCGCGCCTTGTCCAGGCGGAACTCCGACCGGCGCCGGATGACCTCGATCTGGTGGTCGACGTAGTAGGAGACGGCCTGCGCCAGCGTGAGCGTGCGCGGCACGCCGTCGACCAGCGCCAGCATGTTGACGCCGAAGCTCGTCTGCATCGGCGTCTGCTTGAAGAGGTTGTTCAGGACGACGTTGGCGTTGGCGTCGCGCTTGAGCTCGATGATCAGGCGCGGCTGCTGGTTGGCCGACGCGTTGAGCACGGCGCTGATGCCGTCCAGCTCCCCCGCCCTGACCAGATCGCTGATCTTCTGCTCGATCACCTCGACCGACGTCTGGTACGGCAGCTCGGTGACGACGATGCGCTCGCCGCTGCGGCCCTCCTCGATCTCGGCGACGGCGCGCATCTTGATCGAGCCCCGGCCGGTCCGGTACGCGTCGAGGATGCCCTGGCGCCCGAGGATCAGCGCGCCGGTGGGGAAGTCGGGGCCCTTCACGAACTCCATGAGCTCGTCGGGCGTGGCCTCGGGATGGTGCAGGACGTGGATGGCCGCGTCGATGACCTCGCCCATGTTGTGCGGCGGGACGTTGGTCGCCATGCCGACGGCGATCCCCTGCGAGCCGTTCACGAGCAGGTTCGGGAAGCGCGACGGGAGCACGACGGGCTCGAGCGCCGACCCGTCGTAGTTCGACACCATGTCGACGGTCTCTTCGTCGATGTCCGCCATCAGCTCGAGGGCCAGCGGCGCCAGGCGGCACTCCGTGTAGCGCATCGCCGCCGCGCCGTCGTCGGGGCCGCGGCCGCCGAAGCTGCCGTGGCCGTCGATCAGCGGGTGGCGCAGTGAGAACTCCTGGACCATGCGCGCCAGCGCCTCGTAGATCGCCGAGTCGCCGTGGGGGTGGTAGATCCCCATGACCTCGCCCACGACCTTGGCGCACTTGTTGTGCGGGCGGTCGGGCCGCAGCCCGTTGTCGAACATCGAGTAGAGGATCCTGCGGTGCACCGGCTTGAGGCCGTCGCGCACGTCGGGCAGCGCGCGGGCGACGATGACAGACATGGAGTACTCGAGGTACGAGCGCTCCATCTCCTCTTGGAGCTCGATCGGCTCGATGGAACCGCCCGGGTCGGCGTCTTCTGGTGGCGGCGGGGGGGCGGCGGTGCCGCCGCCCGAACCCGAGCCGCGCGTCGATTGACGTGGCATGTGTTTCCTACTCCTCGCCCGTTCGCTCAGATGTCGAGGAAGCGGACGTCTTTGGCATTCGTCTGGATGAAGTGGCGGCGCAGCTCGACGTCGTCACCCATGAGGATCGAGCACACCTCGTCCGCCAGCGCCGCCTGCTCGGCGGTGATCTGGAGGAGCGAGCGCTTCTCGGGATCCATGGTGGTGTCCCGCAACTCGTTGAAGTCCATCTCGCCGAGGCCCTTCAAGCGGTTGAACTCGTGCTTGTGGTCGGGGTGTTCGGCGAGGAACGCCGCCTTGGCCGCGTCGTCCTTCAGGTAGATCTTCTCCTTGCCGACCAGCGTCGAGTACAGCGGGGGCTGCGCGACGTAGACGTAGCCGTTGTCGACCAGCGGCTTCATCTGGCGGTAGAAGAACGTGAGCAGCAGCGTGCGGATGTGGCTGCCGTCGACATCGGCGTCGGCCAGCAGGATCACCTTGTGGTAGCGGATCTTCTCGACGTCGAACTCCTCGGCCAACCCGGCGCCGATGGCCGAGATCAGCGCCTGGATCTCGGTGTTCTTCAGCATCTTGTCGATGCGGGCGCGCTCGACGTTGAGGATCTTGCCCCGGATGGGGAGGATCGCCTGAGTCGCCGGGTTGCGGGCGTCCTTGGCGGACCCGCCGGCGGAGTTCCCCTCGACGATGAAGAGCTCGGACTCGCGCGGGTCGCGCGAAGAGCAGTCGGCGAGCTTGCCGGGCAGGCCCGCGCCGTCGAGCGCGGACTTGCGGCGGGTCAGGTCACGCGCGCCCTGCGCGGCCAGGCGGGCCCGGGCGGCCTGCATCGACTTGTGCACGATCTGGCTCGCCTCGCGCGGGTTCTCCTCCAGCCAGTCCTTGAGCTTCTCGTTGGTCGTCCGCTCTGTGAGTGACCGGATGGACGTGTTGCCCAGCTTGGCCTTGGTCTGGCCCTCGAACTGCGGGTCGCGCAGGCGGACCGAGATGATGGCGGTGAGACCCTCGCGGATGTCGTCACCCTTGAGGTTCTCCTCCTTCTCCTTCAAGAGCTTGCGGTCCCGCGCGTAGCGGTTCACCACGTTGGTCAGGGCCTTGGAGAACCCCTCCACGTGCATGCCGCCCTCGATGGTGGAGATGCCGTTGGCGAAGGAGTGGATCGACTCGTGGTAACCCGTGTTCCATTGGAGCGCGATCTCGACTTCCTGGTTGTCCTCGGCCTGTTCGAAGGACGCGACCTTGCGGAACAAGGACTCCTTCGACGCGTTGAGGTGCTTGACGAAGTCGACGATTCCGCCGTTGTACTTGAACGTCGTCTTCGTCACCGGGTCGGTGCGCTCGTCGGTGAAGCGGATCTCGAGGCCCTTGTTCAAGAAGGCCATGATCTGCAACCGCTCGAGGATGGTCTGGGCACGGAACTCGATCTCGTCGAAGACCGAGGGGTCCGGCCAGAACGTCACGGTGGTGCCGGTGCGGGGCTCGCCGGTGCTGCGGTCCTTCGGGGCAGGGCCGGTGGCCGTGACCTTGCGCTTGACCTTCCCGCCCTTCTCGAACTCGGCCTCCCAGCGCTGGCCGTCGCGGTCGATCTCGAGCAGCAGGCGCGTCGAGAGAGCGTTCACCACCGAGACGCCGACCCCGTGCAGGCCGCCGGAGACCTGGTAGCCCTTGCCGCCGAACTTGCCGCCGGCGTGCAGCGTGGTGAGGACGATCTCCGCCGTCGAGACCTTGGGGTACTTCTGGTGAGGGCCCACCGGGATCCCCCCACCGTCGTCGCTCACCCGGACGGCTCCCTCGGCCAGGACGGTCACGTCGATCCGGCTGGCCCGGCCCGCCATGGCCTCGTCGACCGAGTTGTCGACGACCTCCCACACCAGGTGGTGCAGCCCGCTCGGCCCGGTCGAGCCGATGTACATGCCGGGGCGCTTTCGGACCGCCTCGAGCCCTTCAAGGATGGTGATGTCGGCCTCGGTGTAGGAGCCCTCGCCCCGACCCGGTCTCTCATCCACCTTCACTGCCACAGGCGCGCCCTTTCAAAAACGTCGTTCTTCGCGGTACGAATCGAATCCCCGAACTGAGTCCTCCGGCCTTTCGATGCGAACGCACCATTCTACCCGACAGACGTGCCAATTCGGCACTCATGAACGGTCTCGCCGCGCGCGAAAATTGCCGCGCGAACACCCTTGTCACAGGCCCGTCCGCGGCGGCCGCGCGGCGCCGTTTCAGCGCCGTTCGACGAGGACCTCCAAGCGGTCGACCGACACGCCCTCGACCGAGCGGACGCGGGCGAGAATTTGCGCCGCGTCCATGCGGGCGCGCGTGGCCCACGCGGGGTGGTCGACGGCGACGACGAGCGTCGCGCCGTGCAACCGCAACGGCCGCGCGTGCGCCGCCAGCTCGGGACCGGCGACGGCGTCCCACCCTCTGAAGACGGCCTCCATGGTCGCCGGCGAGGGCGGCGCACCGAGCCGGCGCAACAGACGTGGGACCGAATCGCCGACGCGTCGGGGCCCCTCTCCCGCTGTCACGGCCCCGCCGTCATGCCGCCAGAGCTCCCACGGGCAGGACCCGGGCCACCGCGATCCCGTCGGGGAGCGGCGCCGCCGTGGTGACGATCGCCTGGCCCGCCGGGAGTTGCGCGACGAGGGCCCGGCTGCGGTCCGGGTCGAGCTCGGAGAAGACGTCGTCGAGCAGGAGCGTGGGCACCAGGGTGGTGCGGGCCCGGACCAGCTCGTGGACGCCCAGGCGCAGCGCCAGCGCCAGGCAACGCTGCTCACCTTGGGACGCGTGGGTGCGGGCCTCGCGTCCCTCGATCGCCAGCACCAGGTCGTCGCGGTGCGGCCCGACGGTGTTGACGCCCCGGCGCAGGTCGTCGCGACGGCTCGCGCCGAGCGCTTCGAGCAGGTCGCCATCCCAGCTGCGCCGGTAGTGCTGCCCGACCAGCGCGCGACCCGGCTCGCCGGCGAGCGCGCTGTACGCGGCACCGACCAAGGGCTCGAGGTCGCCGGCCAGTCGCTCGCGCGCTTCGACGAGGACCTTGCCGGCGTCGGCCAGGCGCTGGTCCCAGACGTCGAGTGTCGTCGTGACCTCGGGGCCGGGTCGCCCGCCCGACTGACGCAGCAGCGCGGCTCGCTGGCGCAAGATGCGGTCGGTCTCGTCCGCCGCGCGCGACCCCTCGGTGTCGAGGAGCGCGAGTGCGTCGTCGAGCAGGTCGCGCCGGCCCTTGGGCCCACCGCTCACGAGCGCGAGGTCTTCGGGCGAAAACACTGTGCTCGGAACGGCTGCGCCCAGCTCCTTGCGCCCGGCGACGACCTTGCGATTGACCCGCGTCTTGCCCCTGCCGCCCGCGATGATCTCGGCGTCGGCCAGGACGGGGCTGTCGGGTCCGTCGAGGTCCGCCCGTACGACGGCGCTGGCCGCGCCCGAGCGCACGAGGGCGTCGGGCGGTGCGCCGCGAAACGATCGTCTCGTGCCCAGGTACGCGACAGCCTCGAGCACGCTGGTCTTGCCCGTCCCGTTGGACCCGGTGATGACGGTCGTCCCGTCGGTGGCGGGCTCGAGCACGGCGTGGGTGAAGATGCGGAAGTCGGTCAGCTCCAGCCGGCGCAGGCTCATGAGAGGACCCTGCGCCTGCGAAGGGGCGCGCTCAGGAGACCCGCACCGGCATGAGCAGGTAGCGGAACGAGTCGTCCTCCGCGCCGCGCACCGTCGCCGCTCGCGATGCGTCGGCGGTCTCCACGATGACCTCGTCACCGGTGACCGCCTCCACGCCGTCGATGAGATACGACGGGTTGAACGCGATCACGAGGTCTTCGCCGCTGTAGTCGCCGTCCACCGTCTCGGCCGCGTCACCCACGTCCTGGCTCTGCACCGTCAGGTCGACGCCGCCGCTGCGCATCGAGAGGCGGACGGGCGTCGTGTTGTCTCGCACGAGCAGCTGCACGCGGCGCAACGCAGCGAGGAAATTCTCCTTGCCG
>DATJTU010000374.1:0-2151 GCA_035503015.1 Acidimicrobiales bacterium | reverse complement strand
GAGCTTCGCCATCGGCGCCAGCGAGGAGAGCGGCCGGCCGGTCGCACCGGCCCAGGCCGCCTCGTGCACGAGCTGCTCCGCCCCGTCGAGTCGCGTGACCGCGTCGGCGAGGTAGTGCGCCAGCGCCTGGAAGGCGCCGAGCGGCTTGTCGAACTGGTGGCGGTCCTTCGCGTACTGGGTCGTGATCTCGAGCGCGTACCGCGCGCCGCCGACGGCCAGCGCGCCCAGGAGAACGAGGGCGGGCTCGAGCACCTCCTGCCACGTGGTCCAGCCGCTCCCCGCGGAGCCGATACGGTCGTCCGCCCCGAGCGCGACGCCGTCGAACGTCACCTCGTACTGGGTGTCAGACGCCAGGCTGAACTGCTGGCGCAGCGTGACCCCGGGGGCCGTGGGGTCGACGAGGAAGAGGTCGACCGCGTCCTCCGCGTCGCCGGTGCGGGCGAGCACCACGAGCCGGTCGGCTGCGGCGGCAAAGGCGACGTGGCGCTTCACGCCCGAGAGCGAGAACCCGTCCCCGCCGGCCACGGCGCGCGCCGCGACCCCGGCGGGCGTGAACCCGCTCTCGGGCTCGAGCCAGGCCGGCGTCAGGATCGCCGCCCCGGTCGCCACCGGGCGCAGCCACTGCTCCTTTTGTTCGGCGCTGCCCGCCGCCGCCAGCACGCCGCCGCTCAGCACCGCGCTGACGAAGTGCGGCGTCGGGGCGAGGGCCCGCCCGAGCTCCTCGTAGAGCGCCACGCCCTCGAGCAGCGTCATGCCCGAGCCGCCGTACTCCTCGGGCAGCAGCAAGCCGATCAGGTCGAGCTGACCCAGCTGCTCCCACAGCGCCGGCGGGTACCCGACCGGGTCGTCCTCCATCTGGCGCACGACGTCGAGCGAGCACTGGCTTGCCAGCAGGTCGCGCGCCGTCTGGCGCAAGAGCTCCTGCTCCTGGTCGAACTCGAGATCAAGCACGGTGAGCCTCTTTCGTGATCGGTGCCAGCACGGTCGTCATGCCGGGGAGGCCGGCGGCGCCGGCGACGGGCGCCACGCCTCCCCCGCGCGCGCCCACGGGTTGTCCGCCGCGCGGCGCGGCAGGGCGATCCGGGCGGTGCAGGTGGTCTTCGTGTCGCCGTCAACTGACAGGGTCACGTCCACGGTGACGAAGCCGCAGCCGGCTTCGTCCACCTCACAAGACACGACCCCGCCGCGGAGCGACATCGTGTCGCCGGGGAAGACCGAGCCCTTCATGCGGAACGTGACCCGGCCGAGGCGCCCGTGGGGCCCGGTCCAGTCGGTCAGGTAGCGCTCGAACCAGGCCGCCTGGTTCGGGGTGTTCAAGAAGATGTCCTGGGTGCCGTTGCGGTTGACGGCGAAGTCCTTGTCGTGGTGCATCGGGCGCCAGTCCCGCGTGGCCAGCGCGCCCAGCACCACGGTCGTCGCCGACACCTCGTAGTCGAGCGGCGGCAGCTCGTCGCCCACCGCCACGTCGTCGAAGAGGATCTTCGGAGCCACCGAGACGCTCACGCCGCACCGCCGCGCCGGTAGCCGAAGCCGGTGTAGGACTCCACCGCGACCAGCTCGCCGTCCTGGTTCTCGTACACGACGTCGATCACCCAGAAGCGCCCCGTCCCGAGCTTCGTCGTCTTCTCGCCGCTGATCGAGCGCAGCACCTGGTGCGTGCGCAGCACATCGCCCATACGCACCGGGGTGTGGAACTCGATCGTGTTGTCGGTCATCACGGCCTCGGGCAGGTCGAAGAGCTCCTTGAGGTCGAAGTGGACCTGCAGCGGCAAGGCCTGCTCGGTCCGCCCGGGCGCCCAGTGGTGGGGCCGGAACCACACCGAGACCATCGAGGGCGGCGCGACGGGTCCGTCCGTCAACGCCTCGGCGACGTCGGCGACCCAGAACAGCGCATTGCCGTTCTCGACCGAGGCGCACGACGTCCAGACGTAGCCCTGCTCGACCGGGAACTCGCCCACCTCGTGGTACTGCTCCTTGCCGACGAGGTCCTGCGCCGTCGCCAACGCGTCCTTTGCTGCGGTCGTGCTCATGCCACCACCCCCCGGGCCACCCACGCGGCCACCGTCTCGCCGTCGACGCCGGCCTCCTTTAAGAGGTGCTCGGTGTCGGTCGCCCCCGGGTCGGGCAGCGCCGCCGCCGCGCCCCGCTCCA
>DATJTU010000373.1:0-7690 GCA_035503015.1 Acidimicrobiales bacterium | reverse complement strand
GGTGGACAGGCCGTTCGAGATGAGGCACGTGTTGGGCTCGTAGGTCGGGTAGAGGCGCGCCATCCACATCTTGAGGGCGCCGGTGTCGACGAGGACGATGTCGCTGCGCCCCAGCGCGGCGCGGGTGTCGGCGACGATCCGCGCCGGCGCCAACGGGAAGCGGTCGTCGGTGCGGCCCTGTTCGAGTTCGGCGGCGAGCAGCGCGCGGATCCGGCATTCGCCGTCGGTCGGTTCGAAGCGCCGCCCGACGACTGCCCCGAGCGATGCCAGCGTGTGGCCGATCTCGCCCTGCAACCCGACCGAGACGTTGTAGTGCCGGTCCACCTCGGCCGGGAACCGGTGGATGTGGATGATCGACTTCTTCCCGTCGGGGTTGATCCGTTCGGGGTCGAACTCCTGGAGCTCGAAACCGACGGCGACGATCGTGTCGGCGCGGTCGAAACCGAAGTTCACGTAGTCATGGGCCATGAACCCGACGGCACCCAGAGCTTGGGGATGGTCGTCGGGGAGCACGCCCTTGCCGTGGAATGTCGTGGCGACGGGGAGCCCGAGCGTCTCGGCGAACGCCTGCAGCGCGGCGCCGGCGCCGGCACGGGCGACCCCGTGCCCCGCCAGGATGATCGGCGACTGCGACGATGCGAGGAGCTCGGCCGCGCGTTCGAGTTGCGATGCCGATGGCTCGTCGGGCCGCGGGACGTTGACCGGGAGCGGTCCGGCGTCGGGCGGTGCGGTCTCGGCCTCCAGGTCCTCGGGGATGGCGAGGTAGACCGCGCCCGGACGCTCGGTCTGCGCGAGCTTGAACGCCTTGCGCACCATCTCGGGCACCGCTTCGGCGGTGGGCAGCAGGGCCGACCACTTCGTCACGGGGGCGAACATCTCGACCAGCGGGACGCCCTGGTGCGATTCTTTGAAGCTCCTGTCGCGGCCGACCTGCGCCGAGAGCGCGACGACAGGCGTCGAGTTCGTCGTCGCGTCGGTGACGCCGAGCAGCAGGTTGATGGCGCCCGGCCCGAGCGTCGCCGAGCAGACGCCGGCCGACCCGCTCAGGCGCCCCCAGACTTCGGCCATGAACGAGGCGGCCTGTTCGTGGCGCACCAGGACGTAGGTGATCGGCGAGCGCGCGAGCGCATCGACGAGGTGGATGTTCTCCTCGCCCGGGATGCCGAAGACGTGGGTGACGCCCTCGTTCTCCAGGCAGCGGACGACGAGGTCGGCGACAGTCCCTTGCTGTGTGGCCTCCGGCTGCTGCACGGTGTCGTCCCCGTTCTCCGCGGCGGCTCTGCGCCCTTCGCTACCTGCCGTTGCGCTCCCGGTGCGCGCACCCGGGCCAGCAGCAGGGCCGGCGCATGCCGTCCTCGAGCTCCTCTTGGGTCCGGCGGATGCGGCGCTCGCGGGTCTTGTCCTGCTTGGCGTCTTCGACCCAGCAGATGAACTCGTTGCGGGCGAGCGGAGTGATGTCGTTCCACGCACGCAGCGCGGCGGGGTTCGCCACGAGGGCCGTGCGCAGGTCGCGTGGCAGCTTGTGCACCACCCCGCCGGGAACCCGCGTGCTGCCCGAGCGGCCAGCGTTGCTCGTGCTCGTGCTCGTGCGGGCCACGACGCCACGGTAGCGGAAGGGCGCGAGCATCCATTGAGCAAGATGTCGGCGAACGATCGGAGGCACGGTGCGATGACGGACAGAGACCCGAGCGGAGTGACCAACCTCGACCGCTACGACAACCCGGCGCTGACGTGGAGCAGGGCGCACGACCTCCTCGAATCGGGGCCCAAAGGACCGCTCGCCGGCTTCTTCTTGGGCACCGTGGGACGGGACGGTCGGCCGCACGTCGCCGGCGTCGGTGTCGTGTGGGACGACGGCGACCTCTATTTCACCAGCGGGCCCGGCACCCGCAAGGCCCGCAACCTCGCCGCCAATCCCGCGTGCACCTTCGCGGTCAAGCTGCCCGGCATGGATCTGACGCTCGAGGGCTCGGCGCGCCGGGTGACCGACGCCGCGACCCTGCAACGCGTGGTCGCCCTCTATCGGGACCTCGGATGGCCGGCCGAGGTCGAGGGCGACGGCTTCACGGCGCCGTTCAGTGCACCGAGCGCGGGCCCACCGCCGTGGCACCTCTACCGCTTCACCTTCGACGCCGTGGTCGGGCTGGGCACCGCCGAGCCCCACGGTGCGACGCGCTGGACGTTCGGCCGTTAGCGCGGGCGGGCGCCGGCGTGCCGCCGGTCGCAGTGGTCGACTCGGTGGCCCGGCGCAGGCCGAACGGCCATTGAACACGGCTCCGGCCAGGACGGGCGCGCTGCGGCCCCGGCATGCCCCACCGCGCGGCACCCTGCGGATTTAGCGTTGTAGCCATGGACCGCACCGACGCGGGGAAGAGCAAAGGTCCTGCCCACGCCCGGAGACGGGCCTTCCCCCGCGAGAACGAGGACCGCCTCGCCGAGATCGGGCGGCAGCTGCCGCCGCCGAGCGACGAAGAGCTCGAGATCGTCGCCGGCTTGCGGGCGTCACGCCGGCGCCGTCGTCTTCTCGTGTGGGGGGTCACGATCGTCGTGCTGGCACTGATCGCGGGCGGCATCGCGCAGTGGATCCGGCCGGTGTCCCACGCGACGCTCGGCGTCCAAGACGTCCGGCTCCCGGGCACGACGCCCGCGTTCGCCTGGCCGAGCAGCGGCGAGTCGGCGGCGACGGTCGTTGGAGTGGGGCCCGTCGGGGAGGTGCGCGGCACCCAACCGGTCCCCGTTGCCGGCCTGGCCGACATTCTCACCGCCTACGTGGTGCTCTCCGACCACCACCTGGCGCCGGGCGACGACGGGCCCAGTATCCCGGTCACCGCGGACGCGCTGAGCGCGTATCAAGCCGGGCAGGCGACACAGGCGTCCGAGATCCCGATCACCGCGGGCGAGACGCTCACCGAGGTTCAGGCACTCGAAGGGTTGGTGGTCGACTCGGGGGCGGACATGGCGACGGTGCTCGCCGATTGGGATGCCGGCAGCGTCACCGCGTTCGTCACCAAGATGAACGCGACAGCCGCCGCGCTCGGTCTCACGTCGACGCACATCACCGATCCGAGCGGCGTCGACCCCGCGACGACCAGCACCGCGGAGGACCTGGTCCGTCTCGGTGAGGCGTCGCTGTCGATCCCGATCCTGCGCCAGATGGTCTCGCTCGGGCAGGCGAGCGTGCTGATACCGAACACGCCCGTCGTCTACAACCTCAACTTCGACCTCGGGCAGGACGGGATCATCGGGATCAAGACGGCGTCCGATTCGAGTGCGCAGGGATGCTTCCTCGTCGCCGCCCAGCAGGACATCGGGGGAAAGGCGGTCACCGTGGTGGCCGCCGTGCTGGGTCAGCCGGGCGGCGCGCTCGGCCCCAACACGGCCGCCGTCGACGCCGGCGACGCGCTGGTGCGCAGCGTGTTCTTCTCCTTGCACAGCTTCACGCTGTTCAGCCCCGGCCAGACGGTCTCGTCCCTCGACGCTCCGTGGGGCTCCAGCGCGCCCGTCACCGTCGCTCAGCCGCTCGCGGTGATCGGCTGGCCCGGCCTGGTGGCCACGCTGACCGCGCGGGTGCACCGGATCGACGGCGCCGTCCACAGCGGCGTCACGGTGGGGACCTTGAGCACGGGCGTTGGCGCGGGTGCCGTGCACGTCGAGCTGAAGATGCTCGGGCCGCTCTCGGGTCCGAGCGCGTTGTGGCGCCTCACCCGCTGAACGGCGTCAGCCGGCGCTCACCCCGAACTCGTCCATCGACTCGGCTCGATGCCGCTTGTAGTCCACCTTGCCGTTGGGCGCCCGCCCGATCGTCGGGACGACGCGCACGCGCCGGGGCGCCTTGTACGACGCGAGCCGCTCCTTCACGAGCGCGATGAGCTCGTCCTCGCCGGGCGCGTCCGCGTCCTCGCCCACCTCCACGACGGCGACCACCTGCTCGCCGTAGGTCGGGTCGGGGATGCCGACGACGACGGCGTCGCGCACCGCCGGGTGGGTCTTCAACGCCTCCTCGACCTCTTCGGGGAAGATCTTCTCGCCGCCCGAGTTGATCGACACCGACCCGCGCCCGAGCAGGTGGATCGTGCCGTCGGCGTCGACCTGGGCGAAGTCGCCCGGGATGGAGTAGCGCACGCCGTCGATCTCCTTGAACGTGCGCGCCGACTTCTCCTCGTCCTTGTAGTAGCCGAGCGGGTTGCGCCCGCCGAGAGCGAGGACGCCGACCTGGCCCGAGCCCGGCTGGACTTCGTTGCCGTCGTCGTCGAGCACCTTGACGTTCGGGCCCAGTGTGAACGAGGCCGTCTTGGCGGCCGTGCCGCCGCCCGAGATCGAGGTCCCCATGCCGAGCGCCTCCGACGAGCTGAAGGCGTCGGCGAGCAGCATCTGCGAGTGGTGGGCGAGCAGGCGCTCCTTGACCGGTTCACTCCACATCGCACCCGACGAGATGACCACGGCCAACGAGCTCAGGTCCCACTTGCCGGGGTTGGCATCGAGCTCGGCCAGCAACGGCAGCGAGAACGGGTCGCCGACGATCACCAGGCCGTTCACCTTCTCCCGCTCGACGGTGTCGAGCACCTCGGCCGCGTCGTAGTGCCGCTTCTCGAGCAGGCAGACGCGGCCGCCGTCGGTCAACACGGTGATGGCGGTGAAGGCGCCGGTGCCGTGCATCAGCGGGCAGGCGGGCATCAGCGTGATGCCGCCGGGGTTCTCCGAGAGCACCGCACGCACCGCGTCGACGCCGCCGTCGGGGTCGTAGTGGCGTGACGACCCGCTCAACAACAAGGTGAAGAGGTCGTCCTGGCGCCACATGACGCCCTTGGGCATGCCGGTGGTCCCGCCGGTGTAGAGCATGTAGAGGTCGTCGCCGCTGCGCCCCCACGGCGCGGACACCCTGCCGTCGGCCGACTTGGCGGCGTCGTCGTAAGGCGTCGCCCACTCCGGGCACGGGCCCGAGCCGTCGTCGACCCAGAGCCACCCCTTGACCTTGGGCAACCGGTCGAGCACGCCCTCGATCCGCTCCGAGAACACACCGTGGAAGATCACCGCCACCGCGTCCGCGTTGTCCCACAGATAGGTGAGCTCGTCGTCGCCGTAGCGGTAGTTGGTGTTGACCGGGACGAGGCCGACCTTCATGGCCGCGTACGCGCCTTGGAGGTACTCGGGTGTGTTGTAGAGGTAGAGCGCGACCTTGTCCTGCTGCACGGCGCCGAGGTCGAGAAGGAACTGCGCGATCCCGTCGGCCCCGCGGTCGAACTCGGCCCAGGTGACGTTGCGCGCACCCTGGCTCACCGCGACGAGGTCGGGTTGGACCTCAGCCACGGCCTCCCACACGTCGCCGTAGTTCCAGTCAGTCATCATCCGCTCCTGCGTCCACCCACTCCACGCCGACCCGCTGCTTCACCCGCACCCCCTGCGTCACCCGCACCCCCTGCGTCACCGGCACACTGCTCACCCGGCCTCGACGCCAATCCGGCGATGGAGCCTACGCTCCCGGCGTGGACCTCGGCCTGCCCGGCGACGACGACCCCCGCCGCGTCGCCGTCAATGCGTGGATCGCCGCGCATCCGAACCCCGCTCCCCGCCAGCTCGCCGAGGCTGGATATGTCGTACCCCATTGGCCCGCCCCCTATGGCCTCGACGCCGACCCGCTGGCGCAACTGGTGATCGACGAGGAGCTCCGGCGGGCCGGGATCCGGCGCCCCGTCAACCCCATCGGTATCGGCTGGGCGGGACCAACCCTGATGTACGCCGGCACCGACGAGCAGAAGGAACGCTGGCTCTGGCCGCTGCTGAGCGGTGAGGAGTTCTGGTGCCAGCTCTTCTCCGAGCCCGGCGCCGGCTCGGACCTCGCGTCGCTGAGCACCAGGGCCGAGCGCGACGGCGACGCCTACGTCGTGAACGGCCAAAAGGTGTGGACGAGCTACGCGCACATCGCCCGTTGGGGGATCCTGCTCGCCCGCACAGACCCGTTGGCGCCCAAGCACATGGGCATCAGTTACTTCGTCTGCCCCATGGACGCGCCGGGGATCGAGATCCGGCCTCTCATCGACATGACGGGCGAGCACGCCTTCAATGAGGTGTTCTTCGACGACGTGCGCATCCCGGCCGACCATCTGGTCGGGCCCGAGAACGGCGGCTGGGACCTGGCCAAGGTGACGCTCGGCAACGAGCGCGTGTCGCTCAGCGGTGAGGGCGCGCTGTGGGGCATGGGTCCGACCGCGGACGATCTTGTTGCGGTCGTGTCCGCCGCGGGTGGTGCGCCGGACCCCATCCGGCGGGACGCACTGGTGTCGGTCTGGATGGAATCGCAGATCCTGCGCGTGTTGCGCCTGCGGATGGTCTCGGCTGTCCTCGCCGGGCGTGCGCCCGGCGCCGAGGCCTCGGTGCGCAAGGCGATCGCGGACGCGCACGGCCAGCACATCATGGACCTCGCCCGCGACCTGGCCGGCCCCTTCGGCATGGTGTCGGGCACCGGTCCCACCACCTCATCCGCCCCGCCGCCATCCCCATCCGCCCGATCCGCCCAGCCAGGTGACCCGACGTGGTCCCGTGGCTTCCTCTTCGCCCCTGCCCTCACGATCGGCGGCGGTACCGCCGAGGTGCAGCGCAACATCGTCGCCGAAAAGGTGCTCGGACTTCCGCGAGATACCTGACCCTCGCCCGTTACTCCATCGGCACTGGACATGGCGCCCGGCGCGCCGTGCGACCGCACGGTGGCAACGGCCGTCGCAGCGAGTGCCGACTGGCAGTTCCACGGAGCCGACGATGAGGAGGGTTTCATGCGGAAGGTGCTTCGATCCGGCGCGCTGGCGCTCTTTGGCCTGGCGGTCGCGGCCGCCCCGGTCATGGCGACCGCCGGGCAGCCCGCAGCGGCGGCTTCGTCCCGCGCCGCCACGGCCACGCCGGCCTCGGCCGGCCACATCGTCCCCGGCCTCTACCACGTGCCGATCATCGGCAAGCAGGTCCTCCCCGGCCTCGGTTCGCTCCTCGGCGGCGAGCGCCACGCCACCGCGGTGTCGTCCGCCAACTGGGCCGGCTACGCCGACACCAACGACACCTACACGTCGGTCGCGTCGTCGTGGACCGAGCCGACCGTCGACTGCTCGAGCAGCGGCGGCGGGCTGAACCTGGGGCTCGGCAGCGGCCTGGGCCTGACCGGGCTCTTCGACTCCCTCCTCGGCGGTCCGAGCGCGGCGTCCGCCTTCTGGGTGGGGCTCGACGGGTACTCGTCCACCAGCGTCGAGCAGCTCGGGACGGACTCTGACTGCGACTCGGGCGCGCCTTCCTACTACGCCTGGTACGAGATGTACCCGAACCCCTCGGTCGACCTCCCGGCGGCGGACGCGGTGCACCCCGGTGACCAGATCAGCGCGCTGGTGAGCTCGAACGCCGCCGGCTCGTCCTTCACCTTGATGCTGAAGGACTCGACCGCGGGCTGGACCTTCAGCACGACGCAGACCGGCAGCGGTTTCGCCCGTTCGTCGGCTGAGGTGATCGCCGAGGCACCCTCGGAGTGCACCGCCGTCTTCTGCAGCGAGGTCCCCCTCGCCGACTTCGGCCAGCTGGGCTACTCGGGTTCGTCGCTGATCGACACCGCGGGCAAGCAGGGCTCGCTCTCCGCGTTCAACGCCAACGAGATCACCATGTCGGACAACGGGACGACCCTCGCCACGCCGAGCAGCCTCAGCTCGGACGGCTCGTC
>DATJTU010000372.1:0-2653 GCA_035503015.1 Acidimicrobiales bacterium | reverse complement strand
ATCTCCCGGTTCACCTGGACGGCGCGGGCGCCGTAGCGGACAGTCGTCATGGGTTCCTCCCTGTGCTCACCACGCACGCAGGATCTGCGTGGGGTCGAATGCGTTGCAGGTCGTGTCGGTCGGCCAGTCTTCGGGGACGAGCGGCTGCGCGACGTCGGAGACCAGCGGCCCGATGCGGTCGCCGATGGCACGGAGCCGGCCGAGGTCGAAGCCGTAGAAGGACGCCGCCGTGGACTCCACCATCGAGCGCACCTCCGGCTCGGGGTAGTCGGCGAACGCGACGCGCAACGCCTCGGTCGTGTAGGGATAGCTCCCCTCCGAGTGCGGGTAGTCGGCGCCCCACATGACGTGTTCGACGCCGAGCTCACGGCACAGCGGCGCCTCGCTCGGGCGCAAGAAGCTGGCGCCGATCCAGAAGTTGCGGGCGAAGTACTCCGTCGGGGTCAAGTTCATCTTGGCCGCGGCCGCGCCGAAGAAGTTGGCTTCCGCCGCGTTGGTGGTCGTCATCCGGCCGTAGAACCAGTCAAGGGTCTGGAGCCCACGCGGCAGCCAAGCCACGCCCTGCTCGGTCACGGCGAAGCGCAGTGCGGGATGCCGTTCGAGGACGCCCGAGAAGATGAGATGCCACACCGATCGATGGCTGAACCAGGGAATCTCGATCAGCATCATGGATCGTGCCGCTTCGTGCTCGCCGTAGTCGGGCAGCGCGCTGCCGCCGTGGATGTTGATCGGCACGTCGAGCTCGTCACAGACCTGCCAGAGCGGCTCGTAATAGTCCTCCCACAGCGGTGGCAGATGCGAGTTGGGAGGAATGGACGGCAACAAGATGCCGCCGAACGGCTTGTCGAAGGTCTTGGCCGCCCACCGCACCTCGTCCACGGCGTCGTCCATGTCGTTGGCGAAGACCTGCACGATTCCGGCCCGCCTGCCGGGGACGTCGGCACAGAAGTCAGAGAGCCAGCGGTTGTGCGCCTGCACGCCGGCCCAGCGGCGCTCGTAGTCCTCCGGCGTCGGCGGCAGGGCGACCAGGTTCCCTTCGGCGAAGAAGGGCGGGACCGTGTTGGGGAAGAGGACCTCGGCCGTGATGCCGTCCGACTCGGTCTCGGCCAGTCGGCGCTCGCTGTTCCAGCTGCGGTAGGCGATCGGAGCGATCAGGTCTGCGTAGGGGTTGACGTACTCCGCCGCCCACGCGTCGAACTCGTCGTGCCAGCGGCTCGCCAGGTAGGGCCGGTAGTCCTGAATGTCGCCCCCCGCGTGCCCGTCCGCCGAGACAACCGTGTAGCGCGCCGGGTTCGTGGTCCCGGGCGCCACGGCTGCGGCGGATCCGGCGGAGGCACGGGACGCGGCGGGCGGAGCCATCAGGTGAGTGCCGCCGGCGGGAGCTTCGCCGCCCCGATCGCGTCGGCCCTCCGGTGCAGCATGTCCGCGCACTCGTCGAGACCGTGGCCGATGATGAAGTCGCCTCGCTTGACGCCGTCGACGCAGAACCGACCGAGGACGCGCAGGTCCATCACCTCGACGGGCCGGCCGGCAGCCTCGAGCTGCGCCTTGAACTCCTCGAAGGTCGTGCCCGGCGCGGGCGGGCGGGGCTTCGTCCGGGCCAGGTCCGATGGCCGGTTCCGCTGCGCCGTCCACAGCCCGGTGTCGAGCAAGCCCCCGGAGGGATAGAAGACCGAAGCCCGGAGGTTGGTGTCCGCGGCGATGAGCTGGTGCGCCAGCGCCTCGGTCAGGCACGAGATGGCGGCCTTGCTCGACGCGTAGACCGATGCGTAGGGCACCGGCGCGATGCCGCCGTCCATGGAGGACGTGTTGATGACGATCCCCGGCTCGCCCGAGGCGATCATGCGCGGGACGAACGAGAGCATGCCGTTCGCCACGCCGAAGACGTTGACCGAGAAGCACCACGTCCAGTCGTTGGCTTCCTGCTCCCACGGCCGGCCGCCCCCGCCCGACGTCACGCCGGCATTGTTGAAGAGGAGGTTGCATGCGCCCTCGGTGGCGAACACGTCCGCGGCGAGCGCCTCGACCGACTCGGGTGAGGAGACGTCGGTCACCACCCCGCGCACGGGGCCGGCTTCGGCGAGCTCTTTCACGGCCACCTCGAGGACGGGCGCTTCCACGTCCGCAATGACGACACGTGCCCCGTCTTCGAGCAACGCCTCGACGATGCCGCGCCCGATGCCGGCCGCTCCACCGGTGACCACGGCAACCTTGCCGTTCAGATCGTCCACACCCGTGCCCCCAAGTTTCTGACGCCCCGTCAGGAGCCCACCATAACCCCCGGCCGCCGGGAGCGGCGTCCGTGCCGGGTCAGGCGGCCGGGGTGCTGGCGTGGTGCCGCGACGCGTCGCGGGCGCGCACGCCGGCCGGGTAGTGCGCCACCCAGTCAGGCAGCGGCGCCGTCACCGCCCGCACCATCAGCGCGGCCGCCTGGAGGCGGGCGCGGTCCAACCGGCACCAGCGCAGCCCCAACCGTGCCCGCAGCCGCGACGGCAGGGTACCGACGGTGACATCGTGCAGGAATGCGCCGCCGAACGGCCGGAGCGCGTGCCAGACCGGCGCCGGCAGGCGGCTCCACGGCGCCTCGACGCCTGAGAGATGGAAGCTCTCGAGGAGGGACTGGACGGTCTCGTTGTCGACCAGGGTGTCGTCG
>DATJTU010000371.1:0-8726 GCA_035503015.1 Acidimicrobiales bacterium | reverse complement strand
CGGTGTCGTCCGTCGCACCGCCGCGCAGGGGGTGATCGGAGGCCGGGGAAAGGAGGACCACGATCCATGCCACGACGGCGACGAGGGCGAAGATGCCGACGAACACCATGACCGCGGTGCGGTAGGAGCGGCGTGGCGGTGCATTGAGCACGAGCGGCGCGGCGCCGGGTGGCCCCGAACCCCCATTCGCCGGCGTCGCCTGTTCGCTCGGATGGCGCCATAGCCGGTCGTCGGGGTCGATCCACCCGCGTTGGGTCGACTCGGGTCCCTCCGAGCCGGTGCTCCCACCCTCGTCCGGGCCCGGTTCGCCGTCTTCAGGCTCCTCGGGCGTCTTGCTCACCGAGGCGACGATATCGACATCGATCCAGGAAATGCCGTCGCGCGGGGGTCCGGCCGTACCATGAAGCCCCATGTCGCGCGACCTGGCCATCGATCTCGGCACGGCCAACACGCTCGTGTACGCGAAGGGCAAGGGCGTCGTCCTGAACGAGCCGACCGTTGTCGCGCTCGACTCGCGCAGCCGTGAGGTCTTGGCCATCGGCACGGACGCCTGGCAGATGATCGGGCGGACGCCCGGCTACATCGTGGCGGAACGACCGCTCCGGGGTGGGGCGATCACCGACTTCGAAGTCACCGAACGGATGTTGAGCGTCTTGTTACGCCGCGTCGGGGTGAGCCGCCTGAACCGGCCCAAGGTGCTCATTTGCGTCCCTTCTGCGATCACGGCGGTCGAGCGCCGCGCCGTGAAGGAAGCGGCGCGCCGCGCCGGCGCGTCGTCCAGCTTCTTGATCGAACAACCCATGGCTGCGGCCATCGGTGCCGGGCTGCCCATCCACGAGCCCGTCGGCAACATGGTGGTCGACGTCGGCGGGGGCACGTCGGAGATGGCGGTGATCTCGCTCGGTGGTGTCGTCGCGGTCGAGGCGTTGCGCTGCGGCGGCTTCGATTTCGATGCATCCATCCAGACCTATGTCCGCCACCATTACGGCGTGGCGGTGGGCGAGCGCACGGCCGAAGCGGTCAAGCTCGCCATCGGGTCCGCCTTCTCCTATCAGGGGGAGCAGCAGGCGGAGATCCGCGGGCGCGAGGTGGCGACGGGCCGGCCGAAGACCGTCATCCTCTCGCCGCTCGAGGTGCGCGGCGCGATCGAGGACTGCGTCACCTCCGTGGTCGAGACCGCCGCCGACTGCCTGAGCGAGGCGCCGCCCGAGCTCGCGCAAGACATCATGTTCCAAGGGGTCCACCTCACCGGCGGCGGCGCACTGCTGCGGGGCGTGACCCAGCGCCTCGCCGACGCCACCGCTGTCCCGGTGCACCTCGTCGACACGCCGCTCGAGTGCGTCGTCCAAGGCGCAGGCATCTGCCTCGAGTCCTTCGACCGGCTGAAGCGACTCTTCACTCAGGACGACTGATCACTCAGGACGACTGAGGCCGCCGGAGGCGGCGTCGCCGGCGTCGCCCGGGTCGTCCCGATCGACGGGGTCGTCCACGAGCTCATCGGCTGCTTGGCGCACCTGCCAGTCACGGTCCTCTGCAGCGTCCCGGAGCGCGGGCTCGACGCGGGGATCGTCGAAGCCCGCGAGTGCGACCGTGGCGCGCCGACGGACGGTGGGCTTGTCGGCCAGCGCCGCCAGGACCGCCGGGAGACCGGCCGGGTCCCCGATGGCACCGAGCGCCGCCACGGCACCCTCCCGGCACCGCGTGTCGCCGTGCGCGGTGGCGATGCGGGCGAGGGCGGGGACGGCCGGCCGGTAGCCGCGTTCGGCGAGGAACCACGCCGCCTCCACGACGACGAGGGCGTCGGGGTCGTCGAGCGCGTGCAGAAGGGCGGCGGGCAGCGCCGACCGCGATCCGCGGCCACGCACCGTGACCGCGGCCTCGGCGGCGCGGCGACGGACGGTGACCTCCGGGCTGTCGAGCGCCGCGAGCACATCGGTCGTGCGCAGCTCGCCCAGCCGGGCGAGCGCGCCGAGCGCGGCCACCTGGACTCGGGCCTCAGGGTCGCCGAGGCCGCGGCGAGCAGCCGCCGGGTCGCCACGGTGGCCCGCGACCCCGACGCGCCGCCGCCGCAGCTCGGCGCGGCGATTCGCGGCCGCATTCGTGGCAACATCGTCGCTCACCGATCTCGAGTATGTCCGACCCCGACGCGCCCGCCGATTGGGTCGCTGCCGCGACTCCTACTTCCTCCACCAATGGTGCCGCCGCGTCCAGCGGCG
Source organism: Acidimicrobiales bacterium (assembly GCA_035503015.1). Classification (GTDB taxonomy): domain Bacteria; phylum Actinomycetota; class Acidimicrobiia; order Acidimicrobiales; family RAAP-2; genus Bog-473. The sequence goes on along the minus strand of DATJTU010000371.1, from coordinate 6,510 downwards.
GGTTCCCGCCGCCGGCGGGCGGGCGCACGCGGGGCCGGATCTGGCCCTGGATCGTGCTCGGCGTCATCGTGGTCATCGTCGTGGCCGGCTGGATCGCGTCGCGGGTGTCGGTGAACTACTACGTGATCACGCCGGGCGACGCGACGCCCGTGTCGCAGTACATCGAGGTGCCGCCGCAGGACAACCACCCCCTCACCGGCAAGATCCTGCTGACCGACGTCTTCGTGACGCAGCTCAACGCGCTGAACTACCTGCAGTACCGCTACTTCGACTCGGACAGCGAAGTGATCTCGGGCCCCGAGCTGCTCGGGCCGACGCCCGACGAAGGCCAGTACCTCACCCAGGGCTACCTGCAGATGGCCCAGGCGCAGTCGTTCGCCACGGCTGCCGCCCTCAGCCATCTGGGCTACACCGTCACGGCCACCAACACCGGGTCGCTGGTCTACGCGATCGAGCCCGGCTCGCCGGCCGCCAAGGTGCTGGAGGTCGCGCAGGTGATCACCGGGGTCAACGGCACGGCGACCCCGACCGACTGCGACTTCGTGCAGGCGCTGCGCGGGAAGCAGCCCGGCACCACGGTGTCGCTGAGCGTCGAGGAGTCCTCCATCAACGACGTCGGCGACTTCGTCTCCGGCCCCGTCGTCCAGAAGTCGGTCACGCTCGGCACGCCGCCCAAGGGCCTGGTCGAAACCGGCTGCGGCGCGCCGTTCCCCGCCACGGCCTACCTGGGCATCGACCCCCAGACGCAGCAGGACTGGCACTTCCCCGTGAAGGTGACCGTCCACACCCAGGACATCGGGGGGCCTTCGGCGGGCCTGGCGATGACCCTCGGGATCATCGACAAGCTGAGCAGCGGCCGGCTCACGGGCAACCGGATCGTCGCCGCCACCGGCACCATCGACCAGTACGGCAACGTCGGTGACGTGGGAGGCGTCGCCGAGAAGACCATCGCCGTGGAGCAGGCGGGGGCCACCGTCTTCTTCGTGCCCTCCGTCGAGCTCAAGACGGCGGAGTCGAAGGCGTCGCCGCAGCTGCACGTCTACGCCGTCAACAACCTCGACCAGGTGCTGCGCATCCTCAAGCGCCTGGGGGGCACGGTGCCGACGGCGGCCTCCAAACCCGTGCCGGCCCAGGCGGCGCCGTAGGCTCTACCCATGGCAGAAGGACGCGCCCCCATCTCCTCGTCTCGGATCGCGACAGGAGACATCGCCCGGCACTCCTTCGCCGTGGTCAGACGGGGGTTCGACACCGACGAGGTCCGGGCCTACCTCCAGTCCGTGGCGCGCAGCCTCGAAGCCCTCGAGGAGAACGAGCAGGAGCTCCGGGCGGCGCTCGCCGACGCCGAGGAGCACGCCGCACACCCGGTGATCGACGAGGCCACCTTGACGGCGTCGCTCGGGCAGCACAGCGCCCAGATCCTGCGCCACGCCCACGAGGAAGCGGCGCGCATCGTCGCCCAAGCACAGGAGAGCGCGGCGACCTTGCTGCGCGACAGCCAGAGCCAGGTCGACGACCTCCAAGCGCGTTCGGAAGCGTCGACGGCAGAGCGCGTCGTCGAAGTCGAGCTGCTCGTGGCCAACGCCGAGCAAGAGGCGCGCGTGGAGAGCGAGCGCATCGTCGCCGAAGCGGTCGAAGAAGGTGAGGCGATCGTCCTCCGCGCCAAGGAGGAGGGTCGCGCGGTGCTCGAGCAGGCCCAGGAGGGCCGGCGGCGCGTGCTGGCCGACCTGGCGGGCCGGCGTCGCACACTCGGCATGCACATCGAGGCGCTCCGCGCCGCACGCGACGAGATGTCGGCGTCGGTGGTGGGCGTGCGCGAGAGGGTGGACGAGATCCTGGCGCAACTCGACCGGACCGACGAGGACGCGCGTGCGGCGGCGATGGCGGTGAGCGACCAGTTCCGTCTGCACCCGCCCGAAGGCGAAGACGACGCCGACGCGCTCGGGGGCGTGGTCGTCGAGGCCATCGACGTGGTGATCGAGGAGGACTCGCCCACCGGCCCCAACGCGGTGACCGGCTCCGTCGACGAGTTGTTCGCGCGCATACGGGCCGGGACGAAGACGCCCGTGTCCGCCGGCAGCACGCCGTCGACCCCGGCGGGACGGGACGCGTCAGCGGACACCGTGGTGCTCACCGCCATCAGCGACGCGACGCCCGCCCGGGGCAACGCGACCGAGGACGCGCCACAGGACGCCACGACCCAGGTCCCCGTGACGGAGGGCGCCGACGAGGCCGAGGAGGAGGACGAAGTGCCGGCGGGGCCCGACGCCGGCATCATCGCCCAGCGCGACGAGCTGCTCGGCCCGATCACGGCGCGCCTCGCCCGCACGGTCAAGCGCGCCCTCGGTGACGACCAGAACCGTCTGCTGGACAAGCTGCGCAGCAAGCCGTCGCTGTCGGCCGATGACCTCCTGGGTGACGAGGCCGAGCACCTCGAGACCTTCGTCGAGGCGTCGCGCGGCCACCTCGGCAAGGCGTACGCCGCCGGGGCGACCTTCGGCGGGGCCAGGGCGGCGGTGCCCGAAGGAAGCGTGGTCGACGACGCGGCGAACGGATTGGCCCGCAACGTCGTGAGCATGGTGCGGCGGCAGATCGGCTCGGGCAGCGGTGATCCCGGTGACCGTGTCGGCTCGGCGTACCGCGAGTGGCGCGGCGAGCGTGTCGAGCGCCTGGCCGGTGACTACGCGACGCAAGCCTTCTCAGCCGGCGTGGTGGCAGCCGGTGCCGACGGCAAGGTGCGCTGGGTGGTCACGAACACCGACGGGTGCTCGGACTGCGCGGACAACGCGCTGGCGGGCGCGGTGAGCGTGGACGAGGCGTTCCCGACGGGGCACACCCACCCGCCGGCGCACTCGGGCTGTCGCTGTCTGATCGCGCCGACGGATGGCTGACCTGGCCTTCTGAGCGCTCCGAACCCCGGTGCCTGTCAATTGGCGCCGGGGGGGTGGACGTTAGGCTCCCCACGTGCGCATCCCGAGCGACCTCTCTGCTGACCCCTCGCCGCGCCGGCGGCACCGGGCTCGCTGGTGGATCATCGCGTTCGTCGTCCTCATCGTCATCCTGCTGGTGTCGTTGCGCTCGCTGGCGGGGATCTACACCGACAGCCTCTGGTTTTCCTCGGTCGGCTACCACAACGTGTTCTCCACGCTGCTGGTCACCAAGCTCGGCCTCTTCGGCGTCTTCGGTGCCATCTTCTTCGCGATCTTGTGGATCAACCTCGTGGTGTGCGACCGCATCGCTGGCCACGACATCGTGCTGGCCCAGGAGGACGAGCTGGTGCGGCGCTACCAGCACTACGTGCGGCCCTATGCCGGACGCATCTACGTCGCGCTCGCGTTCGTCCTCGCCCTGATCGGCGCGTCGGGGACGATCGGTCAGTGGAACAACTGGATCCTCTTCCGGCACGGCGGCAGCTTCGGCATCAGCGACCCCCAGTTCCACAAGGACGTCGGCTTCTACGTCTTCAAGCTGCCCTTCCTCACCTTCGTCGTCGACTGGACGCTGGCCATCCTCATCGTGACGCTGGCCGTCACGCTCGTGTTCCACTACTTCAACGGGGGGATCCAGCCGCAGCGGGGGCTGCCGCGGGTGCGGCCTCCGGTGAAGGCGCACATCTCGGTGCTGCTCGCCCTCATCGCGCTCGACAAGGCGGCCGGGTACGTGCTGCAGCGGTGGTCGCTCGTGAACGCGCAGGACGCGTATGTCAACGGCGCCGGCTACACCGACGTCCACGCCCGGCTCCCCGCCGAGCTGCTGCTCGTCTACGTCTCGATCTTCGCGGCGGCGATCCTGCTCTTCAACATCCGCCGCCAGGGTTGGACATTGCCCGTGCTGGCCGTCGGCATCTGGGCCTTCGTCGCCCTCGTGGTCGGCATCATCTACCCCGCCCTCCTGCAGGCCCTGAAGGTGACGCCCGCCCAGAGCTCGCTCGAGGCTCCCTACATCCAGCGCAACATCACGGCCACGCGCCAGGCCTACAACCTGACCAACGTGCGCGTGTCGCAGTTCCCCGCCAACACCACCATCAACGAGAGCCAGACGTTCATGGCGAGCGGGACGATCGCCAACATCAGGCAGTGGGACCCCGACGACTCCATCTCGCTGCAGACGTTCCAGCGCCTCCAGGGCATCAAGTCCTATTACCTCTTCCCGACCCTCGGGGTGGACCGCTACGACGTCGCCGGGAAGATCACGCCCGTGCTCATCGGCGTGCGCCAGATCTCGTCGGCCAACGTGCCCTCGCAGTCCTGGGTGAACACGCACCTGCAGTACACGCACGGCAACGGCGCGGCGGTCGCGGTGTCGAACCAGACGGTGTCGAAGAACCCCGACTTCGCGGTCTCGCAGGTGCCGCCGACCTCGTCCCAGGGCATCCCCAAGATCACCCAGCCCAACGTCTACTTCGCCCTCGGCGAGACGGGGTACGTCGTGGCGAACACCCGGCAGGCCGAGGTGGACTACCAGAACGGCGGCACGTCGGTCGAGAGCCACTACAAGGGCGGCGGCGGGGTGCAGCTGTCCTCGCTGTTCACCCGGGCCGCCTTCGCGCTGCGCCTGGGCGACCTCAACTTGTTGATCTCGAGCCAGATCACGGACAAGTCGCGCCTCATGTTCGTGCGCGACCCGGTGGCGATGGCGCAGAAGGCGGCGCCGTTCCTCTCCTTCGACCACGACCCCTACGCGGTCATCAACGACAGCCCCGGGCCGGACAAGGGCCACATCGACTGGGTGGTCGACGGCTACACCACGACGGCCAACTACCCGTACTCGCAGAACGCCGATACCCAACAGGTGGCGATCGGCAGCACGCTGCCCGGCAGCTACAACTACGTCCGCAACTCGGTGAAGGTGATCGTCGACGCCTACACGGGCCAGATGACCTTCTACGACATGGATCCGCGGGACCCGATCCTGCAGGCGTACTCGGCCGCGTTCCCCGGCATGTTCCAGCCGCTCGGGACCATGAGCAAGCAGCTGCGGGCGCACCTGCGCTACCCGCCGGACATCTTCTCGATCCAGTCCGCCATCTACGGCCGCTACCACCTCACCAACCCGCAGAACTTCTACGCGGCGAGCAACGCGTGGCAGCTTTCGCCGACGGCCGGCGCGGGCCCGCAGTCCCAGGCCCTGCTGGCAGAGAACACCTACAACAACCAAGGCCAGCTGATCTCGACCACGCCGGCGCGCATGGCGCCGCAGTACCAGGTGTACGCGCTCCCGGGCACCACCAACCAGCAGTTCACGGTGTCGGACGGCTTCGTTCCCGCCTCACAGTCGACCGGCTCGGGCAGCAACCAGAACTTCAACCTCACCGCGTGGATGGTGGGGCTGTCCGATCCGAGCGACTACGGCCAGCTCAACCTCTACGAGGTGCCCCAAGGTACGCTCGGGCCGGCGAACGCCGACGCGGAGATCGAGGCCAACCAGGAGGTGTCGTCGGAGATCACCTTGTTGAACCAGCACGGCTCGCAGGTCCTGCTGGGGGAGACCCTCATGGTGCCGATCTCCAATTCCATGGTCTACATACGGCCGCTGTACACCGCGGCGTCGACCAATCCACAGCCCCAGCTGACCTACATCATCGCCGTCCTCGGCAAGAACGTCGGCTTCGAGAAGACGTTGTCGGGCGCGCTGTCCGACGTACTCAACGCCACCGTGACCATCCCGTCAGGCGGATCGAGCTCCGGCACCGTGCCGGCAGCCGTCGCGGGCATCCTGCAACAGGCGCAGCAGGACTACACCAACGCGCAGGCGGCGCTGGCGCAGCAGGATCTGGCGACGTATCAAGCCGACATCGCCGCGATGGAGCAGGCGCTCCAGCAGGCCGAGCAGATCATCGGCCCCGCGCCCGCGGGCACCTCCAGCGGGACGACCACCACCACGACGACCGTGCCGAAGGCGAAGGCGAAGGCCAAATCGAGTGGAGCGGGGACGTCGGGCACGAACGGGTCCGGCACGAGCACCACGGCATCGACCGCGGCCACGACGTCGTCGACGACGACCACGACCCAGCCGAGCGGTGGCGGCACGACGACGTCGACCAACCCGCTGATCTCCGCAGCCGCCAAGCCGTAGCTCGTTCCGGTCCGCGATGCGAGCCGGGCGGCTCGCTCCCGGGTGACTGCATCTCGGCTGGATTCGGCGGGTGGCGGTTGCGGCACGGCCGTGCCGGTCCCATGATGGGTGGCGAAAGGCCAGATCGGACCAGATCGGAAAGGACGGCTCGCCATGGGACTGCTCGACAAGGTTAAGGCGACGGCCGCGACTGCGACCGAGGCCGCGAAGGACGCGGCGGCGAAGGGGCAGGCGAAGCTCGACGAGGCCCAAGCCAAGAAGGCGGCAGACGGGATGCTGCGTGACCTGGGCGCCGCGTACTACGCGACGAAGACGGGCCGTTCGACGCCGGCGACCGACGGCGAGATCGACCGCCTGGTCGCTGCGCTGCAGGAGCACGAGTCCCAGCACGGGCAGCTCACGCTGGCTCCCGAGTCGCCAGCCGGGGGAGCGACCGCG
>DATJTU010000370.1:0-2451 GCA_035503015.1 Acidimicrobiales bacterium | reverse complement strand
CGCCACGCCGTTGAGGAACTGGGTGTTGGTCATCCAGTGGTAGTGGTGCACGGCGTCGGCCTGCATGAGCGGGATGATGACGAAGCCGCCGCCGAAGGAGAGCGCGCCGACCTTCAGCGCCACCCAGGCCAGCGCGCCCAGCCCGCCGGTCACGACGACGGCGAGCGGCGTGATGACGAACCCTTCTAGGCGAGATGGTGGGCGCAGGTTTCCCGATACTGCAGTCTCGACGAGGCCGCACCCGAGCAACACCAGCACCAGGTAGGTCCCGATCGTGGCCGATGCCGCTGCGCCGAGGACGGCGTAGACCGCCCAGCGTGCCTGGCGCGCCCGGATGGTTCCCGCCCGCCGCCAGCTGGCCGGCACGAGGCCGAGCGCGGCGTTAATGGCGACCGGCGCCACCGCCGCCCCAGCACCGAGCGCCGCCCCCTTGATCCACGTGGGTGGGTTGGAGGCGAGGAAGATCGCGGCGAGCACGATGATGGCGGCCAGGCCCGGGCAGATGAAACAGGCGCCACCGACCAGCGCGCCGGGTACGCCGCGCAACCGCCACGCGCAGAAGATCGCCAGCTGCGTCGACGCCGGCCCGGGCAACAAGTTCGTCGCAGCGATGGCGTCCTCGAACTCGGACTCGTCGAGCCACCCCTCGCGCTGGACGACGAGGCGACGCAGCATGGCGATGTGGGTCGGTGGCCCCCCGAAGCCGACGCAGCCGATCCGGCCCCACTCCTTCGCGATCGTGGCGAGCGAGACGTCGGGACGTGCGTCCGGGACGGGCTCGTCCGGCATGGCCTCATCGTGGCACGACGGCCATCGCCGGGACGGCGCTTACAACAGGACGGGCGCCATCTCTGCCAGCGCGGCGATGTGGTCGTCCGCGGTCTTGAGGTCCGCGTGCATCGTGATGAGCGAGAGGTGGCTGGCGCCGGCCTCGCGCCAGCGCTGCGCGTAGCGGGCCAGCTTCTCGTGGTCGCCGGCCGCGTAGTCGAGGCGCCCCTCGAACTGGAAGCCGCGCATGTCGCGGCCGGCCTCCGCCGCGCCCTCGCGGATGGTCTCGAGCGCCTCCTCCAACCCCCCGCCTGGCCGGACGTGGGGGAACCAGCCGTCGGCGACCCGGCCGGCACGCCGCAGCGCCGCCGGTGCGAAGGCGCCGATCCAGATCGGGATCGGGCGCTGGATCGGGAGCGGCGCGATGCCCGCCGCCGTGATGTGCGTGAAGCGACCGTCGACCGTCACGCTCTCCTGTGTCCACAGCGCGCGCAGCACCGCGACCTGTTCTTCGAGGATCGCCCCCCGGTGCTCGAAGGGCACGCCGAGCGCGTCGTACTCGACCTTGTTCCACCCGATCCCGAGCCCGAGGCGGAAGCGCCCGCCGCAGAAGATGTCCACCTCCGCCGCCTGCTTGGCCAACAGCGCGGTCTGGCGCTGCGGGCCGATCAGGATGGACGTGGCGAAGGCCAGGTTGGTGCAGCCCGCCAAGTAGGCGAACATCGTCAACGGCTCGCGGAAGGGATGATGGATCGTGTAGGGGCCGCCGAGGTCGCCGTGCACGGCCGTGTCGCCGCCGAGCACGTGGTCGTACGCCGCCAGGTGGGTGTAGCCGAGGTCGTCGACGGCCTGCCCGATGGCGCGCACGGCGCCGAGGTCGTAGCCGACTTCGGTCTGTGGGAAAACCACGCCGATGTCCATGGCCGCAGTTTGCCTTAGGTTGGGACCGTGAAGCTCCGCATCTTCGTCGAGCCGCAGCAGGGTGCGAGCTACGACCAGTTGCTGGCGGTGGCGCTCAAGGCCGAGACGGCGGGCTTCGACGCTTTCTTCCGCTCCGACCACTTCCTCACCATGGGTGGCGACGGCCTGCCCGGGCCGAGCGACGCCTGGATCACCCTGGCCGGCATCGCCCGCGACACCCAGCGGATCCGGCTCGGCACCCTCGTCACTTCCTCGACGTTCCGCGCCCCCGGGCTGCTGGCCGACGAGGTGGCGCTGGTCGACGCCATGAGCAACGGGCGCGCCGAGCTCGGCCTCGGTGCCGGCTGGTACGAGGCGGAGCACGCCGCGTACGGGTTCGCGTTCCCGCCCACCGGCGAGCGGTTCGAGCGCCTCGAGGAGCAGTTCGCCATCTTGACCGGGCTCTGGACGACGCCGGTCGGCAAGACCTTCGACTTCGAGGGGCGTCACTACACCTTGAAGGACAGTCCCGCGTTACCCAAGCCGGTGCAGCAGCCGCACCCGCCGCTCATCGTCGGGGGGCACGGCGCCAAGCGCACACCGCGCCTCGCTGCCACCTACGCCGCCGAGTTCAATCTCGCCTTCTCGTCGCTGGCCGACACCGAGGCCCAGTTCGCACGGGTGCGCGCCGCCTGCGAGCAGCGCGGCCGCGACCCCGGGTCGCTGGTCTTCTCGGCCGCGCAGGTCGTGTGCTGCGGAAAGGACGAGGCGGAGGTCGTGCGC
>DATJTU010000369.1:0-15412 GCA_035503015.1 Acidimicrobiales bacterium | reverse complement strand
ACAACCACGACATCTGGAGAGAGCGCTATGGGTGATCGCACCCTCTTCCCCAACGCATCGAACAAGGAGACGCTGGCGTACTGCCTGCATCAGATGAAGCCGGATCGCCGCGCGTTCGCCGGCAGCTGCACGGCGATCGTGCTCGGCACGCTGGCTAATGCTGTCGCGGCGCCGCTGATCTTCGCGTCCTTGCTGGGCCGCATCGCCGGCATGGGACCGCACGGCGACGACTGGGGTTCCTTCACCCCGTTGATCGTCGCCTATGCCTTCGTGCTGGTCGCCGCGACGGTCTTCGGCCGCATCGGCGGGTGGCTCAACTGGGGCGCGACATTGCGCTCCTTCGGGCGCGCCATCACCAACGGCTACGACCACCTCATCGGGCTGAGCCACGCCTGGCACACCGACAGGCCCTCGGGCGAGGTGATCGCCACACTCGAGACCTCGACCTGGGCGTTCGTCGAGCTGATCGACGCCGCCGTGTGGGGCGTCCTCCGGATCTCGGTGACCACCCTCGGGGCCATCGTCGTCCTGGGGGTCGTCGCGTGGCCGGTCGCGCTCGTGATGGCCGCCCTCGTCGCCGTGTTCGTCGGCGTCCTGCACCACCGCATGGCGCGCGTCGTCGCCGCCGAGAAGGAGTTCTCGGACTCGCACTCGCGCGCGACCGGTGTGATCGCCGACACGATCGCCAACCTCACGACGGTGCGGTCCCAGGCGGCCGAGGACCGCGAGATGGTGCACGTCGACCGGTTGGTCGGCGACTCCCTGCAAGCGGACTACCGGGCTCGGCGCGTCTTCACGGCGACACGGATCCAGATGGAGTCCGCGATGGCGTTCTTCAACTGGGCCGCCGTCGCGGTGGGAATCCTGCTCGCCCTGCACCACGTGGCGGCGGCCGGCGTGGTGTACCTCATCTTGTTCTACGCCACCTTCGTCGGCACCAGCCTCGAAGAGTCGTTCGAGTTCATACGCTTGATGTCGCGCGCCATCGGTCGCTGCGCGAAGTTCGCCGGGATCGCGGCCACGCAGCCCGACATCGTCGACGTCGCGGGCGCGCCCGAGCTCGAGGTGCCCCATGGCCGGGTCGACTTCCGACAGCTGCGCTTCGCCTACCGGGCCGGGGCGCCGTTGTTCGAGGGTCTGGACCTGCGCATCGAGCCCGGCGAGCACGTCGGCCTGGTCGGCCCGTCGGGGTCGGGCAAGACGACGCTGACTAAGCTCCTCTTGCGCTTCGCCGACCGCGACGGCGGCCTGATCGCCATCGACGGGCAAGACATCTCGCTCGTGACGCAGCACTCGCTGCGCCGGCACATCGCGTACGTGCCCCAGGATCCCCAGATGCTGCACCGCACCATCGCGGAGAACATCTGTTACGGGTTGGAGCGTCCCGGCGCCGTCGACATGGACCTCGTCCGCACCGTCGGGCGCGCCGCCTACGTCGACGAGTTCGTCGAGCGGCTCCCGGAGGGTTACGACACCGTGGTCGGCGAGCGCGGGCTCAAGCTCTCGGGCGGCCAGCGTCAGCGCGTCGCCATCGCGCAGGCGATGGCGAAGGGTGCCAAGGTGCTCGTCCTCGACGAAGCGACGTCTGCGCTCGACTCGGAGTCCGAGTCACTGGTGCAAGAGGCCCTGTGGCACCTCATGGAGGGCACGACCGCGTTGGTGGTCGCGCACCGCCTGGCCACGATCGCCAAGCTCGACCGGATCGTGGTGATGGACCACGGCCAGGTCGTCGAGCAGGGCACGCACGCCGAGCTGCTCTCGCTCGGGGGCGCCGGCGTCTACGGGCGCCTGTGGGCGCACCAGTCGGGCGGGTTCCTTGCGGCGTGAACTGCCCGCCGGTGCGCGCGGTGGGCGAGGTGGGCGGGCCTTCGGGCTCGCCCACCGGCGCCCTCAGAAGGTGGTGACCCGGCTCTCTTGGGACGCCGAGCGCTCGGTGGTACGCAGCGGCAAGAACACGCGGAAGGTGGTCGACCACCCGGGTGTGTCGGTGATGTCGACGAACCCCTCGTGCGCCTCGGCCACGGACTTGGCGATGGCCAGGCCGAGGCCGGTGCCGGGCACGCCTGCCTCGTTGGACGAGGCCAGCCGGTAGAAGCGCTCGAAGAGCTGGTCGCGTTCGCCGGGCGGGATGCCCGGTCCCTCGTCGCGCACGTGCACCCGCGCGTACGCGTCCGCACTGTCGACGATCACCTGGACCCGCCCCCCGCGGGGCGAGAACTTGATGGCGTTGGAGAGGAGATTGCCGAGGAGCTGGTGCAGGCGTGTCGGGTCGCCGGTGATCGGGACCTCGTCGCCGGGCTCCAGCGTCAGCACCACGCCGGCCACCGCGGCCGACGTCTGCATGGCGTGGACCGACTCCTCGGCCAGGCGGTGCAGGTCGAGGGGGACGAAGGACACCCGCAGCCCCTTCCCGGCGCCCGGGTCCGCCAGGAGGTCCTCGGCCACCCGCTGGAGCTGCTCGGCGTTGCGCTCGATCGTCTGGAGCATGCGCACCTGGCTGTCGGTCAGCTCGGTCGAGGCGTCGAGCAGCAACTCGACGAAGCCACGGATGGAGGTGATGGGTGTACGCAACTCGTGCGACACCGTCGCCACGACGTCGTCCTTCATCTGGGTCAGCTCGCGCAAGCGGTTGTTCTGCTCGATGAGCGACTGGGTCACTTCCTTCTGGATGGCGAAGAGACGTTCGCGGTCGGCCGCCAGCTCCTCGCGCTCGGTCACGTCGATGGCCACCACGACGTAGCCGCCGTTGGAGGGGGCCATGGCCTCGTCGAGCTCGGCCCGGCCGTCGCCACTGCGCAGCGGCGGCACGATCCCCACCTCGGCCGGCAGGTCGGGACCGTCGAGGTCGTCGAGCCGCTCGTCGTCGAAGCCGGCGTCGACGTTCGGTGCCGGTAGGGCGCGCACCCGCACGACGCACCGGCGCTGCTCGCCGTCCTTGCGGGTGGCGGTCCAGGGGACCTCGGCGGCCGCCTCGGAGTCGATGGGTTCGAGCGCCGTCCGCATGGCGTCGATCGTCTGGCGCCGCTGGTCGATCTGGGCCGGGTCGATGAAGTCGGCGATCGAGCGGATCCCGACGACCTCGGCGGCGCGGTAGCCGAGCATCTGCTCGGCACCGGCGGAGAAGAACGTCACCGTGCCCGCGGGGTCGACGCCCATGATGGCGCTGCCGGTGGCGGCGCGGAGCAGCGTCTCGAGGCGGTCACGGGCGTAGTCGGCCTCGCGGGCGTTGCGGCGGGCGATGCGCGACTGCTGGGCCAGGTCGCTCAGGTAGGCGCGGTCGCGCGAGACCATCGTGTAGACGGTCGAGGCGACGAGCGTGGTCACCGTCGCCATCACGGCCACCTGGCGCCACTCGATGGTCGGGTACTTGGGTGAGCCGACGATGAGCAGCGGCACCAACAGCGCCAAGTCCATGCAGAACAGACCCACGAGCAGGTGCAGCCGCCTGCCGTAGAGGGAGAGCCAGACGATCGGCAGCAGATAGACGACGACGAGCCCCGAATTGGCGCCACCTTGCGCGTCGCGAATGATGGCGATGACGGCGATGTAGCCGATGGGGATGATCAGCCAGGCCCAGTCCGGCAGGCGCTCCCAGGGCACGAGGAAGGCGGCGGCGACCAGGGCGAAGAACAAGACGCCGGCGATGGAGATCTCGCGGCGCGCGTCGTGGGGGAACGGGACGACGGCGATGAGCACCGTCCCTATGGCCACGAGCGCGAACACCGGCAGGCGGACTCGCATGGAGCCCGTAAAGCCGATCGGCAGGGCGCTTCCGGGCATCTGCGGTTCGCGACGCCCGGTTGATTCGGGTCGAGAGGTGCGCTTCTTGGTCACCGTGACCGCGAGCGGTAGCGATAGCCGAAGCCCCGCACCGTCTCGAGTGGTGAGTCGTCGCCCTCGTCCCACCCCAGCTTCCGCCGCAGCCGGAGGACTGCGTACTTGACCCGGGACGGTGCCAGCCCACTCGGGTCGTCCCAGGCCAGGCCGATGAGCTGGTCCGAGGACAGCACCTGGCCCTGATGGCGCACCAAGGTGGTGAGGAGCCGGTACTCGGTCGGCGTCAACACGACGGGTGCGGCGTCCACGTGGACCTCACGCTGGGCGAAGTCCACGTGGAGGGTCCCGTCGTCGAACGTCGTGACCGGGTCCTTGCTCGAGACCAGGCGGCGGCCGATCGCCTCGAGGCGGGCGAGCAACTCGGCTTTGCCGAAGGGCTTGGTCATGTAGTCGTCGGCCCCGGCGTTGAGGCCGCGTACCTTGTCGCGCTCGGTCCCCAGTGCGGTGAGCATGAGGACGGGCGTCGTGTCGCTCATGTCCCTGATCCGTTCGAGGACCTGCCAGCCGTCGAGGTCGGGCAGCCCGACGTCGAGGATCACGATGTCGGGATGGACCTGGTGGAACTGCCGCACCCCGTCCCGCCCCTCGATGGCCTCGGAGACGGTGTAATCGGCCCGTTCGAGCAGCGTGCGCAGGAGCTGTCGGATATCGGCTTCGTCCTCGATGATCAGCACGGAGATGTGCCCGTCACGCATCAGGATGCAACTGTACTGGGCAAACAGGCAATAGATGGGATTAAGGGACACGGACGTTGCCCCGGATTGCACCAGTTCAGCGGGTGAATTGGGCCCTCGTTCGGAAATGCGGGTCCGGGTGACGGATTCCGGCGCCAACGAACGCTCGGACGCGGACCGGGAACGGACAGGTCCACCGGGTCGGTGACGGTGCGGTCAGCTGGCAGCGCCGGGAGCGAAAGGTGCGCCGGCCCGGGTCGCCCGGTCCCCCCGGGTCCCCCCGACGGGCGGCCTCTCAAGGCCGGCGCACCTCTTCGCTGCTCCGATCACTCTTGGTGTTCCCCCTGTGAGCTTCCGCCCCCCTCGTCGGAAACTCACCGGCCGTCCCCCTCTAACACGACCACACCAAGAGGTTGCTGTACTGATGGATCCGTACTGTGCACACCAGCTGTCGCAACGGCGGCCGTTTTGGGTTGCAGTTCGGTTGCCCCGCGACTCGATCCGCCATAGGTGCTCAACAGGTCCGTTAATCCCGCCGGGAGGCGAGTGTTGCGGGTCGCAGATGCGCATCACTGCTCCGGACGCGCGGCGCGTCGGCGCCGTGTTGAGTGCGCCGTACCGAGTGCGACGAGTCGAGCGCGCCAGCACGCGCCGGAGCGCACTGGAACACCCCAGAACCCACCCGGAACGCGCCCGGCGGTGCGGACGAGGTCGGCGTGGGCCGCGGCGTCGTTCACCTGACCGTCGCGGACGGACCCGAGTGTTCGCGCGGGGCCGGCTCCGACAGGCAGGCGGCGTGTCGCCGGTGCGCTCCGCGGGAGCGTTGGTGGGTGGTGAGGGCGGGCGCCGCCGGTCCGGTCGGCGGCGGGACGGGGCGGCGGCGAAGCCCCAGGAAATCGAGCGAAACCCACCCTGCCGAGGACTGCCAAAGAGAGTGGGGACACAGGCACTAGGGTGGCATTTCGCAATCGATTCAGGTCCAAGGATCTTCCATGACACCAACTCTGGCGCTCGCCCATTTCGTCGTCGCCGCCTCGAAATCGAGCTCCAGCAGCTCGCTCCTGACGCTGCTCCCGCTGCTCGCGATCGGGGTCCTCGGCTACTTCTTCTTCATCCGTCCCCAGCAAAAGAAGGCGCAGGCGGCGCGCCAGCAGCAGGGGTCGGGGATCGAGGTGGGTGACGAGGTCCAGACGGTCGGCGGTGTCATCGGCACGGTGCTCGAGATCCACGGCGACCGCTACACGTTGCTGACGGGCGCGCTGGGCGACGACGGCAACCTGGACGGGCCGCAGCCGACGCGCATCGTCTTCGTGCGCCAGGCGATCGCGAGGAAGATCGACCGTATCGAGGACGTGCGTGTCGACGACTCGACGGGCGTCGAGGACGCACCGAGCGCCAACGGGAGCGCGACGAGCGGGTCGAGCGGGTCGAGTGCGACGAACGGGGTCGCGAAGGCCGGCGGCGCGGGGGCCGCGGGCGATGCGAATGACGGCGACATCGACGACGTCGGTGGGGACAATGCGACCAGCGGAGGGGATCGCGGCGGGGAGTCGGAGGAAGCGTGAGCCCGAAGTCCGGGGGGCGGGCCCAGCGGCGTCATCGCCGCAACCTCATCATCAGCGTCTTGGTGGTGGTGGGGATCACCCTGGGTTCGTTCGCCGCGACGGTGCTAGCGAGTTGGTCGCCCCGCTTGGGCCTCGACCTCGCCGGCGGCGTGTCGGTCGTCTACACCGCTGAGGGGAACCACGTCACCCAGTCGGACCTCGACGAGACCGTCAACATCTTGAGCCTGCGCGTCAACGGGCTCGGCGTCTCGGGCGCGCAGGTCCAGACGACGGGGAACAAGCAGATCTCGGTGTCGATCCCGGGCGTGACCAACGCCCAGCAGGTGCTGGACCAGATCGGCCAGACGGCCCGGATGTACTTCCGGCCGGTGCTGTGCTTCGCCTATCCGCAACCTGTCCCGAAGAACTCGAAGACCGGGGTGTTGCCGCGGGGCGTCGAGACCATCCCCCAGTGCTCGTCCTCGTCGGCGCTGACCCAGGCCAACCTCGGGGTGACGCCCAACAACTCGCCGCAGGGGTACTCGTCGAACAACGTGCCGCCGGACCAGCAGTACGAGGCGTACCCGTCGACCAGCGTCTCGGTGCCGAACTACGCCAACACCAACGTGCTGCTCCCCGGGCTCGCAGGCGCGTGCGACGGGAGCAGTCAGATCCGCTGCGTCCTCGGGCCGTCGCAGATGACCGGCCACGCCATCGGGAGCGCGCAAGCCACCCAGAACCAGACAGGCGCCTGGGTCGTCGACTACACGCTCAACGGCTCCGCCAACTCTGCGCTGTGGGACAAGGTCTCGGAGCAGAACTTCCACCAGATCCTGGGCATCGAGCTGGACGGCGACGTGTACTCGGCGCCCATCATCCAGCCGACCCAGACCGCGTGGAGCTCGTTCGACGGGAAGGGCGAGATCTCGGGCAACCTGACCCAGCAGGACGCGCAGAACCTGGCGCAGGCGATGAACTACGGCGCCCTGCCGGTGACGCTGAAGGCCGCGACGTCCCAGACGGTCTCGGCGACGCTGGGGCACTCCGCGTTGGTGGCGGGCCTGGGTGCCGGGATCGCCGGGCTCATCTTGGTGCTGCTCTACGTGCTGCTCTACTACCGGGCTCTCGGGCTCGTGGTGATCTCGGGCCTCGTGCTGACGGCGATGCTGCTGTGGGCGATCATCTCGGCGCTCGGGCACACGTCGGTGGCGCCGAGCTTCGACCTGGCGGGCATCACGGGCCTCATCGTCTCGATCGGCATCACCGTCGACTCCTACATCGTCTATTTCGAACGATTAAAAGACGAGACCAGATCGGGCCGCTCGGTCCGCACGTCGGTCGACCGCGGCTTCAAGAGCGCGTGGCGGACGGTGTGGGCGGCTGACTTCGTGTCCCTGCTCGCCGCGATCGTGCTCTACCTGGTCGCCGTCGGGAACGTGAAGGGCTTCGCCTTCTTCCTCGGCCTGTCGACCATCATGGACATGGCGATCACGTGGTTCTACACGCGGCCGCTCGTCATCTTGCTGGGCCAGAGCCCGCGGCTGCAGGGCACCGGCGCCTTCAGCATCGCGACCGGGCTCGGCGCGGGGCCCCAAGCGGGGGCGCAGCTGCCTGTCGGCGCGGCGGCGGGGGGTGGGTCGTGAGCGAGCGCAACGGGCACGACGGCGCCGAGGGCACCGACGGCCACGACGACGTCAGCGCGCTCGACGAGGTCCCCGAAGAAGAGGTCGAGCAGTTCGAGGAGGGCGTCGACACCGAGTCCCTCGACGAGGAGGACCTCGTCAGCCTCGACGACGCGGCGCGCGCGCTGCTGGCCAAGCCGCGGCGCGGCCACGGGCCGATCGCCCGGCTCTACCGAGGCGAGACGCGCTTCGACTTCGTCGGGAAGCGGCGCATCTGGTTCACCATCTCGGCGCTGATCATCGGCTTGGGGATCATCTCGATCATCCTGCGCGGCGGGCTAAACCTCGGGATCGAGTTCAAGGGCGGCACGGAGTGGACGATCCAGGCGCCCGGCGTGACGCAGTCCCAGGCGGTGAGCGCGCTGCAGGGCACAGGGGTCATCGATCCGCAGGTGGAGCTCCTCGGGAGCGGCAGCAACCAGACGCTGAACGTTCAGTCGGACATCAACCGGCTCTCGACGGCGCAGCAGAACGCGGTGATCAACAACGTCAAGAACGCGATGATCAAGGTGGCCGACGAGCACAAGCCCAAGTCCTCGACGACCTCCACGACCGTCAAGCCCACGACCACCACGTCGACGTCGGCCACCACGACCACGGCGAAGGCGGGGGCGGCGGCAGCCGGTTCGACGACGACGAGCACGACGTCGCCGTCGAGCGACATCCCGACTCAGTCCAAGGACGTCGTCAGCATCACCACCGTCGGGCCGACGTGGGGCTCCTCGATCACCAACAAGGCGATCGAGGCCCTGATCATCTTCTTCATCGTGGTGGCGATCTACATCAGCATCCGCTTCGAACCGAAGATGGCGCTGGCGGCCTTCATCGCCATGATCCACGACGTCCTCGTCGCGATCGGGATCTACTCGATCTTCAACTTCCAGGTCACGCCGGACACGGTCGTCGCCATCCTGACCATCCTCGGCTATTCGCTCTACGACACCGTCGTCGTGTTCGACCGCGTGCGCGACAACACGCGCGGCATCGGGAGCAGCGGGCGCATGACCTACCCGCAGCTGATCAACCTCTCGATGAACCAGACGCTGGCGCGCTCGATCAACACGTCGATGGTGGCCATCCTGCCGGTGCTGGCCGTGTTGCTGATCGGCGCGCAGCTGCTCGGCGCGACGACGTTGCAGTCCTACGGCCTCGCCCTCTTCGTCGGCCTCCTGTCGGGGGCCTACTCGTCGATCTTCATCGCCTCGCCGGTGCTGTGCATGATGAAGGAGCGCGAGAGCCGCTGGGTGGCGATCCAGCAGCGGCTCGCCAAGCGGGGCGAGACCGGCGCGTGGTACTCGGCCGCGGACGCAGCGGCGATGACGACCCAGATGAGCGTGGCGGCGTCGGGACAGGTCGGCCGGGGCGGCGGTGGCGCCGGGGCGACGGCGGGCGCGGCTGCCGCGCAGCGTTCCGGCGGATCCAAGCGCAGCGGGCCCATCCGACCCGGCTCGGGCAGCAGGTCGGGCGGCGGCGGTGGTGGCGCCGGGACCGCGGTCATGGACCGGCCGGCGGGCGGCACCGGGGGCAACGGCGGCGGTGCGGGCACGGGGTCGGGGTCCGGTTCGGGCGGGGGCGACGGGGCGAAGGGCGGCGCGGCGGGCGCGAAGAGCGCGGCTGCGGGGGCCGGGTCGGGCGCCGGCGGCCAAGCAGGGGCCCAAGGCTCCCAGACGCAACGGTCCCCGGCACAAGGCCCCCGGCCGCGCAAGAGCAAGGGCAAGCGGCGCCGCTGACGCGCAACAAGCAGCGGCAGTGGCGTTCTCGCCCGCGCCTCGACGGGTACCCTGGGTAGATGGTGGCCCCGACCCGGGTGATGCCCGCCAGCGACGGCGGCGCTGACGCGAGGACCGCCCTCATCGACGGGCGGGCGGCGGGCCGCGACCCCGATCAGGACCAGGCGCTCGAGGAGCTGCTCGCCCCGCTGCTGGCCGAGTTCAACCGGCACCGGCCCGACGAGGACACGTCGCTGATCGTCGACGCGGGCCGGATGGCGCAGCTGGCGCACGAGGGCCAGTTCCGGCGCTCGGGCGAGCCCTACATCACGCACCCGGTCGCCGTGGCGACGATCGTGGCCGAGCTGGGCCTCGACGCCCAGACGGTGGCGGCCGCCCTGCTGCACGACGCGGTGGAGGACACCGGGCTGACGCTCGAGGGGATCGAGGAGACGTTCGGCGACGGGGTGGCCCGGGTCGTCGACGGCGTCACCAAGCTCGACCGCCTCCAGTTCAACTCGAAGGAGGCCCAACAGGCCGCGACGATCCGCAAGATGCTCGTCGCGATGGCGGACGACTGGCGCGTGCTGCTGATCAAGCTGGGCGACCGGTTGCACAACATGCGCACGCTCGCCGTGATGCCCGAGTGGAAGCAACGCCGCACCGCACAGGAGACCTTCGACGTCTACGCGCCGCTGGCGCACCGCCTCGGCGTGCAACAGGTGCGCTGGCAGCTCGAGGACCTGGCCTTCGCGACATTGCACCCGAAGCGCTACGCGGAGATCGAGCAGATGGTGGCGGCCCGGGCGCCGCAGCGTGAGGAGTATCTCGAGAAGGTGCTCGTCCACGTGCGCCAGCGGCTCGAGGAGATGGGCATCGAGGCCGACGTCACCGGGCGGCCGAAGCACCTGTGGTCCATCTACGAGAAGATGGTCGTGCGCGGCAAGGAGTTCGACGACATCAACGACCTCGTCGCCATCCGGGTCGTCGTCGAGTCCGAGAAGGACTGCTGGGCGGCGCTGGGCGCCATCCACGCCATCTGGGCCCCGGTGCAGGGCCGCTTCAAGGACTACATCAACACGCCCAAGTTCAACATGTACCAGTCGCTGCACACGACGGTCATCGGGCTCGAGGGCAAGCCGGTCGAGGTGCAGATCCGCACGCACGAGATGCACCACCGCGCGGAGTACGGCATCGCCGCGCACTGGGGCTACAAGTCCAAGGAGGACCACTCCTCGGAGATGGCCTGGCTCCAGCGCATCGCGGACGTCGACCGCCAGACCGACGACCCGATCGAGTTCCTCGAAGCGCTGAAGCTCGACCTCGAGCAGGACGAGGTCTACGTCTTCACGCCCAAGGGCAAGGTGATCGCACTGCCGGCGCGCTCGACGCCGGTCGACTTCGCCTATGCCATCCACACCGAGGTCGGGCACCGCTGCATCGGGGCGCGGGTCAACGGGCGCCTGGTCCCGCTCGAGACGCCGCTGTCGAGCGCCGACACGGTGGAGATCATCACCTCGAAGTCGGCGACGCCGGGGCCGTCGCGGGACTGGCTCCAGATCGTGGCGTCGACGCGGGCGCGCAACAAGATCCGCCAGTGGTTCTCGCGCGAGCGCCGGGAGGACGCGATCGAGAACGGGCGCGAGGAGCTGGCCCGGGCGCTGCGCCGCGACGGCCTGCCGTTGCACAAATTGTTGAACTCGAGCGCGCTGATGGGGGTGGCCGAGTCGATGAACCTGGCCGACCTCGACGCGCTCTACGCGTCGATCGGCGAGAACCAAGTCTCGGCCCAGTCGATCGTCCAGCGCCTGACCAAGGCGCTGCGCGGCGGGAGCGACGCCGACGAGCAGCTGCCGACCACGGTGCTGCCGGGCACGAGCCGGCCGCGCCAGGTGCGCCGGACGGGCACGGGCGTCTACGTCGAGGGGCTCGACGACGTCATGATCCACTTGGCGCGCTGCTGCACGCCGGTGCCGGGCGACCAGATCGTGGGCTTCGTGACCCAGGGCCGGGGCGTCTCGGTGCACCGGGCCGACTGCGCCAACGCGGCCGCGCTGGCCGACCGGTCACGGGAGCGCCTGATCGACGTCGAGTGGGACCGGGGCAACGACGGGGTGTTCGTGGCGACGATCGAGGTCCAGGCCTTCGACCGCTCGCGTCTGCTGTCCGACGTGTCCCGGGTCGTCTCCGAGCACCACCTCAACATCGTGGCGGCCCGCACCGCGACGACACCGGACCGGGTGAGCCGCATGGCCTTCGACGTCGAGCTGGCCGACCCGACCCATCTGCATTCTCTGATCAACGCGCTGAAGCACCTCGACGGGGTCTTCGACGCGTATCGTCAGCTCCCTGGCAAGAAGGCCTGAGCCCCCCATGAGGAGCAACCTGTGAGCGGGGGTTCGTCCGCGCCCGAGATCCGCACGCCCAAGGGCATGCACGACGTGCTCTGGCCCGAGTCCGCGCGTTGGGAGCGCACGGTCGTGCGCTTCGCAGGGCTCGTCGAGGCGGCGGCGTACGGGCTGACGGTCACGCCGATCATCGAGCACGCCGGGGTCTTCCTGCGGGGCATCGGCGAGGCGAGCGAGGTCGTCGGCAAGGAGATGTACGTCTTCGAGGACCGCGACGGCCAGCTGATGGCGCTGCGCCCCGAGGGCACGGCGCCCATCGCTCGGGCCTTCACGCAGCACCACCCGGTCCCGCCGTGGAAGGCCTGGTACGTCGCGCCGTCTTTCCGCCACGAGAACCCGCAGCACGGCCGCTACCGCCAGCACCACCAGCTGGGGGTGGAGGCGCTCGGCGTCGCGGACGCCGATCTCGACGTCGAGGTGGTTGCGCTGGCGAGCGACTTCTTCGCCGGCCTCGGGCTGCGCGCCGTCACCCTCAGGATCAACTCGATGGGGGACGACACCTGCCGGCCGGGCTACATCGCTGCGCTGTCCGCCTTCTTGGCCGAGCGCGCCGACCGGCTGTGCCCGGCCCACCGGGAGCGGCACCTCGAGAACCCGCTGCGCGTCCTCGACTGCAAGAGCGAGGAGTGCCGGGCCGCGACCGAGGACGCGCCGCACCTGCTCGACTACCTCTGCGACGCCTGCGCGGAGCACTTCGACCGCGTGCGGGCCGGGCTCGACGCGCTCGGCGTCGCGTACACGATCGACCACCGGCTCGTGCGCGGCTTCGACTACTACACGCGCACCACGTTCGAGTTCGCGGCGGAGGCACTCGACGCGGCGCAGAACGGCGTGGGCGGTGGCGGCCGTTACGACGGTCTCGTCGAGCTGCTCGGGGGGGATCCGACGCCGGGCATCGGGTTCGGCATCGGGATCGAGCGGGTGCTGCTGGCGTGCGACGCCGAGGGCGTGTTCGGCACGGAGGAGGCGGTGGCCGAGCGGCCGCTGCACGCCTACGTCATCGACATCACAGGCGGCGAGGCCGCCGTCACGCTGACCGCCGAGCTGCGGCGGGCCGGCTTCCGGGCCGACCGGGGCTTCGACGGCCGCTCCATGCGGTCCCAGGCGCGCTCGGCCAACCGCTCCGGCGCGCTCGTGGCGCTGGTGCTCGGCCCCCAGGAGGTCGCCGACGACACGGTCGGGCTGCTGCCCCTGCGCAGCGACGAGGAGCAACGCGACGTGCCACGGGCTGCCATTGTGGAGGAGCTGACTGCGTACTTTGCCGAGCACGCCCCGGGCGATCTCGAGAAGGCCTGAGCCGCGCCACCAGCCCGAACGCCGAACGATCCCAGCCCCAGCCCCAAGCCCAGCCCCAGCCAGCCGAGACGACCCACGAACGAGCGACGCCACCCATGACGACCGACCAGCGCAACGACGACCCGAACCGGCCGACCGCCCTGCGCACGCACCTGTGCGGCGTGCTGCGCGCCGCCGACGTCGGGACGACCGTGCGCCTCTGCGGCTGGGTGGCCCGCCGGCGCGAGCACGGTGAGCACCTCGCCTTCGTCGACCTGCGCGACTACACCGGCATCGTCCAGTGCGTGGTCGACGGCACCGTCGACGTGCGCAGCGAATGGGTGATCGCCGTGACCGGGACGGTGCGCCACCGGCCCGAGGGCACGGTGAACCCGGGTATCGAGACGGGCGAGATCGAGCTCGGCGACTGTGTCGTCGAGGTGCTGAACGAGGCCGAGCCGCCGCCGTTCCCCGTCGACGACCGCGCCGAGGCCGACGAGCCGGTGCGGCTCAAGTACCGCTACGTCGACCTGCGCCGGCCTCGCATGCAGCACAACCTGCGGCTGCGGGGGCGGGTCAACGCGGCGCTGCGCGCGGCCATGGTGCGCCAGGGCTTCGCGGAGATCGAGACGCCCATCTTGTGGGCGCCCACCCCCGAGGGCTCGCGTGAGTTCTCCGTGCCGTCGCGCCTGCACCACGGGAGCTTCTACGCGCTGCCGCAGAGCCCGCAGCTGGCCAAGCAGTTGCTCATGGTCGGGGGCTTCGACCGGTACTTCCAGATCGCGCGCTGCCTGCGCGACGAGGACCTGCGCGCCGACCGCCAGTTCGAGTTCATGCAGCTCGACCTCGAGTGCTCCTTCGCCTCCCAAGACGACGTGCTGGGCTTCGTCACCGAGGCCGTCCTCGATGCCGCGGAGGCCGCCACCGGTGAGCGACCCCCGCCAATTGAGCGCATGACCTGGGCCGACGCGCTGGACCGCTTCGGCACCGACAAGCCCGACCTCCGCTTCGGGATGGAGCTCGTCGACCTCAGCGAGGCGTTCGCGCAGACCGAGGTGAAAGCGTTCTCGTCGCCGACGGTGAAGGCGATCGTCGTCGAGGACGGCGCGGCGTTCCCGCGCTCGCGCCTCGACGAGCTCACCGAGCAGGCCAAGCGCGCGGGCGCGGTGGGCCTCGCGTGGTTCCGTGTCGTCGAGGGCGGCGGTGCGGGTCCGGGCCCCGGGCTCGACGGGCCGCTGGCGCGCCACCTCTCCGAGGACGAGGTGGTGCGCGTCCTCGAACAGACGAAGGCGGCACCGGGGGACCTCGTCCTCGCCGTGTCGGACACCTACGCCACGGCGTGCACCGTGCTCGGCACGCTGCGCAGCGCCATCGGCGGCCCGCCGGTCAGCGAGGGGCCGCACCGCTACGTGTGGGTCGTCGACTTCCCGATGTTCGAGGAGAGTGCCGACGGCACGCCCACGCCGGCGCACCACCCGTTCACGATGCCGTACCCCGAGGACATGGGGTTGTTGACGACCGACCCGCTGCGGGTGCGCTCGCAGGCCTACGACTTGGTGCTCAACGGGTGGGAGCTCGGATCGGGGAGCGTACGTATTCATCGGCGCGACATCCAGGAGCAGGTGTTCGCGGCGCTCGGGATCGGACCCGAGGAGGCCGAGGCGCGCTTCGGGTTCCTGCTCGGCGCATTCCGCTACGGCGCGCCGCCGCACGCCGGCTTCGCCGTCGGGCTCGACCGTCTCGTCGCCATCCTGGCTGGCGAGGAGAACATCCGCGAGGTCATCGCGTACCCGAAGACCCAGTCGGGCGCGGACCCGCTGACGGGGGCGCCGACGCCGTTGCCCGCGGCCTCGCTGGCCGAGCTGGGCATCCGGGTGGTGGCGCCTCCCGGCACAGCGGGCGCACCGGGCGCACCGGGCACATCGGGCACATCGTCGCCCGGCAAGACGAGCTGAACGGGTCGGCCGGTCCGTGTCCCTCTTCGACGACGCCGCCGACCGCCGCCTCAAGCGCCAGGCGCCGCTCGCAGCCCGTCTCCGCCCCCGCACCCTCGATGAGGTCGTGGGCCAAGAGCACCTCGTCGCCCCCGGTGCCCCCTTGCGCCTGCTGGCCGAGTCCGACCGTGTCGGGTCGTCGATCCTTTGGGGCCCCGCCGGCACGGGCAAGACGACGCTCGCCCGCCTGCTGGCCGACGCCAGCGACAAGCACCTGACCACGCTCTCGGCGACGGGTGCCGGCGTGAAGGACGTACGCGAGGCGCTGGCCGACGCGGAGCGCCGCCTG
>DATJTU010000368.1:0-2486 GCA_035503015.1 Acidimicrobiales bacterium | reverse complement strand
GCCCTGCGGCGTCATCTCGGTGCTCATACCCATCTGCTGCACCTTGCGCAGCAGGTTCTCCATGTGGTCCGCCCGCGCGTCGGCGATCGTCACCTCGCCGCCCGCCATGCCGACAGCCGCCACGTAGGTTGCCGCCACCACCCGGTCGGATACCACGCTGTGGCGGGCCGGCTGCAGCTCGTCGACCCCTTCGATCTCGATCCGAGACGTCCCGGCCCCGCGCACGACGGCCCCCATGCCGCGGAGCATCGCCGCCAGGTCGGCCACCTCGGGCTCCTTGGCCGCGTTCTCGATCACGGTCGTCCCCTTGGCGAGGACCGCCGCCATGAGGAGGTTGTCCGTGGCGGTGTGGCTCGGGTACTCGAGGACGACGCGCGTCCCCACCAGCCGGCCCCCGGGCACCGTGCCGCGCACGTCGCCGTGCGCCAGCTCGAAGCGCGCGCCCATGGCGGTCAGCCCGTTGATGTGGAAGTCGATCGGCCTCGCTCCGAAGTCGTCCCCGCCGGGCAGCGGGACGCGCACCGCGCCGCAGCGCGCCAGCGACAGGCCGAGCACCACGACCGAGGCGCGCATGCGCTCGAAGAGCTCGTAGGGCCCCTCGGGCACCAGCCCGTCGGCGGGCGGCGTGGTGACCGTCACATCCCCGTTGTCGAGGCGCTCGACGCGCGCGCCCATGGCGCGCAGGACTTTCGCCATGGTGTCGACGTCGCTGATGCGAGGGACGTTGGAGAGCACGCTGCAACCCTCGGCGAGCATGCAGGCCGCCATCAGCTTGAGGGCGGAATTCTTCGCGCCACCTGCCCTGACAGTGCCCTCGAGCGGCCCGTTCGGTTCGACGACGATCTGGTCCACGGCCTCGTTCACGCCCACAAGTATCGCCGCTGGCGGGTGGCCCGTTCGGGAGGCCGGGACCGGTCAGCCGCTATCGTCGGTCTCCATGGTGACCCCCCGCCAGGCCCCTGACCGGAACCTCGCCATGGACCTCGTGCGGACGACCGAAGCGGCCGCGATGGCGGCGAGCCGCTGGATGGGCCGCGGCGACAAGATCGGCGCCGACGGCGCCGCCGTGGAGGCCATGCGGACCGTCCTCGCCAGCGTGCCGATGGACGGCATCGTCGTGATCGGCGAGGGCGAGAAGGACCACGCGCCGATGCTCTTCAACGGGGAGAAGATCGGCGACGGCACGCCCCCGCTGACCGACATCGCCGTTGACCCGATCGACGGGACGACGCTGACGGCGCAGGGCCGCGGCGGCGCGCTGGCCGTCATCGCCGTTGCCGAGCGGGGCTCGATGTTCGACCCCGGTCCGTGCGTGTACATGGAGAAGCTGGCGGTCGGGCCACGGGCCAAGGGCGCGTGCGACATCAGGCGCACGCCGACCGAGAACCTCTATGCGCTGTCCGAGGCGCTCGGGCGCCAGGTCCCGGACCTCACGGCGGTCATCCTGGACCGGCCGCGTCACGCGGACCTCATCGCAGAGGTGCGCTCGACCGGCGCGCGCATCCGGCTCATCACCGACGGCGACGTGGCGGGGGCGATCGCGACCGGGTGGCCCGGCGCCGGCGTCGACATCCTCTTCGGCATCGGCGGGACGCCCGAGGGTGTCATCGCGGCCGCCGCGCTCAAGTGCATGGGTGCCGAGATCCAGGGCAAGCTCTACCCGCGCGACGAGGCGGAGCGGAACGCAGCCATCGAGGCCGGCTACAAGCTCGACGCCGTGCTGAGCACCGACGACCTCGTGCAGGGCAACAACGCGTTCTTCGCCGCCACCGGCATCACCGACGGCGAGCTCCTCCAGGGCGTGCAGTACCACGAGTTCGGCGCGACGACGCAGTCGCTGGTGATGCGCTCGAAGTCGGGGACGGTGCGCAAGATCGACGCCAGCCACGCGCTGAAGAAGCTCGCCGAGTTCAGCTCGATCTCGTTCTCCTGAGCATGTCGGCCTGAGATCCCGGCCTGCGCATGTTCGGAGGGGCCGCCGCCCCGCCCCGCCGGACTCCTAGGCGGCGGTGCCCGACGCAACCGCCAGGCGGAGCTCGGCGCGGGCCAGCGAGTGCTCCGCTTCGCTCAGCTCGACGCTCTCTGCGCCCTCTTCGGGGGCGCCACCGCCGCGCCCGCCGCCGAGTTCGTTGACCCGCTGGGTCGCGGCCTCCTTGGCGCGCTCGGCCCGCGGCACGTCGATCTCCTCGGCGAGCTCGGCGACGCCCGCCAGCACCGTCACGCGGGTGGAGAGCCCCGGGAGCGGGCCGTCACCCTCGGCCAGGCCCGTCGCGGCGCCCGGGCTGGTGTCGACCTGGAGGAAGCCGCCGTGGACGGCCAACCGGCTCAGCACCCCGTCTTCCTGCTCCACCTTGACCTCGCACGGCACGATGTCGCCGACGAGGGGCGTGTGCCCGTCGAGCACCGTGAGGTCGCCCTCCGAGGTGGCGAGCACCACCGAGCGCGCGCCGCCCGCGAAGAGCGACTGCTCGGGCGTGACCACCTCC
>DATJTU010000367.1:0-15992 GCA_035503015.1 Acidimicrobiales bacterium | reverse complement strand
GGTCACCAGAATCGTTGCCCGCCGAGTCGTCTTAGTTCCCATGCGTCTGACGTGCGCCACTCCCGTCGTCAGATCTAGCACTTCTTCGCCGTCGTGGAGAGCTGGCGCTGCATCGGCGATGAGTTGTGCTCGTTTCCGATCGCTGATGCCTCGACTCAGATCTTCCTCGCCTGTGTCAGGGGAGTCGCTCTGCGGTGGTGGAGATGCGCCTAGTGCTGATTCTGGCGGATACCACTTCCCATCACTTGCCAGCCACCATCCTGGACCCTGCGAGGTGTCGCTCATCGCTCCCCACACCACCAATCTTCCGTCCGACGACGTTCTATTTAGTCGAAGGGGCAGGTGCGTGCATTCCCGAACTACACGGACCTGCTAGAGATCTTCTCCTCTTCCGGAGACCTAGCTGGGTGCCCCTACCGGTTCGGGAATACCAAGGGTGAATCGAGGTGACCATGGCTTGTCCATAATCGAAATGAACGTCTGGCAACTCGGGCTAGGTCTGAGTTGGATCTGCCGCATCAAAAATTCGACCGAGTTCGTCGGCGGCGTCCCGGTCAGCCTCGGGAAGGAAGTGCGAGTACACATTGAGTGTCGTGCTCGGATTGCGATGTCCCAGTCTCCCCGCCACTGTGCGAACGTCCACCCCGGCGGCAAGAAGGCGCGTTGCCACGTAGTGCCGGAGGTCATGGAGTCGCACCCCCGTAACCCCGGCTTGTCGGCAGATCCTTCGAAATGCACGGGAGGTGGAATCTGGGTGCCATGGCGAAGACCCATCGACAGCACTGCTGAACACGAAACCATCAGAAGCGATGCCGGCGGAAGCTGCCCGGGCTCGCTCCGTCACCCGAAGTTGATGGGCCTTAAGAGCAGCGACCGTGGTGGCATCGAGAGAGATCCGGCGGCTCTGATGTGTCTTCGTGCCTTGCTCGATGAGACGGTCATCGACTCGAACGATGCCACGCTCGATCGACAGCCTCCCACGGTCGAGATCGATGTCATGCCAGCGAAGTGCGAGAAGTTCACCCCGACGAGCCCCTGAGGATGCCGCAAGGATGATGAACGTGGCGAGGTCGGGATCCGTATCCTGAGCAAAACGGAAGAGCTGAACGACCTGGGCGGGATCGGGAGGTTGCAGCTCCTTCACCGGCACCCGAGGCGGCGATGCGTCAATCGCTGGGTTGTGGCTGATCCACCCCCAACGGACCCCTTGCGTCAGCGCTCTTCGAATGATGCCGTGGACGCGCCGAATGGTTGCCGGGGCGTAGGGACCTCGTGAGCGGCCCACCTCGAGGAGCAGGCGGTAGAAGTGATCGAGGTCCGCCGGCGTCAGCTTCGCAACGGGGATCGAACCGAGGATCGGGACGATCGGGTCCTCGATATACATCCGGGTGGTCTCGACGGTTTTGGGCGAGAAACTCGGGGTGGCGTGATCGAGCCATTCACGGCAGAGCACAGCGACCGTGTTCTTCCCTGCGGCGGTGACGGGTCGTCGGTCGACCTCGGCGACCATCGCCGCGAGCACCTTCGAAGCCTCACGCTTATTTCCGCGCACCGTCCGCTCGATCGAAAGCTTGCGCCCGGTGACCGGATCACGGCCGGCGTAGACCCTCAGATTCCACGAGTTCTCACCTCGTTGCCGCATCGAGCCCGGCATCTACTGTCTCCACCTTGTCCACCTAGTCTGCCCAACTGTACCTGAATGGTTGGGCAAACGGATGGGCAACCAGCCCGGTGCGATTGCCAAGGCAGCGAGATCATCTCATTGACCTGGTATTACTTTGCAGCCCCAACGGGATTCGAACCCGTGTCGCCACCTTGAGAGGGTGGTGTCCTAGGCCTCTAGACGATGGGGCCGAGCGGTGGTCTCCGGCACAATCTGGAGTCCGCCGGTGCTCGGGGGGAAGGACTCGAACCCTCAATAACTGGACCAGAACCAGTCGTGTTGCCGATTACACCACCCCCGAATGGGTGACAGTCCAGATTAGCCGAGCCCTCCACGGCGGCCGCTCCGCTCAAGGCCTCGCAGCGGGCGCGTTGAAACCCGGCGCTCCCGGTGGAATGATGCGGCGCCCGGGTCCCCCGGAGCACACGAGGAATGTGGAGGTCGAGGTCATGAAGCGGATAGGGGCAGCCGCGTTCGTTCTGTGTGTGGGGTCCGTCGGGAGCATCGCGCTCGGCTCCGCTGGAGCCGGAGCGGCGTCCGTCTCGGTGAAGGTGAGCCCGTCGACGAACCTGGTCAACGGACAGAGCGTCACGATCTCTGGCAAGGGGCTTGTCAACAGCTATCACGGCAAGGCGCAGACCTGGTTCGTCACCGAGTGCACGTCGGCGGTGCAGGGGCACCTCAATCCGAGTACCGATACGCCCCATTGCGACATCAACCACGCGATCGCGCTCAAGGTGGGCCACAACGGGTCGGCCACCGCGCACTATCACGTGCTCGCCGGCATCGTGGGCGACGGCTATTGCGGGACGGCCGGACACCTGACCTGCGTCATCGGCGTAGGCACGGCGCAGGGCCTCGGGACGGTCATCCACATCACGTTCAAGAACGCCACGCCGGCTACAAGCGGCGCCACCACCACGGGCTGAGCACGGCGGGCGGCCGCACACGCCTATGCGTCGTGCAGCCACTCCAGGTGGTTGAAGCCGATTACGCGACCCAACCCGACCCCCACGGCCTCCTTCGCGAAGTAGGGGACGGTCGACCAGCCCGTGATGGGCGACGTCTGGGTCGGCGTCGGCGAGGGGGACAGTGAGAAGCTCGACGCGATCGCCATGGACCGGTCTTCGTGGAAGGGATCGGTCGTGACGAGCACGACCCGGACGTCGTGCGCCCGCAGATCGGGCACCGCGTCCTGAATGTTCTCGTAGCTGTCGTTGCCCCCCGCCTCGAGGATCGCCGTCGAGGGGACGCCCTTCTTCTCGAGGTACATCGCCCCTGACTCGGCCTCGGTGCACGCGTCGCCGGGCTGCTTGCTCCCGGTGAGCATGATCAGGTGCGCGTACCCCTGGTGGTAGAGCGTCAGCGCCTGATCCAGCCGGGCCCGGAGATCGGGTGAGGGCACACAGTCGTACTGCGCGGCGCCCATCACCAAGATGGCGCCCGCTTGGCGCGGGTTGTACTGGCGCGAGGTCAGCCACACCTGCACCAGGGTGACCCCGAAGTACAAGACGATCGCGGCGAGCAGGAGCGCGCCGATGCGCAGCGCCCATCGCAGCGGCGCGAGCAACATCAAGCGGCCGGCTCGAGCCTTGCCAGCGCAGCAGCGATGCGCCGGCGCGTCTCGTCGCGGCCGAGGACGGCCAGCGAGTCGAAGAGCGGGAGGCCGCGGGTGCGACCCATGACCGCGACCCTGATGGGCGCCTGCGCCTTGCCCAGCTTGCGCCCGAGCGACTCGGCGAGTGCCAGCGTGACCTCGTGCAACGACGCCGCGTCCCACGGGCACGACTCGTACGCTGCCAGCGCGCCGGCCAAGATCGTCGGCGCCAACTCGTCCGATGCCACTCCCTTCTGCCAGCTGTCGGGGTCGTCCGGCGCGTCGGGCAGGAACAGGAAGTCCACCAGTTCGGGCACCTCGGCGAGCACCGTGACCCGTTCCTGGGTCACCGCCGCCAGGGACGCGAAGACGTCGGGATCGAAGCGTTCGGGGCTCCACGGTGGAGGGGGTGTCGCCGGCGCCCCGGTGTCGGGGTCGCGCCAGGCGCCCGGGGCCCACTCCCCCGGGACCGGGTCGACCCAGGGCCGTGACGCCGCCACGAAGCCGTCGATCGACAACGCGCGGATGTAGACGCCGTCGATGTGTGTCAATTTCTTCACGTCGAAGAAGGCGGGCGAGCGCTGCACGTCCTCCAACCGGAAGCGCTCGAGCAGCACGTTCAGCGGCACGATCTCCTCCTCCCCGGGGCTCCAGCCGAGGAGCGCGAGATAATTGCGGAACGCCTCTGGCAGGTAGCCCTGCTCCCGGTACATCTCGACCGCCACCGGATCACGCCGCTTGGACAGCTTCTTGCCCGACTCGTTCACGAGCAGCGGGAGGTGCGCGTACGCCGGCAGTGCGAGCGTCACGCTTTGCGCCCCGTTGAGGGCGTCCCAGAGCAGGATCTGGCGTGGCGTGGTCGGGAGCTGGTCTTCGCCGCGGATGACATGGCTGATCGCCATCGTGCGGTCGTCCACTGCATTGGCGAGGACGAACAACGGCTTGCCGTCGCTCTTGACGCAGATGAAGTCCTCGAGCGCGCGCAAGGGAAACTCGACCTCACCCCGCACGAGGTCGTGGACCACGACGACGCCCTCGTCGGGTGTCCGGAAGCGCAGTGCGCGGCCCTCGCCGCGCGGGAGGTTGAGGTCGCGGCAGTGACCGTCGTAACCCGGCGTGGGGTCGCCGGCGGCAGCCCGCTCCTTCGTGCGTGCGTCGATCTCCTCCCGGGTGCAGGCGCACGCGTAGAGCGCGCCGCTGTCCCAGAGGGCCTCGATCGCCGCCTGGTGCGCGTCGCCCTGCGCCGACTGGAAGTACGGGCCCTCGTCGGGGTCCATGCCGAGCCAACTCAGTGCGTCGATGATCCCGTCCGTCCATTCGGCCCGGTTCCGCGCCTCGTCGGTGTCCTCGATACGGAGGATGAACGTCCCTCCGTGCTGGCGCACGAAGAGCCAATTGAACAGCGCAGCCCGCGCGCTGCCGACGTGGAAGTAACCGGTCGGTGAAGGGGCGAAGCGCGCCCGCGGCGGAGTCACCGGGCTCTCATCAGGTGCGCCGTTGCGGCCCGGACGCCGGCGAAATGCGAGGTGATGGTGCGGGCGTCAGTCTTCCTCTATGGAGATGGCGCCCGTAGGGCAACCGTTCACCGCCTCGCGCAGCCGCTCGCGGAATTCCTCGGGTGGGTGCTCGTTCAGGACGTAGAGGAACCCGTCGTCACGCACCTCGAACACCTCGGGCAGGATGCCCATGCACACCGCGTTGCTGGCACATTCGTCGAAGTCCACGACGACCTTCACGGAGACCTCCTGGTCAGGCTGGCTTGGCTCCGGCGAGCATACCGGCACAGCCTCTCGGTGCCGGGGCGGCGTTCGTCGTCGTCGGCTCGGCCCCTCAGGGCCGGTCCGCGCTCACGACCCACATGGCGAAGAACTGCGAGCCCCCGCCGTACGCCTGGCCGAGCGCGCGCCGGGCGTCTTCGACCTGGTGTTCGCCCGCGAGGCCACGCACCTGCAACGCCGTCTCCAAGAAGCGCAGCATCCCCGACGCGCCGATCGGGTTCGACGAGAGCACCCCACCCGAGCAGTTCCACGGGATGTCACCGTCCTCGATCATCGACGTCGCCCCCGCTTGCGTGAGCTTCCAACCGTCGCCTTCGTCGCAGAAACCGAGGCTCTCGAGCCACATAGGCTCGTACCAGCTGAAGGGCACGTAGACCTCGGCCATGTCGAAGTCCTTGCGGGGGTTCGTGATGCCGGCCTGGCGGTACAGGTCTGCGGCACAGTCGCGGCTGGCTTGCGGGTTGACCTGGTCGCGTCCGGCGAACATCGTCGGCTCCGAGCGCATGGCCATGCCGTGGATCCACGCCGGTGGGCGGCCCGTCGACGCCGTGGCCGCACCCGCTGCCTTCTCCGAACCGATGACCATGGCGGCGGCGCCGTCCGAGGACGGGCACGACTCGAGGTAGTGCAGCGGGTCCCACAGCATGATCGACTCCTCGACCTTCTCCATCGAGATGTCGGGCAGGTGCAGGTGCGCGTAGGGGTTCTTCAGTGCGTGCAGCCGGTCCTTGACGGCGACCATCATCCCGATGTCCCGCGGCGCACTGGAACGGTGCATGTAGGCGCGGATGATCGGTGCGAAGTAGCCCCCCGCCCCCGCCAACAGGGGGGCCGAGAACGGTTGGGGCACCGACAGGGCCCACATGGCGTCGGAGTCGCTCTGCTTCTCGAAGGCCACTGTGAGCACGCGTTCGTGCACACCGGACGCCACGAGGTGCGCCGCGACGATCGCGGTCGAGCCGCCGACCGACCCGGCCGTGTGCACGCGGAACATGGGCTTGCCCACCGCGCCGAGCGCCGGCGCGAGGTAGAGCTCGGGCATCATCACGCCCTCGAACATGTCGGGTGCCTTGCCCACCACCACCGCGTCGATGTCTGCGAAGGTCAGACCGGCGTCCTCCAGTGCAGCAAGCGCCGCCTCTCGCACCAAGCCCGCGATGGAGACGTCCTCCCGCTTGGCCTTGCACACCGTCTGGCCGACCCCGATGACTGCGCAGCGCTCCGCCATCACTCACCCTCCAGGACGCACACCAGGTTCTGTTGCAGACACGGGCCCGAGGTGGCGTGCGCCACCGCCCGGTCGGCCTGGCCCGACCAGATCGCCTTGGCCGATTCGCCGATGCGGATGAGGCCGGCGGACATCATCGGGTTTGCGGCCAGCGCCCCGCCCGAGGGGTTGAGGCTGACCCCGTCGCCGAGGCCCAACGCAGCAGAGAGGATCAGCTCCTGGTGCGCATAGGGCGCATGGAGCTCGGCGACGTCGACCTTGCCGGCGCTGACGCCGGCCTTCTCACCCGCCAGCGTCGTGGACGTCGACACGGTGAGGTCCCGGGCCCCGACCGAGTGCGTCTCGACGCGGTGGTCGATGCCGGTGATGAAGGCCGGACGTTCGCACCACTCGTAGGCCTTGTCCCCCGCCGCCAGGACCATGGCCGCGCAGCCGTCGGTCAACGGCGGCAACGCGTGGCGCCGCAGCGGCGCCACTTCGTAGTCCTCGGCGAGGAGTTGTTCGGGTGTGCGGTCGTAGGCGACCTGGGCCTTGGGATTGTCCAGCGCGGAACGGCGGGAGCGACTTGCGACTGCGGCGAAGTCGGCCTCGGTGGCCGTGCCGGCATCGATCATCGCCTGCGCCTGCAGGGCGGCCAGCGACGTGGGGTCGGGCCACAGGGGAGCCAGGTAGTACGGGTCGAGCTGCACCGAGAGGATCTCGCTGAGGTCGCCCATCGACGAACGCCCGAAGCAGTAGACGAGCGCGGCGTCGATCTCGCCCTCTTGGAGCAACACCCAGGCCTCGTAGAGGGCCCAGGCGCCGTCCATCTCGACGTGCGACTCGGCCCGTGGCGGCCACACGCCGACCGCGTCGAGGGCGGCGACGAACGAGAACGGTCCGCCGATGAGGTAGTCCGTCGAGCCCGAGCAGATGAACCCGACGTCGTCCTTGGTGATGCCGATGTTGCCGAACGCCTCGGCCACCACCGGCATGAGCATCTCGACCTCGTTGCGCGCGTCCTCGCGTCGTACGTTGTCGTACTGCGCGAAGGACACCACGCCGACGGGCCGGGTGCCCGAGGTGAGCGTGGGGAACCGGCTCACAGGTACTCCTTGTAGCTCTCGTAGTCGGCGTCGGGCTCGCCGGTAGGCCGGAAGTACTTGACCGAGGCCAGCGTCGGCCCGAGTTCCTCCGGTGGCACCCAGAGCGCCTCGACTCGCAGGCCCATGCGCACCTCGTCGATCGGGATCTCCTGGAGCAAGCCCATGAACGAGAGGTTGGCCCCGTCCAAGAGGATCTGACCGCAGATGTAGGGGATCTCGATCGATTGGCCCGCGAAGGGCACGTTGACGACGCAGTACGTGGTGACGGTGCCCGTGTTGGGCAGCTCCACGATCTCGTCGGTGGGCAGGCCGTCGGTGGGGCACGAGCCCCGCGAGGGGATGTACACCTTCTTGCACTTGGGGCAACGCTGCCCGAGGAACTTGCCCTCCTCGTACCCGTGCAAGTTCTTGCTCATGGCGACGCCCGCGGTGAACTGGTAGTCGAGCCGCGTCGCGGCGTCCATCATGGTGACGGGCTCACGGTCGCTCACGACGGGGCCTCGACCGGGACGAAGTGCGCGATGTCCTTGACGTGGCCGACACGCTCGCCCTCCGGCGCGAATTCGGGGCGCACCCGCATGCCGGTGGTGACGTCGTCGGGGCTTGCCGCGGGGAGCACGTGCAGGAACGAGGTGTCGGCGCCGTCGAAGCGCACCAGCACCCAGGCGAAGGGCGTCTGCAGCGGGTGCTTGGGCCTCGGCCGCGGCACCCACGACCAGGAGGTGACCGTTCCTTCGGGGCCGACCTCGACGGCACCGGAGGTCTCCTCCCCTGTCTCGGGGTCGTACTCGGTCGGTGGCACGATGACCCGGCCACCACTGCCCCGGACGCCGACCACCTTGCCGTCGCGCAGCCCGGTCAAGAAGGCCCCGATGACGGGTCCCACCGAGCGCACGAAGGGGTACTCGAGCACATGGTCGGCCGTGTAGATCTCGGCCTCGTTTGCCATGTCACCTCCCCAGTCCCACGGGCCGGAGGCCCGGACCGAGTGAAACTAGAACACATTCCAATTTTTTGCCAGATGCCCCTGGTGCCCGGCGACCCGGTCGGTCTGCGCCGGTGCTCAGCCGCTGAGCCGCTCAGCCGGTGAGGGTGGACATGTCCACGCCCGCCAGGAGCTGCTCGAGGAACACCCGGTCGTTGAGGATGGGCACTTCGGACACGAACATGCGGCCGTAGCGCTCGAAGTACATGAGCTGCTTGGCCAGCAAGAACATGCCGCGGTCGAACTCCGACATCAGTCC
This sequence comes from Acidimicrobiales bacterium, assembly GCA_035503015.1. Lineage (GTDB taxonomy): Bacteria > Actinomycetota > Acidimicrobiia > Acidimicrobiales > RAAP-2 > Bog-473. The sequence continues at coordinate 7,397 of DATJTU010000367.1, read as the reverse complement.
GCCGGCCTGGTCGGCCAACCGACGGACGCGGCGCTGCGTCCGCAGGCGGCGCATGATCGCGCGGAGGCTCCGCCGGTGCGCCTCCACGCCCTGGGCCTGGGCCATCTGGAGCTGGATCGTCTGCATGATGCCCGCCAGGCTCACTTCGCCGAAGGGCCGGGTGAGCGCGGGCTCGAGGATGGAACGGAAGAACGCCGTCAGCTCGTCGCCCGAAAGGCCGACGGCGACGCTGATGGCAGGGCCGTAGACGTCGGTGATGTGCTTCGTCACCACCGGCCACGCGTCCTCGTTGCCCATCGCGGCCGAGAGCAGTGCGATGAAGAACCTGTGCGTGGATGGATCGAGCCTGCCCACGATGCCCCAGTCGATGACGCCGATGCGGCCGTCGCGGAGCAGCATCATGTTGCCCGCGTGTACGTCGCCGTGGAACGCGCCCCAGCGGACGGTGGTGAGGAAGAACGCGCGCATGACCTCTTGCACCAGCGGCGTCGGGTCGTAGCCGAGGTCGGCCACCTTGGCGAGGTCGTCGATAGGCACGCCGTCGAAGAACTCCATGGTCAGCACGTTGCGACCGGAGAGGTGGAGGTGTGGCTCGGGGACGGCCATCAGCTTGAGATCGAATTCGTTCTGCAGGCGCCGGAAGTGCACGAGGGAGCGCGCTTCGTTGCGCAGGTCCATCTCCTCGCCGATCTGGACCCGGAAGCCGTCGAGCAGTTGCAGGACGTTCCCGGCCATCTGGTCGCCGGTCTGGCGCACCAGGATCTCGAGCAGCGGCTGCATGAGATCGAGGTCGGTGGCCACGACCTGCTCGATATCGGGGCGCAGCACCTTCACCGCGACGAGGCGCCCATCGAGCAGCCGCGCCCGGTGGACGACCGCGATCGACGCAGTGCCGATCGGGACGGGGTCGAACGCGGTGAAGGCGTCGCGGAGCGAGAGGCCAAGGTCCTCCTCCACGCGCTGGCGCACATCCGCGAAGGGCACGGCGGGACCGGTGTCGAGAGTGGCACGGAACTCGTCGGCCACGTCGTCACCGAACATGCCAGGCGACGAGGCGATGATCTGGCCGAACTTCATGAACGTGCCACCGAGGTCCTGAAAGCTCTTGCGGAGCGGGCGCGCGAGCTGCGCGGCCGGCAGGGCGCCGTGGCGAATCGTCCGCAGCTGGCGCAGGACGGTCGGCGTGAAGTGGACGGCGACAACCTTGGTGATGGTGCGGCTACGCCGGAGGAGTTGCCGGCGCGTCGGGTCAGGGAGACGGCGAGGGTAGATCCGAGGCACGTCCTCGGTCAGCGGGCGCGCCGGCGGCCGTCGAGGCAATGGGGGTGCGCTGTCCGCCCCCGCGTCCGCCGCGCGTCGGGTCACGGGCTCAGGGTAAACGAGCAGCCGGCCGGCGCACGCAATCCCCTGGTGGGGGCACGGGTCGGGGCCAACTGCGGCAGACCCCGGATCCGCTAGGAGAGCATCCCCTCCAGCGAGGCCAAGGCAGCCTTGTAGGTGTCACCGAAGATCGGCGCCATCTCGTCGGGCGTGACGTCGTACGCCCAGATCACCTTGGACCCCTCCCCGTCCGGCTCGACCGAGATCGTCGCGGTGTGGGTGTCGATCGGCACGCCCTCGATCACCGAATACGTGATCACGCGGTTCTCGTCGTCCTTGGCGAGGAGCCGCTCCCGGATCTCCATGCCGAACATGCCGATGACGCGGTCGTCACCCTCGGTGCGGAAGGAATCGATGCCGGGGAAGAACGCCGCCACACCGGCGAAGTCGCCGACCTTCTCCCACACTTCGTCCGGCGCCGCCGCCACGGACACGTCCACTGCGCCTGCTGCCATGTCTCTCACCTCGCGCTCGTCGCCTCGTCGGGCTCGTCGACCAGGGCCCGCCGGTACAGTACTGCCGGCTTCGGGTCATCGCCTCCCCGGCGGCGCGGAACCGACGTCCAGAGCAGAGGAGATGGCCGATGGAGACGCGCACGATCGGATCGCTGACCGTCAGCGTCGTCGGGCTGGGATGCAACAACTTCGGCAGTCGCATCGGGCGCGCCGAGACCGCAGCCGTCGTCGGCGCGGCCCTCGATGCCGGCATCACCCTGTTCGACACCGCCGACATGTACGGCGGCGCGAAGAGCGAGACCTACCTCGGCGAGGCACTCGGTGCACGGCGCGACGAGATCGTGCTCGCGACCAAGTTCGGCGCGCCGTACGAGGGACACGAAGGGGGCGCCGCCCCCGCCTATGTGCGTACGGCGATCGAAGACAGCCTGACCAGGCTCGGCACCGACCGCATCGACCTCTACCAGCTCCACGTCCCCGACACGAAGACCCCGATCGCCGAGACGATCGGGGTGCTCGACGAGCTCGTCGCCGAAGGGAAGGTGCGAGAGTTCGGCTGCTCGAACTTCGGGGAGCCACTGCTCGAGGAGGCTGCCGCCGCCACGCCGTCCGATGCGCCGGGCTTCGTGAGTGTCCAGAACCAGTACTCGATCTTGGCGCGGACCCCCGAGACGGATGGCGTCCTCGACGAGTGCGAGCGAACCGGGATGGCGTTCCTGCCCTACTTCCCGCTGGCGAAGGGGTTGCTCAGCGGCAAATACCGCCCCGGCGAGCCGCTGCCCGAAGGTGCTCGCCTCACCAACCTGGGCGACCATGCCGCGGCCGACCTCTCGGGCGAGCGGTTGGCCACGGTGGCGGCGCTCGAGGGCCTCGCCCGCCGCAACGACCACAGCGTCCTCGACCTGGCCATCGGGTGGCTGCTCACGCGTCCCGCCGTGGCATCGGTCATCGCGGGCGCCACCCGACCGGACCAGATCACCGCCAATGTGGCCGCCGGCGCGTGGCGCCCCGGCGACGACGTGCTAGCCGCGGTGGATGTGATCGCGCCGCGCACCTGAGGTACGTGCTCGTCCCGCGAGCGGCGAGCTCGCCGCCGCGTCGCCCCCGGGGCGGCCCGGCCGCACCGGTGCGAGGTGGACCAGGAGGTTGTAGGTGATCAGCGCGATCGCGAGGTGCATCACCATGAGCACGGCGACGGCATGCGCCGGCTGACCCTGGTGCCAGATGTAGAGGTCCGGCAGCCAGAGCACGACCGTCACCGCGATCGCCAGGCGGAAGAAGAGCCAGCGCGGCGCGCTGCTGATGCGGGTGACCACCGGCCAGGCTGCGCAGGCGATCAGGACGCCGATCACCGTCAACTTTGCGTAGTCGCTGAAGGCGAAGTGGGCGTAGCCCTTCGTCGCGGGGAACAGATGCGTTCCCGCCAGCACCAGGAGCGCGTCGGCGGCGAGAGAGAGCCCGACGGCGAGGACCGTCGCCAGCACGACACGCCACCACTGCGGGAGCCGGTGCGGAGGCGAGAAGTCGATGCGCGCCCACGCCAGCACGCGCTCGGTCACGTCTGGTGACGCCGCCATGTCGAGAAGGCTACGGAACCGCGCCGGGCGAATCGCTCCCCCGCGAGGCTGATTCCGCCCCCGGCCTCATCCTTTTGGCTAGGCCCCTCCGGGTGTCACGCCCGCTGAATTCTGCAGCGTGCCCTCCGACTGCATGATCGCAGCCTCGACGATCTGGATGTCGGGTGGTTGGATCGCCAACGCACCCCCGGCCACCGGGACCTGCCAGACCATCGAGAGATAGGGCGTGGGCTGCCGGACCGAGCCGCTCGGGCACGGCGGCGAACCGGTGATCGCGAGGGGAGTCGTCGACGCCGCCGCCGTCGTGGTCCCGGGACCGCAGACCTGGGTGCGGCGGTGCCACTGCACGAGCGCCCCGTACGGCATCGGCACCTCCGCCGCCGTGGAGGGGAGGATGTACATGGCGGCAGCCAGTACCTGTTCTCCCGACGGCGTCGTCGCGTACACGAGGCCGTCGACGTGTGCCGGGTCGAGCGCCCGCTGTGCTGTCGCGTTGGTGGCCACGATGCTGGGGTTCACGTAGTACACGACCGGGTAGTCGGTCGGCGACACCGGCTCGTAGCCCGCCGCCATGGCCGCGGCCGGCGTGGCATACGGCGCGACTGCTGCGCTGGTCTGCTGGACATACTGCTGTGCGCCGATCGCCTGCGCCGCGGTGAGCTTCGGTGCGCACCCGTTCTTCGCCATGGCGATGTCGTTCGGCCCGTTGTTCCCGTCGGCGAGGAGCGCCTGCGCCTCCGCGTTGGGCAGGGCGGGGCCGGAGTAATGCCAGTTGGGCGTCGTCGTGTTGAACCCTGCTGCGGCGCTGGCATCCGCCCCGTTCATGTCCATGCCGTTGGTGCCACCCATGATCATGTAGGGCGTGTTGGCGAGGTCGAGCCCCGAGATCTTGAGCCCCGACTGGTTGGGGTGACATGTGCTCCCCGTGGCCGACTGCGAAGGGGCGCCGGCCATTGCGCCACTGTCGCTGGCGTCCATGGTCATGCCCCCCATCGAGCTCGAAGCCGACTCTGGCGCGGCGGCGGGGTAGCTCGCGCTGAGGACGAGGGCAGCACCGAGCGCGGCGGCGCCCAGGCCGGCTGCGGCCGGACTACGGCGGATGATCTCGGCTGCGGGGGAACGCCACGCACCTCGGGCTGCGATGACCGTCGGCACCATCGCGGCCGCCAACACGATGACCAACGGGCCCGTGTTCGGGTCGGTGTCCGACCCGCTGAAGACGTTGCCCGCGAGGCCTTGGCCCGCGATCCACCACGCGAACGCGAGCAGCGCCCCGGCGGCGAGGAACCAACCTGGTCGCCGAGCCACCAGCGGGCCCACGCCGATGACCACCGAGACGATGGCGAGTACCCAGGCGGTCTCGGTGCCGGTGGTCGAGAACACGTTCCCGAGGTGCGTCAGGAACGTGGCATACCAACCCGGCGTGCCGTCGGCCATCCCGGTGATCGCACTCTGGACGGACGTCGTCGTCCGGTTGTCCGGCAACACGAACAACACAGCGGCCAGGCACCAGTACCCGGCCCACACAGCGAGCGGGGTGATCGAACGGCCGATGCCCTGTGCCGCCGCGGAGGACGCGATGCCCACCGGTTGTTCGCCGCCGTGCCCGCTCCCCCGAGGAGCGCGCGGCCAAGCCATCAGTCCCAGGAGTCCGTACATGAGCACCGACCCCGGCGCCCCGGTCAACGCGCTGGCCGTGCCGGTGAGGATCATGCCCATCCCCTCGCCGATCACCCACACGCCGAGGGCCCAGGCGAACGAAACCGCCAACGCCGGGCGCACAGTGCGCCGGAAGAGGAGCCCCACGCCGATGAAGAGCTGGATCAAGGCGAAGAACGTGTTCCAGACAGCGACGTCGGGCGCGAGGAAATTGCCGATGTGCGTGATGAAGTCGCCCAGGACGAAAGGCTGCCCCTGCGCGTTGGGCAAGATGAAGCTGGTGACGAAGCCACGGCCGAACATGAAGGGCTGGAACTGGAGGGCTGCGTCGAGGATCCAGAACAGGCCCAACACCACCTGAAGGACCCGCTGGGACCGGATGGCGAGGGGGAACCGGCTGGCCTGTCCGGCCGCCGTGTCAGCTTCCGCCGCGTTGTCCGTCGACGCCGATGCCGTCTCCATGGCCGCGCTCAACGCTACCGGCAGGGCGACGGATCCCATCGTCGGGCCGCACCGGTCGCGACCTGCACCGACGCAGGATCTAGGGCAGCTGGAAGTCCTGCGCCATGCAATCGGTCGGCGTCACCGCCTCAGCCACAGCCTTCCCGTTCACGTTGTCGTAGACGTTGAGCGTCACGCCGTCGAGGCAGGAGTACTCGACCTCGTCGGTCTGGAAGTCGCTGAGGATGCCCGCGGGGACCACGCCGAGGACTTCGCTCGAGGCGATCGGGGTGAGTGCCACGGTTGCGCCGTTGTAGACCCCGGTGACGAAGGGCGCGGTGGTCGTGGTCGTCGCCGCAGCGGCCGGCGCCGTATTCGCCGGCGTGTTGTCAGCACTCGTGGCTCCCCCGCTGCCGCCCGCGACGCCGGCCGCCGGTGCCGCCACGGTGGCCGGCGTGGCGTCCGAGCTCGCCGGACCGGTGCCACCACCCGGCGCCGGTGCCGCCAGCGCGGGCGCACTCGCCGACGACGAGGTCGACTGGGGCCCGCTTCCGGGTGGCGCCCCCGGCGAGATGCCGTCGAGCGACGCGATCATCTGGGCGTCGTCGCTCTCCATCCCGAGGGCCCAGATCCCCACGCCTCGCGCGCCGTAGTGGGACGCCAGCTGCGAGACGTCGTAGAGCCCGTTCTCCCCCTCGTAGTACGACTCGTGCCATTGGCCGCCCACCTGGTAGCTGGTCCAGGCGGTGTCGGTGACCGGATCCCAGTACTCCGGACCGTTCGTCTGGGCTTGGGAGTCGGGGATGTCGGCTGCGCCCCCGGTGGCCGTGGCAGCCATCGTGCCGTCGTTGGTCGGCCAGTCGATCCCGAAAAAGGGCACCCCGAGGATCACCTTCGATGCCGGCACGGCGGCGGTGTACTGCGCGAGCGTCGTCTGGCTGCTGAATTGGCCCGAGGTCAGCGGCGAGGCCGACGAGGTCGAACCGGCCAGGTTGAGCTCGTAGTCCATGACGAAGAACGCGTCGACTGCGGGCGCCAGCGCCGCGATGTTGTAGAAGCCGCTGCGGTCTCCGGCGGACGACGCGTACGTGTCCATCGTGATCTGCCAGTGCGCGTCGGCAGCGCGGAGGCTTCCTGCCACCGACGTGATGAGGTTGGTGAGGCCTGACTGGTCCCCGCCGCCCTCACCCTCGAAGTCGAAGTTCACCCCGTCGAGCGCCTTCGCCTGCAACAGCGGGATGAGCGCAGCCGACAGGGTCGCCGGTGCGCTCGGCGACGACGTCAGCGCGTCGAGCGAGCTCTGCGTGAAGTCAGTGATCGTCAAGACCACACGCTCGCCGCCGTCGTGCGCCCGGGTGATCAGGTCAGCGAGGTCCTGGCTCTCGAGGCCGTTCCACCCCGGGCCGCTCTCGTCGAGCGTGCCGTTGGGGTTGACGTCGACGGAGAAGTACGCCAGCGTCGAGAGGCCGGTGATGTCGAAGCTCGACGACTGCGGCAGGGTCCAGTAAGGCGCGAAGGCAAAGTCCTCCCGCGGGGCCAGCGGTGGTTCGTCGGCCATCGTGGCGGACGCAGCGGCCGGCGCCGAGGTGGCTGGCGCCAGTTGCGAGGCTGCCGTTGCACCGAGCTGGCGCGCTGCAGCGTTCCCCGGGCTGTCGGTCAGCTGCGCATCGATGTGTGCATGCGGTCCGTGCGCGTGCGCCGCGTCGCGCGGGGCGACGGCCGAGCCCCCGATGCCGACGGCGAATCCCGCGCCCAAGACCGCGAAGCAGAACGTGAAGGCGCCGATCACCGGCGCGAAGGGACGGGCCCGAGCCGACGCGCTCGCGGCAGCCCTCCCCACCCCCGACAGATCAGCCGCCCTCCTGACGAGGTGGGCCAGCTTCTC
>DATJTU010000366.1:0-26237 GCA_035503015.1 Acidimicrobiales bacterium | reverse complement strand
GATCTCGCTGGCCGGCGCGAGCGGCTGGCCGCACGCGTCCTTCGCCTTCTTGCGGGTGGTGCAGTAGTACCGCGGCAGTCCCTTCTTGCCGGACTTCTGGCCGTGCATCCGCCCGTCGCACCGGTCGCACCGCGCGATGTTGGACGGTGTCTCGCCGACGACCTGGCGGCCCGCGCGAGGCGGCGCCGCCCGGTGGATCGGCGTGCCCGGCGGAAGCCAAGTCATGTACATCGACGTGGCGTGCCCGACGAGCTCGTGTCCCCTGGCCGCGGGCGACGCGGCCCACAACTACCTGTCGGCGTATGCGCGGCTGGCATCCGCCGCCGTGCGGCTCCAGGGCGACTCACTGCCCGCGATCAACAGCGTCTCCGGCGGACTCGGGGCGGACGGATGGATCAGCGGCAACAAGCCGATCGCGATCAACAACGGGGTAGTTGTCCATCTTCGTGCCGACACCGCAGCGCCGACCGCCGTGTTCTCTCCGATCGATCCGGCCGACCCGACGCGCGTGTCGTCCAAGCGTCGGACGCGACCAGCGGGATCGGCTCGGGCGCGATCGACTTCAAGCCGCACGATGCGTTGGTGTGTACGACCTGCGAGGGCACGCGGTTGATCGGGCCGGCAACGAGTGCAGCACCACGACGCTGTCGGACGGCACCCCCGTGACCGTGACCCTTCCGCTGCGGGCGCCGACGCACATCACCGGCGGACGTCTTCAGACGCGCAAGTGCAAGGGCAAGCGCGTTCGGTATCTCGCGACGCGCCTCCAGCTGCGGTACGGGCACCGGACGCGACTGCGGGGGCGGCTGGGCGACAAGGAGAACAAGTCGATGGGGGCAACCGCGGTCGCGGTGTCCGAGCTGATCGACGTCCCCGGCGCGAGTTGGCAGCCCGTGCGCACACTCAAGACCGGCGCGAGCGGGTCCTACAACTTCCTCACCGCGAAGCACGGCCCCTCACGTACGCTCCGCATTCGCTACGAGGGCACCCCGACCGTGCGGCCGTCGCAAGTGGATATCCACCTTGACCTCGGCGAGCGCCGCGAACATGATCTCGGAGTTCCCGGCCTGTGCGAGGTCCCATTCGAGGGTCCGCTCCGCTAGATGGATCTGCACGTTCTCGGTGGCGCGGCCGGCGAGCTTGGACGCGCGCGGAGAGCTCTTCGGGCTCGTCGTCGGTGTCGTCGTCAGCGGCTTGCCGGTCGCCGTCGGAAATCACGGCCAGCCGATATGGCAGCTTCCCGGGACCGAAGAGGTCCATGAACGGCGGGAACGCAACGCCGTCGACGTTGATCACGCTGACGCCGCTGGGCGCCAGCGGGCGCTTGAGGTGGGCGGCGATGGCAGGGACCAGCAACTGCTCGGCGACGCCTTCGACGAGGATCACGGCCCGCGCGAAGAACAATGAGGCCTTGGTGACGTCGAGGAAACTCCGCAGGTGCTTGCGCCGCTTGGGATCGAGGCCGAAGTCGCGTGGCGTCCGGCCCTTGGGCAGCTCGGCGTCGGTCGCGCGGGCCATGACGGTGAGTCGGTCGACCTGCGCGGACGCCGCGAAGTTCGGCGAGTGGGTGGTGACGATGACCTGGGTGGAGGAGGCCGCCTGGCCGTCGAGGAAGTGCATCGGCAGCTCCTGGAGTTGAGGGTGCAGATGCGCTTCGGGCTCCTCGACGAGCAGGACGCGCCGCGTGGGCTCGGTGTCGCTCGGAGCGTTGGCGATGGCCGCGAGCAGGACCGCCATGTAGAGCAGGTTGTTGTAGCCGAGGCCGTTTTGCTCCATCTCGAGCGCGGCGAACTGGCCGATCTGGGCGCGGAGCGTGCCAACGACGCGCTCGAAGCGGGGATCGGCGAAGACCAGACCGCTCTTCTGGGTGAAGCGCCCCGAGCCGGTCATGCCGCCCAGGCGTGTGGCGAGGTGCGTACGCGCGGTTTGGATTGCCGTGATCTCGTCGAGCGCCTCGTTGGCTTTCCGGGCGACCTCCTCGATCGCGTTGCGGTCGTCGTGGTTGGCCGGCGCGAGTGTGCTGAGCAGCGGGACCAGCCGGTTGTCCCGACCGGGCCGGAGGTCGCTGGCCGCGTCACGCAGCGGGTGCAGGTAGACGAAGCGGACGGCCTCGCGGGCGTGGGGCTCTGGCTCCCCGGCTTCGCCGTCACCGCCGATCCAACGCGTCTGGATCCTGCCGTCGGCGCCGAGCTTGGCGCGCAGCCGGATCCGCGCGGTATCCGGCGCGTCTTTGGACCCGGTGCGGCAGGTCACCATGCGGCTCTGGGCGGCCGCATCCAGACCGCTCAACACGACTTCCAGGTCTAGTTCGTCGGCGTCCCCCTTGCCTTCGGCGGTCTGGCGGAAATCGCTCTCGCGTAGCCAATGTCGCGCGCGTGGCCCGGCCTCTGGCTCGAGCACGGTGCGGAGCGCGTCGATCACGTTGCTCTTGCCGGTGGTGTTCTCGCCGACCAGGACCGCCAGAGGCGAGCAGATCGGGAAACTGCCTTCGAGATTGCGGAAGTTCTTGGCGCGCAGCTCGCTGACGTACACAGCCAAAACCTACAGCTCCCTTCCTAGAGCTATAACGAGTGCTCCGCAGTTCGTCAGGCCGAAGCGTTGCGGCCGACCGTGCGGCCGTCCCGGCAAGCGTCCGATGACAACCTCAGGGTCCTTGGCCGTCGTGCGCGTCGTTTGACGACCGGCCACCCAGTTGCAGGAATTCCGGCCGGGCTTCCGCTCAGGGGTGCCGTGTGCGGATCGCCTGACGCAGTCCGCGTTGCTCGATGGCGAACGTGGCCGCCTGCTCATAGCGCATCCACAGCCACCACCACGGCATCGTGGCGACCAGGATCGCCGCGCCGGCCCACGTCGGCAGCCCGCCGAGCAGGGCGGCAACGCCGGCGCCCGGCGCGGAGGCGGAGGCGAGATGGCTGAGATCGAGCTTCATGCGGAGAGTGAACCGCGCTGAGGAACCTGGCCGTCCGGACTTCCGTCCTTTCGTCCTGGACGCCGAGAATGGCCGGCGTGGACAGTCAGACACAAGGACCCCGCGCGCTCGTGCTCGGCAACGTCAAGCTGCGGATCATGGCGTCGGAGGCGACGTTCGTCGGCGAGCCGGATCCGGGCGTCACCCACGTCGTCCGCCAGGACCTCGTCTTGATCGGCCGGGGCGATGAGGCGGCAGCGCGCCTGGTCGGGCCTGCAGCCGCGGACGTCTCTCGGATCCACCTGCTGTTGCAGGCCGGCAACCACTCATGGACGGTGCACGATCGCGGTTCGGCCAACGGCACGCGGGAGTGGGACGCCGATGAACGCGCCTGGCGCACGCTGCAACCGCAAGCAGCCGTACCCGTCTCCGACGGTCTCCTGCTCGTGCTTGCGGACACGCTGCAGTTGCGATTCGAACTGCTTCCGGCGCGATGGACCGGCACGACCACGCCACGTCGCGACCCCGGGGGCGGCCCCGCGACGCTGCGGATTCGCCCGGCCGAGCTGGAGGACTTCGCGCGGGCGTTGGTCGCCCAGCGCGACTCGGCGCCGTCGCGCCCGCCGTCGGTGGTGGCCGCCGGACGCGCCGCGTACGCTGGCCGAACCGCCGCCTATGAACGGTTCAAGGCCCTGCGTGGACTCCCCGAGGTTCGCCTGTTCCTCACCGGCGACGATCCCGGCAGCGTCGCCGACGCCGCGGTTCGCGCCTTTCCCTACCTTCGAGGCGCCCAGGGCTAGGGTTGCCGGCTCGGGAGGTCCGCCGGCGCGATGTTCGACAGGTGCAGGCAGATCGGGTCCTGTCGCGTGTCGCACGCGCTGACCGACGTGATGTACCACTTGCCTTTGGACAGGGCGACCTCGTAATTCCAGTACCGATGCGATTCGGCGCCCGGCTCGTGCTTCGGCGGCAGGCGACTGATGTCAACCTCCCACACGCGGCCGTGCTGATCGGTCCGCAGCGTGTCGCCGATGATCGTGCGTCCCGTAGCTCCGTCGCGCAGCGTCCAGAACGGGCGGCCGAACCGGTCGCCGCCGCTGGCGTAGATCGTCCCGACGTCGCCCAGTTGCCCGACGGTCAGGCGCGGGGCGCCCGCGGCGACCTCTTGGCGCATCCACGTCGCGGCCCGCTGTGCCCATGTCGCGCACGGCACGTTGCCTGCATCGGGTGGGAAGCGGACGCTGCGACAGGCACGGGCCACGTTGCCCGCTAGCAGTCGCTCGCGGAACCGGGCGACGACCTGGGTCGACCACATGTCCTCGCCCGTGCTCGGCCCGGAAGGCTCCGACGGCCACTGGTGTGCCACGGCCACGGGAAGGAACGCCAGTACGGCCAGGACGCCGAGCAGGATCGCGCGGCCACCCCACCAGCGCAGCGGTTGCTCGCGGTGTCGTGCGCGTCGCCGCTCCCAGTGGCGCACCATGGCGATGACTGAGCCGCCCGCGTCGTGCCGCGTCGCCCCGAGCCAGCTCGCGAGGGCGACGGAGCCGACCGCCGAGTAGGTAAACACCTTGCCGCGCAGGCTCGGCTCGCTGACCATGAACGGCGCGCCCGCCACGAACGCGATCGCGAACAGGACCAGCGGAAACCACGGCCGGTCGGCGAACGGCAGGCGCGGCCGGGTCCGGCCGCGGCGCAGGAACGCGCTCATGCGAAAGAGCAGGCAGATCAGGCCGAAGACCAGCGCGGGCACGATCAGCCCGGTCTGCGGGTTCACCGCGGACGAGCGCATCAGCAGTACGACCACGTAGGTAATGAGCGCGGCCATGAGGCCCGGGACCCAGCCCTCGCGCCACGCGGGCGCGACGCGTTCCAGTCGCCGGGACAGCCGACGGGGTGCGGTGTCGTCGACCGCCTCCCGGAGCGCCAGCCCGAAGTCGTCGATCGCCGGGTACCGGTGCTCCGGCTCGTGCGAGGTGGCCCGGCGCAGGACGTCGTCGACCGCCGGGGTCGTTCCGCAGGTCGCGAAGGCCTCCGCCGCGGTGACGCCCAGGGCGTACTGGTCGGCGGCCGGGCCCAGCCGCCCGCGCAGCTGCTCGGGCGAGATGTAGCGGTCGGTCCCCTCGACTTGCTGGGCCTCGGGTCGGGGACGGAAGCGCCGCTGCCGTGAGGCGATCGAGAAGTCGGCTACGAGCAGCTCGGCGCCGTCGCGGTCGAACATCAGGTTGCCGGGCTTGATGTCGCGATGCACGATGCCGCGCCGGTGCAGTTCGCGCAGCGTGTTCGCGACGCGCTCGAACCAGGTCGCCCACTGCTGCGGCGTATACGGCGCCGCCTGCCCCGCGTGGACGGCCGCGAGGTGGTCGGCGACCGACGGGCCCATGCGGACCATCTCGATCAGCAGCCAGTCGTCCTCCTCATGCGCCGATAGGGCGGGAACCACGCCGGGGACGTCGGCGAGCTCCAATGCGACCTCTGCCTCGGCGTGTGCGCGACGGCGGTCAAGGGGTCGGAACCCCGCCAGGTTATAGGCCTTGACCACGATGTCGAGGTAGGCCAGCACCCATGGGCTGTCGGCGCGGGCCGGCTCGGCCAGGATCGTCGCGTGCGTCGCGAGCTCGGCCAGCGGCCCGTTGTCCGGAAGCGACGGCGCAGGTTCGCCGAGGTCGAACGAGGTCACGGGTGCTGGGCCTCCAGGATGCGCTCGACAGCCGCCGCGGAGATCCCGTCGGTGATGTCACAGTCGGCGGGGTTCTTGCCGGTCCCAGGCCCGCCGACCGTGCAGGCGCGCACGCCGGTGATCCGCCACCCGCGGCCGTCCCAGCCCACGTCGTAGAGCCAGTTCGAACGTGAGTCCTCGGCGTTCAGGCGGCGTGGCGCCTCACGCGACATGCTCACCTCGTAACGGTCGGACTGACCGGACGCCGCGTTCCACATCGACCCGGCGTAGCGCCCTTTCACCGAGGACTGCACCAGCCACATCTGGCGCCCCTTAGGAGCTGGCAGGGGCTCGAGGCGGTAGTCCGGGAGGTTCTTGCCGATCCCATAGGCGGCCACGCGGTTGCGCACGACCGGGTCGGCGCGCTGGACCGCTCCGACGAGGCGTAGGAAGTCGTCGCACGGCGGGCGGTCGTCGCGCGCCGGCAGGCGCAGCAGGTTCTTACAGACGTAGGCGCGGTCGCCGGCGTAGAGCGCGCCGCGGAAGTCCCAGACGGCGTTCATCGGGCCGACGTCCAGCGCTGAAAGCGTCGGGGCCACCGGACGGCCACGTCCGATCAGCACCGGGCCGACGATGACCGCGAGCGTCACCGCCAGTCCGCCGGTCAGCACCGCGACGCGCCGAGCGCCGCCCGGTCCGGCGAAGCGCGATCCGCGGCGCAGCGCGCGCACCAGCCACAGCCCGCTTCGCGGAGGCGCTGGGGCCAGCACGGCCCGGAGGGCGAAGAGCCCGATCAGCGGCCAGTAGAGCCGGCCGAACGCGTCGGCGTCGAAGCTCAGCCCTCGGGCTCCCACGAGGCCGACCACCGCCAGTGGCGGCACCCACCAGCGGGTGACCCACAGCAGGCTCCATCTCGTGCGTCGGCCTCTGATCGCGCCCGCCAGGCCGACGATCCCGATCGTCATGATCGCCCCGATCGCGATCGCGCTGACGGTCAGCGCGACGCTGAAGACGACCCCGAGATCGCGGAAGTCGTGGCCCGCGCTGTAGAGAAGCGGCACGCCCAGCATGGCGATCAACACCGCCGGCACAAGGCCGGCTCGCCATGGCGGCGACCACGCCTCGATTCGGTCGGCGATGCTGCGCGGCGCCTCGACGCGCATCGCCTCGGTCAATGCCGTGCCGAACGCCGCCGTCGTCGCGTGGCGCTGGGACGGGCTCTGCGCCATGCCGCGCTGCAGCACGGCGTCGACGGGCCCGGTCAATGGCGTCATGCCCGGACCGGACAGGACGTCGTACGCGGTGACCGCAAGGGCGTATTCGTCCACGGATGGCCCGGTCTCGCCCGCGAACTGCTCCGGTGCGATGTGTCGATCGCGACCTCTAAGTCGCAGCCGGTGACGGGTCGCGCCGTCGTAACCGGGCGCGAAGCCGTATTGCCGCGCAACGCTCAGACCGCCGACGAGGAGCTGGCGGGCATCCTGGACCAGGAACAGCGTCTCGGGCCGCACGTCGCGGTGGACGAAGCCGCGCTCGTGCAGCGCCTCGAGCGTGCAGGACGCGTCGACGAGGAGTTCGACGTAGCGCGGTGTGCCTAGCGATTGCGTCGTTCCGGCGCGGACGGCGTCGAGGTGCTCGCGCAGGGTCGGTCCGACGTCGGGGTGGCGGAGCAGGACCCAGCCGGCGTCTTCCACCACGCCGTCGAGCGGGAGGACGCCGGGAATCTCGTCGAGGTCGAGGCCGATCTCGACCGCGACCTGGACACGCCGGCGCTCGGCGGCGTCCGACGAGCGCAGGTCGTACGCGCGCCAGTACGCCCCTTCGGCCCGGACGATCAGCGCGTCGCCGGGCAGCGACGGCTCGGCGATGACCGCGCCCTCGCGCACGAGGCGGGCGAGTAGGCCATCGCCGAGCGCGTCCGGTGACGCGAGTGGCGGTGGAGGCGGTGCGGAGGCGGAGCCGCGCGGGCGGGTGATGTCGGGCGGATCGGCCATACGACGACGAGGCGCTCGAATCCTGACGCTCGCAGCCGTGGTGATTGAGGGGAATTCCTGCGTGCGGAGACCTTGACGGGGGGCAGAGATCTCCTCCGCGCGTGCCGCGCCGGGTGGCTCGCTCACTGCGGGGGTAGGGGTACGTAGAGGAGCAGATCGCTGTGTAGAGCTCTGGCCGAGCAGCAACCTAGGCTGAAGAGGTGGCAATTGAGCGGACAGCGGCTGCGGGCGCGATCGGCGGCGCCGCGGCCGAGACGGGCTCGGAGTACCGCGCTCGGGTGGGCGCGCTGCTGGCGACAACGCTGATACGCCGGACCCCTCTCGAAGACGTCGGCTTGACGGTAGGCAGCGCCGCCGTCCCGCGACTGTTACAGGCTGAGACCGACGATCCCGTCGACGACCTCCTGGTGACGCTCGACGACGACACGCGCTGTTCGTGCAGGCCAAGCATGCCGTCCGGCTGCGAAGGGATCCCCATGCTTCGTTCGGAGCCGCGCTTCGCCAGTTCACGGAATCTGTGAGGGGTGAGTTGAACGACGGCGATCGGCTCGTCCTCGCTTGTGCGCGTCCCTCCGGGCCGGTTCGCGATCTGCGGCACCTGCTGGACCAACGACGACATGTTGCGTTCGGGGATCCCTTGCCCCGAGACGCGGCAGCCTGGAACGCCTTTGGGAACATTGCCCGGGCCTGCGGCCTTGGCGTAGACGAGCTGTATCGCGTCGCCCAGCGGCTCATCATCTGGGAGACCAACCCGATGGTGGGCGACGGGGACGGGATGCTTATCGCCCGACTGGACGGTCACGTCGTACCGGCGGGACGCGGTCGTGATGCACTCGGGATCTCACCGACGAGGTGCGAGCGCTGGCCCGGGCCCGTGCAGGTCACGACGCGCTCGGGCTGGCGCAAGCCTTGTCCCGTCGCGGATACCCGCCGTCTTCGTCAGCGGCGCCGACCTCGCCCATTGCCTGCGCGAAGGCGCTGTACGACCACCGGGCGAGGGCCGTGCGGGAGGGACGACGCTCCGCCTCTTCGGCGCGCTGGCGGAGCTGTGCGACCTGCCATTCGACGTCGCTGACGCCAGCATCCGGGTGAACGTCCCCGAGGACGATAGCCCCCTCGGGGCTGCTTGGCTGCTGGCGCTGCGCCGTCGTGGCCGAGTCCTTCTTGTGGGAGAACCCGGAGGCGGCAAGAGCACCGCGCTGCGCACCGCCGCCGCGCACTGGGTGCGCCGTCCCGGCCATCCGACCCCGATCGTCGTCCACCTACAGCGGCTGGCCAGGCGTCCTGGGGAGATGCTCGATGCGTTGCTGGACGCCGCGGTCGGGCACGTCGCAGGCGGCGAGCGAGCGACGCTGCGCGCCGCTTTGGCCCACGAGCTAAGGCACGGCCGCTGCCTGTTGCTGCTCGACGGGCTGGACGAGGTGCGCCGCGGAGACCGGCGCTGGTCGCGGACCTGATCCGCTCCTTGGAAGACCTCCACGAAGGCGTGGAAGTAGTGATCGCTACGCGCCCTGTCGCGATCGAGGACGCGCGACCGTTGGGACTGCCTGAACTGGAGCTGCATCCGCCGGACCACCCCGGGGTGACGATAGACGCGATTCTGCGTGCGGCTGCCCCGGCGGAGTCACCCGAGCCGTGGATCGCCGAGCGCCGCGGATGGATCGACTCGTCCATCGAACGGCGACGCCGCCCTCGGCCGTACGCCGCTGACGATCGTCGTCCTTGCCCTGATCGCGGTGCGCAGCGACGATCCAGGCGACCTGCCCCGCTCGCGCGCCAAGCTCCTCCATCGGGCGCTTATGGACGTGGTCGACCGCTGGGAGGTCGAGGCGAGACGTCGCGGTGTCGTGGAGGCTGGCGGGCTTTCGCTGGTCGACGCGCGGGAGGCGATCACCGTGACACCGCGGGTGCTGTCGTCCGCGGCGGTCTCGGGTGCCGGTGTGGATGCGGCGGAGGTGCGCGCACGCGTCGCGTCGGCGCTCCTCGAGGAGTTCGGCCAGGCGCCTGGCGCGGCCCGCGGAGCGGCGCAAGAGAGCATCGCGTTCTGGACCGAGGTGGCGCTCTTCTCGCTCGACGGCGGTGCGCTGGTGGCGAGGATCCGTCAGTTCGCAGAGCTCGGCCATGCCTGGGGACCGGCGCTGGACGGCGCGCCGGAACCCAGCCGCTGGATCGCCGATGCGCGACGGTCGTCCGACTTGTGGGCATCGCTCGCGCTTGGGGCGGGCCTGTCGGCGACGATCGCCCAGCAGTGGGCCGACGCGCTGGCTGCTGATGGAGGCGCCGACGAACTCATCGCCTTCGTCGAGGCGGTATGCGACGGTGTCCACGTTACGCAGGAGACCCTGTCGGTGGTGGCTCGCGATGCCGCGGCTCGCCATCTGGCGCATGAGGGTGACGCCGAGCGGGTCGCCGAGGTGTTGTTGCTGTTGCCTTTGGCGCCGGAGATGCGACGCGAGTTGCGTCCTGCGCTGACCGCTGCGGTGCCGACGCTGCGCAAGGCGGTGGTCGACGCCCTCACGATCGTTCGCTGGAACGAGAGCGGACCGGACGTCGACGAGCGACTGCGACGGCTCGTTACGGCGCCCGCACCCCCGCCTCCCGCGGATCTTCGTCGGCCGGAGGACTCGGAGCTGTTCTGGCCGCCGGAGCAGGACGAGACCTACGCTTTGGCCCTGGAGGGCGCCATGCTCCGGGCGGTCGTCTCCCACGTCCCCGTCTGGCTCCGAGCTCTCCCGGCCTTCACGGTCCTCCTGCTGCTTTCTGCAGGAGCCGTGAGCGTCGGCCTGTTGGTCGTCGTCGGGCGTCAGCTGGCCTGCCGCCGCGCGCTCCGGGAGCGCGCGAGCTTCACGCTCGTGCCGACCGATCGGTTCGCGCCCGACGTCGAGACCGTGCTTCGCTTCGCGTCGGGTCTGTCACGGGCGCGCCGCACGATCGGCGCTCGGCTCTTCGCGCCGGGCCAGCGCCGTGCGCGTCCGCCTCGACTGCGACGACGACGGCCGCGTCCGGTTCACGGTCACCGTGCCGGCGCACGCGGTCGGCGCGCTGCGGACCGCCGCCGGCGCGTTCGGCCGGGACGTCGAGCTGATCGCGGCCGACGCCGCCGACGACGAGGATCAGGACGAACGGGTCCTCGAGTACGCGCGTGCGGAGCTGGTGCTCGGACGGTCGAGTGCGGAGCCGCTGCGCACGGTCGGTGTCGACCCCGATCCGCTGACGGGCTTCGCGCACGCCCTCGACGCGGCGGCGACGACCGGCGCCCGCGCCGCCGTCGTCCTCGACCTGCTGCCGCTGGTCCCCGCGCAGGCGCGACGAGAGCGACAGCGTCTCGTCCGGGGCACGTCGCCGGCGTCGCCCGCGGGCATCCTGACCGCGCTCGTGATCGGCGATGGTCCGCCGCGTCGACGCGGTCCCGCCGCGCCGGGCGAGCTGGTCGAGACCGGCGCTCAACGTCGCGCGCTGACGAGCAAGCTCGGCAGGCCCGAGCCGCTGTTCGCGATCCAGATCCTGGCGCGCGTCGCGTCGCCGATCCCGGGCGCGGCGGTCGCCCACCTACACGGCCTCCTGGCGGCGTTTGACCCGTTCGCTGGCGAGAACCATCTCCGCGTCCTCGGCCAGCGGCTGCCGGGCGCCTTCACGGGCGCCGACGCGCCCTGGCGTCGCGGCCGCTTCGACGAGCGCTGGAGGACCGGCCGGTTCGCGCCCGCGCGCCGCGGGCTGGTCACCGCGACCGAGATCGCCGGCCTGCTCAAGCCGCCGACCGCGACATGCAACGCGGCCAACGTCCTGCGCTCCGGCGGCGCGATCCCGCCGCCGCGCGCCCTGCCGACCTTCACCGGGCAGCGCTCCGTCCTGCCCATCGGCCGCGTGCCGATCGCTGGCCGCGACCAGCTCGTCGGCGTGCCGCTCGACTCGACCGTGTTCGCCTACATGTCCGGGCGCTCACGCTGGGGCAAGACGGAGACCGCGATCGGCCAGTTCCTCCATCTCGCCCTCTCCGGCCACGGGTGCCTTCTTCCACGACCCGCACGAGGACGCGCTCAAGAAGATCATGGAGTACCTGACCGCCGCGGGCGTGCGCGACCGGGTCGTCGTGGTCAACCTCGCCGCCTACGCCGGCCAACAGCCCGGATGGAACCTGTCCAGCGTCGCCGACCGCTCCGACGAGCGCACGGCGCGCCAAGTCGACGCGGTGGTGGACGCGTTCGCCGCAACCCTCCAATGGGACGAACGCAACACGCGCGCGCTCAACCTCGTCACGCAGTCCGCCCAGGCGCTCGTCGAGCTGGCGCGCGTGCTGCCCGCCGAGCTGGCGCCCACCCTGTTCCAGGTCCCGACCCTGCTCGGAAACGACGACTGGCGCGCGGCCGTCCTGCCGCACCTGTCGCCGCCGACGCGGGAGTTCTTCACCAACCGCTTCCCGCGCCTGCCCGCCGGCGCCATCACGCCCGTGACCAACCTCATCGACCGCCTACGCGCCGCACCGGCGGTCGCCGGCCTGCTCGGCTCGGCCACCACCACCTACGACATCCGCGACGCGATGGACCGCGGCCTTATCGTCCTGGCCTGCCCCGGCTTCGGCTCCGAGCGCGACCGGCTCGTCGCCAACCTGTTCGTCTACGACCTGCTGCACGCCGCGCGAACGCGCGCGTCGATCCCGCCGGAGCGCCGCCGCCCCTTCTACGTCTTCCTCGACGAGATCCAGACCCACGACGGGCCGAGCCTCGCCGCCCTGCTGGAGCAAATGGCGAAGTTCGGCCTCCGCGGCTTCCTCTTCAACCAGAACCCCGAGCGCCTGTCGGCCGCGACCCTCAACGCGATCACGACCAACCGATCGCACCTGAGCACCACCGCGCTCAACGCGAAGGCGGCCGCGCTGATCACCCGCGAATACGCGGGCGGGATCAATCCCGAGATCGTCACCCAGCTCCGCAAGTACACCTACATCTCCTCGGTCACGCTCGACGGCGCGATCTCGCGCCCCTTCCTCGTGCGCGGCGTCCCGGCCGACGAGCTGCACGGCCACGCCCGTCGACCCGACGACGTCCCCGAACTGGACCGCGCGATCGACGAGCGCATCGGCCGACGCCCGGTCCGCGACACGCTCGACCGGCTCGCCGATCATGACGCGCGCATCGTCGACCACCTGCGACGCGGCCGACGTGCCGGGCGCGACGAGCCGACCACCGCCGACCAGGGCGCACGGACCGTGAGGCAGCCCCTATGAGTTGGCCGGCCGAGTTGCCCGCCATCGCGGTCGACGTGCTGGAGAGCATCCACCAGCACCGCGCCCTCACGACCAGCCAGCTCCAGGTACTCCACGCACCGGCCAACTCGGTCCGCTGGATGCAGATGGTCACCGCAGGTCTGGCCGAGCACGGACTCATCGACGGCGTGACCCTCGACCGCGGCCGACGCCTCCTCTTCGTCACCGCCGCCGGCGCCGACGCCGTCGCGCTGCTCGGATCTCGAACCGAACAACGCCGAACCGTCATCCGACCCGAACAGGCCGCCGGCCCACTGCGCCGCCACACCCACGGCGTCAACGACGTCGGCATCGCGTTCGTCACCGCCGCACGCGAGCGCGGCGACGGCTGCGGCCCGTGGTCCTGGCGCCACGAGATCGCCAATCCGATCGGCCAAGCACCCGGCCAGCACCGTCCCGAGCTGCTGATCTCCGACGCGCTGCTGACCTACCAGCGCCACGACGACGGGCAGACGACCTTCCACTACCGACTCATAGAACTCGACCGCGCGACGATGCCGGTCGACGACCTGGCGGCGAAGCTCGCGCGGTACGGCCGCCTGTTCCGCTACACGTTGCCTGAGGCCGGCGAGCCGCTGTGGACGTCTCGGTACCCGGCGTTCCCGGCCGTGCTCGTCGTGCTCGCCAACGGCACACGCCGCGCGCTCGAAGGACGCCGGTCGATGATGCTCGCGCTGCTCGCGGAGGAAGACGTCGCGGACATCCGCGTCGATGTCTGCCTACTAGAAGACCTGATGACGATGGGACCGTACGCACCCGTCGTACGGTCGGCGCACGCGCCGCGCGATCAAGTCGATTGGCTTGGGCGATGAGGCTCGCCCTGCCGTGTAGCGGCGGATGCGAACGCGGCCTTGAACTCGGCTGACAACGTGTTGTCGCCGCCCAACATGCTTAACAGCGCCAACCGCGGGACGCGGTACCACGCCCGCCTCGCGTCGCCGGGCAACTTGACGTAGGGGACGCAGTCGCGGCTAATCCAATCGAGGATCAGGCTCCGATCCTCTAGGCCGAGCAGGTGCGCGGCCTCGGCCGTCGTCAGCAAGCGTTCGGGATCGACGTCGGGCACGCGCTCCATGTTCCGATGGCGCTGCGCCGCCTCGCTAGTAGAAAAACGACAGGGCCACTCGCGAACGGAAACGGGCCGGATGGATCGACCATCCGGCCCCGCGTCTTCGCGGACCCTAGGGACGCCGGGCCCGCCGAACCTTCCTCACGGGGACGTAGCGTCCTAGAGGAGCCAAGCGCCGCATACGTTGCGGCGGTGTGCTCCCCGATGACGTCCGTCGACCCACAGCGATCAGCCCCGGGCCGATCGTGAGGGAGGGCAGAAGCTCCGTGCGGTCGAGCCACATCACCTCCGCGATCCTGAACAGCGTGCCCAACGAGATGTCGCGGCGCCCCTGCTCGTACAACACCACCATCCTCTTCACCGTCTCCAGCTCGCCGGCGAGGTCGGCGACACTCCAGCCGTACGCCTCGCGCTGGACTCGGATGTTGGCGCCGATGGGCACCAAGATCAGCTCACGAGCGTTGGTGAAGTCGGCGGTGAGCATCGTGATTCCAGGACGCCCCACGGATGGGAGCTGGCGAGGGGACGGGGCGCCTCGCTCGCCCTGCGGGATGAGGGCTGCGGGGTCGATGTCGAGCGCGTAGGCAAGCCGCAGTAACCCGGACATCCGGAGGTTGACCTTCCCCAACTCAATGCGGGAAATGATCGTCTGGGCCGTCCACGACTGGTCGGCCAAGGTGGTTTGGCTGAGACCGAGTGCCTTCCTTCGAGCACGGGCACGGTGGCCCATGACCCGCAAGACCTCTGCTAGGTCGTCCGGGTAGTTGAGATCCACTGCGACCGCCGCCTAGAGACGGATCTCGATGGGCGGTACCGGCCGGGGGTAGGAATCCCGGGTTCGACTCCCGTCGCTCCCGTCCGTTCGTCGGACCACACGCCGCCCACCTGGGCGGCGTTGCTGTTTCCTGGGCCGAAGAAGCCCGCGAGCGCGGCCGTCGGCCGCACGGCGACGACTCGCCACTCGCCGAACCACACGCGCTCGAAGCGCTGGGTGACCAGCTCGCGCCGCCGCGCCGGGTCGCGTTTCCACCTCATCGTCGGCTCTCCGGGCTTCCGTTCCGGCGGCGCACGGGAGCATCGTCAGCCCGCTGACGTCGCCGTCCGACCCGTCGCGGTCGCGCGCGCCTCGTCGTTTCGCGGCGGCTCAAGATCATGGCGAGGCGACTAACTAGTTTTGGATTCCGTAGTAGACGGATGTCTCAGACGTAGCCACTGGTAGCTCTGTACCGTGCCGCGCCGATCGCTCTGATGGAGCGACGGTCCTGATCGCTATAGAAGGAACTCCAACCGTGCGTCGGTTCTTCCTCGTTGCTGGATGCGTTGCGCTGTGCCTGTGCGGTGCCGTGGCGGACAGCGGGTCGGTCCCCGCCGCCGGCACGTCCCGCGTCGTCGCGCCCAAGACCCTCAAGAGCCCGGGTGTCCAGGCCGAGCGGGTCCAGCGGGAGGCTCGTCGTCAGCAGCGGGCCGAGGACAAGCGTCTCGCCTCGCCGAAGGCGCGGGCGGCGCGCGAGCAGTCACACACCGCGTTCGCCCAGCAGACCGATGCCGAAGCACTGCAGACCGTCACCGACGAGTTCCCTGAAGCGGTCAAGGATCCAAAGGACGGCGGCGCCATCGGCAAGGGCGACCACGTCGTCCGCTACCTCCGCGAGGACCACGCCGCGATCGTCGTCTCCGGAGACGAGGACGCCAAGGGCGCGCGCAAGCGCCGGAAGCGCCTTGTCGTCTCGACGCTCCCGTTGCGCGCCGAGAACGGCAAAGGTGAGGACTCCCCGGTCTCGACGGACATCGTCCGCACGCCGTCCAACAGCCTGAAGGCCGAGAACCCGCTCGTCGACGTCACGGTCGACGCCGACCTGCGCTCCGGCATCGTCTTCGGCAAGGCCGGAGCGGGCCTGCGCCCGACCGGCATCGACCTCGGCGCGCCGACCAGCGTCAAGGACGGCCGCGCGTTCTGGGGTAACGTCGCCCTCGACACGGACTTCCTCGTCCACATGCTCCCCGACGGCGTCGAGACGTTCGACGTCCTGCGCTCGCGGAGGTCGCCGGAGCGCCTGTCGTTCGACGTCCTGGTGCCCGAGGGCGGCGCGGTCATGATCGACGACGACTTCAAGGGCCTGAAGGTCACCGACCGCGACGGCAACGACGTCATGCGCGTCGCGCCGCCCATGGCCGGCGACGCCGACGGCCGCCTCGTCCGCTCGCGCTGGGTCCTTCACGGCACCGTCGCGCAGATCGAGGTCGACCACCGCTCGGCCGACGTGCATTACCCGGTGATCGTCGATCCCGCGGTCTCGGTCGACCAGCGGTACTGGGACACGAACGCGTCGATGAGCTTCGGCGGCTGGTTCTTCAACGAGTCCAACCCTGGCGCGCTCTCGCGGCTCGCCGGCACGGGCGCCTGGGGCCGCGGCCTCAACATCTGGCTGCCCGCCAACCTCACGCCGCCCGCCGGTCTGTGGGGCGTCTACTACTTCAAGGCCCCCGGCGACACGTTCGTGTCGCGCTTCGAGGCGGGCCACCTGACCTTCTACCCCGCCGGCGGCCGCAGTTGCATCGCGGTCGGCATCCTCGGCTCCTGGAGCCCGCTCAGCTGGAACCCGGCGCAGGTCGACGTCTCCGGCTACACCGACGCCTCGCCGTGGGGGCGCTGCGCCTACCAGCAGCCCACCGGCTTCTCCAACTCCTACCAGGTCCACAGCCTGCAGGGGGCCAACTGGAACACGGTGACGCGCGGCAACATGGCCGCGGTCCAGTGGTGGGCCCCAAGCGCGCAGGGCGGCTCCGACATCGATGAGATCTTCATGGGTGGCGCAGCCGTCCAGGTCACCGATGACCGGGGTCCGGTGAACTTCGGCCAGACCGGCCTGCCGTCCGGCTGGACCAACAACCCCAACATCGGGTTCAACACCTACGCCTCCGACGGCGGCCTCGGCATGAAGGTGCTGGGCGCCTGGTACGACGTCGACTACGACGATCCCAGCGGTCCGGACCCGATCGCGCTCATGACCAGCCCGTGCAGCGTGAACCTCGTGCAGAGCGCGCTCTGCGACGGCACGCTGAACATCAACGTGTCGAAGACCGGCATGACGGACGACATCCACACGTTCAACGTCATGGGCTCCGATGTGATGGGCAACGTCTCGGACGCCACCTTCAGCGCGCGCGTCGACACCAAGGCGCCGTCGATGCAGCTCGCCAACTCGGCCTACGAGCTGCGCGGCCTTCAGGTCGGCGAGGCCTCATACCCGCTGCACGTCGACGCGAGCGACCACTCGCCCAACCCCGCCGCACCGGTCTACCGGTCGGGCATCGGCTCGATCGTGCTGCTGGTCGACGGCGCCGTCGCCGCCAGCACGACCCAGGGCTGCGGTCAGGCGTGCCTCGACGGCGACAGCGCCAGCCTGTCGGCCGACTTCACGTTCAACACGGACACCTACGCCGACGGCGCCCACACACTCCAGGTCCGCGTCACCGACCGGGCCGGCAACGTGACGAACTCCGACCCGTGGACGCTCGACGTCGTCAGCGGCAGCGTGACCAACCCGCGCGCCGGGCTCGTCACGCCGCGCCGCGCGACGCTCGAGGCGCACGCGCGCCGCCCCGGCCTGACCTCGGTCCGCTGGGAGTACCGCACCGCCGCGGTCGGCGCGACGCCGGCTGGCACGTGGACGACGATCCCGGTCACCGCGCTGCGCGACAACTCGGGCGCCCAGCCCGGATCGACGTCGCAGTCGCTGACCAACGGCGACAGCGCGCCCTTGTCCTGGACGATCCTGTCGACGACCGGGATCCAGAACAAGACCCAGCCGCTGGAGGTGCGCGGCGTCTTCAGCGGTGGTGCGGGCGGCACGACGAACCCGTCGCGGATCACCTTGGACACCAAGGGCCTGGACGGCCGAACCGCCGTCGAGAGCATCGGGCCCGGATCGGTGAACCTGCTCACGGGCAACTTCGCCCTGCGCGACACCGATGCGTCGATCGACGCTGGACTGGCGACGCTGAGCGTCACCAGGACCTACAACTCGCGCAACAGCGCGACCGCCGGGCCGCTGGGGCCGGGCTGGTCGCTGGCCAACGCCGTCCTCGACCGCGCCGCCTCGATCGCGCGCATCCAGGAGCCGACCGGCACCGGGTTCGTCGAGCTCGTCCTGTCCGACGGCACGTTGGTGCCCTTCTCGTACACCGGGACCGGCCTGCGGCCGGCCGTGACCTACGAGCGCTATGCCCTCAGCAAGGCCAACGGCGAGTACATCCTCAAGGACGAGATCGACGGTTCGACCGTCGTCCTGCGGGCGCCGGCCGGCGTGACCGGCACGTTCTACCCGGAGGTCTACAGCCAGGCCGCCTCCGCGACGGCCGGAACCGCCGTGATGGAGACGCCATCAGGCGGCAACACCCGGGTCAAGTCGCTCTACGCGCCCGCGCCGGGCGGCACCAACTGCAAGTCGAGCTTCGTGGCGGGTTGCCGCAGCCTGGAGTTCGTCTACGCGACGTCGACGACGGCATCGGGGACGCTGCCGAGCAGCTGGGGCGACTACGACGGCCGCCTGGCCCGCATCGACTTCAAGACCTACGACCCGGCCAACAACCAGCTGTCGATCGAAGCGATCGCGAGCTACACCTACGACAGCGCCGGCCGGCTGCGCGCCACGTGGGACCCGCGGATCTCGCCCGAGCTGAAGCGGACCTACGCCTACGACGCCAACGGCCTCCTCTACACGATCACGCCTCCCGGCGAGCAGACGTGGACGTTCGGATACGCGGCGCAGGGCTCCGACGCCGAGCCGGGCCGCCTGTCGCAGGTCAGCCGCACCGGCCCGCAGGGCACGGCGACGTGGACGGTCCTGTACAGCCTCCCGACCAGCGGCACGGGCGCGCCGAAGAACATGTCGGCGGCCAACGTCGCGACGTGGGGCCAGGCCGACCTGCCCTATGACGCGGCGGCGATCTTCCCGCCCGACCAGGTCCCGACCGTGCCGACGACGGACTTCACCCGGGCGACCATCCACTACCTCAACCGCGACGGCTTCGAGGTCAACGTCGCGTACCCAGGATCGGTCGGCGGGTTTAGCCGGATCACCACGGCGGAGCACGACCGCTACGGCAACGTCACCCGCGAGCTGACCGCCGCCAACCGCGTCGTGGCGCTGAACGCGGGCGACACCGCGGCCCGGTCCCACGAGGTCGACACGCAGCGCACCTTCCAGAGCGACGGCCTGGAGCTCGCCAACGAGATCGGCCCGCTGCACAGCGTGCGGCTCGACAACGGCACGGTCGCCGACGCGCGCCGGCACGCGACGTGGCAGTACGACCAGACCAAGCCCGCGGGTGACACCACCAAGTACCACCTGGCGACGACGGCCACGCTCGGCGCGCAGATCGCCGGAAGCGCCGACGCCGACGTGCGGGTCACCACCTCGGACTACAACTGGACGGTGCGCCGGGTGACCAAGCGCGTCGTCGACGCCGGCAGCGGCCGTCTGAACCTGACGACCACGCTGGGCTACGACGACGCGACCGGCACGATGAGGTTCCGGCGCCAGCCCAACGCTCCGAGCAGCAACGACACGGCCGGCACGGCGCAGTACTACATCTACGACCCCAACTCGGGCGAGTCGACGTGCCGGAACAACCCGGAGCGATACGGGTGGCCGTGCCTCAAGCGCCCGGCCGGGCAGCCCGCCGGGTCCACCCATCCGACGCTGCCGAAGACGAGCTACACGTACAACAAGCTCGGCCTCCTCAAGACCGAGTCCGACGTGGCGGGCTCCAGCACGCTGCGAACGACGACCTACACCTACGATGCCGCCGGCCGCGAGCTCACCGAGGCCTTCAGCGGTGGCACGGGCACGGCGGTCCCGACGGCGACCGCGACCTACGACCCGGCGACGGGCCGCACCGCGAGCCGCAGCACGACGGTCTCAGGGACCACCCGCACGATCCAGTGGGGCTACGACTCGATCGGCCGCTGGACGAGCTACACCGACGGCGCGGGTCAGGCGACGACCATGACGTATGACCTGAACGACCGCGTGAAGACGACCGACGACGGCAAGGGCACGCAGACCACGACCTACGATCCGGTCACCGGCCTGCCCACGACGCTC
Source organism: Acidimicrobiales bacterium (assembly GCA_035503015.1). Taxonomy (GTDB): domain Bacteria; phylum Actinomycetota; class Acidimicrobiia; order Acidimicrobiales; family RAAP-2; genus Bog-473. The sequence goes on along the minus strand of DATJTU010000366.1, from coordinate 6,234 downwards.
GTCGACTCCCAGGCCGGGACGTTCTCGACGACCTACGACGCCGACGGCGACCTCGCCACCAAGACGTTGCCCGGAGGGCTCAAGGCGACGTACAAGGCCGACGCCGCCAACCAGTTCTACGACCTGACCTGGACGAAGACGTCTGGCTGCGCGAGCGACTGCGACTGGCTGCACTACGGCGTCACCCGCTCGATCCGCGACGAGCAGCGCACCGTCGACGGAACGACGGCGCAGAAGGCCTACGCCTACGACGGCGCCGGCCGGCTGAGCGAGGCGCGCAACACGCCTGCGGACGCCGGCTGCACCCTGAGCCGGTACTGGTACGACACCAACAGCAACCGGACCTCGCAGAGCAAGTACAATCCGGACGCTGGCGGCGCCTGCAACCAGCTCGCGGCCAACCTGCAGTCCACGTTGAGCCACAGCTACGACGCCGCCGACCGGCTGACGGACGCGGGCATCGCCTACGACGCCCTCGGCCGGGTGACCACGCTGCCGGCGGCGGACGCGGGCGGGCACAAGCTGACGTCGTCCTACTTCGTCAACGACCGGACGCGCAGCATCACCCAGAGCGGCAAGACGACGACCTACGACCTCGATCCGGTCCGTCGTCCCATGCTGCGCACGAGCGGCGGCGAGACCGAGACGTCGCACTACGCGGCCGACGACGACGTGCCGTCCTGGACGTCGACCGGCTCCCGTTGGTCCCGGAGCGTCGCGGGCCTCGGCGGCGACATCGACGCGATCGTCGACGACAAGAGCGGCCCGGTGCTGCAGCTCACCGACCTGCACGGCGACGTCGTCGCCACGGCGGCCACGTCCGGCACCGTGATCTCCGACAGCCGCGTGCTGCAGGCCAAGCGGACGGGCGGCAGCTGGACGGCCTCGCCGGCGCGCTCGCTCGCGCCCGGCTCCTACGTGGCCACCGTGCGCCAGAACGACGCCTCCGGCAACGTGGGCTCGGCGACGACGCACTTCAAGGTCAACGCCGTCGGCGCGCCCGACCACGCCTACGTGGACACGGTCAGCGGCGACGAGCCCGAGGCGTACTGGCGTCTCGGCGAGGCGACGGGCACGACCGGTGCCGACCAGATGACGCCGGCGCACCCGCTGACCTTCGAGGGTGGGCCCACGCTCGGCCAGGAGGGCGTCTTCCCGACCGACCCCGACACGTCGGTCCGGTTCGACGGCGTCGACGACGCCGCGACGGCGCTCGACCAGCCGTGGCGCTCCGGCGGTGGGCAGTTCAGCGTCGAGACCTGGGTCAAGACGACGCAGCTCGGCGGCACGATTATGTCCCAGGGCGCCACGAGCGACCCGACGTGGTGGTACGCGCGCGTCGAGAACGCCGCGGGGAGCAGCCAGGGCAAGGTGCGCTTCCAGGGCAACTTCGGCGGCCGGATCTACATCGGCTACAGCGCCGGGCGCATCGACGACGGCAAGTGGCATCACGTCGCGGTGGTGGCCGGGAGCAGCGAGCTGCGCGTCGTCGTCGACGGCGTCTCGCAGTCGGGCACCGCCGCCACGACCGGCCCGGCCTACGCGTGGGGCTTCGAGGAGGGCAGCGGCACGACGGCCAAGAACAGCGGCACGGCGGGCAGCGCCGGCGACGGCACGCTCTCCGGGGCGACGTGGACCAGCGACGGCCGCATCGGCAAGGCCCTCAACTTCACCTCCAACTCCCGGGTCAACGTCCCCGACCAGGCGGGGCTCCGCGCCACGACGGCGCTGACCGTCGAGGCGTGGGTCAAGCCGACGACGGTGCCGTACCCCTACGGGAGCTTCGCCGGTCACGCTGGTTCCGGCGGCTGGCTCAACGCCGACTGGGCGCTGGGGACGTACCCCGGCGGCCAGCTGATGGGCAACGTCGGCAACACCACCGTCTACGGGACCGGGAGCCTGTCCGTGAGCACCTGGACGCACGTGGCGATGACGTGGTCGGGCGGCACCGAGCAGGTCTACGTCAACGGCGTCCTGGCGGGGACCGCCACGGGCGTCACCGCACCGACGGGCTCCTCGGGGAGCTTCTCGATCGGCTCCGTCGGCAACGGCATCTTCAATGGCACGATCGACGAGGTGAAGGTCTACCAGCGCGCGCTCAGCCAGACCGAGATCGCCTCCGACATGACGACGCCGGCGGCGACCTACGACCGCAACAAGCCGTCAGCGGCGTTCGGCCTCGAGAGCACGAGCGGCACGGTGCTCGCCGACTCGTCCTACGGCCACGACGTCACGATGTCGGGCACGACGGGCTGGACGCTCGGCAAGTTCGGCCAGGGCCTCTCGTTCAACGGCACCAACTACGGGTACTTCCTGGACCCGGGGATGGTGACGCCAGCGGGCATGACGCTGTCGGCGTGGCTGCGGCCGTCGTCCTACAACGCCGCCGGCTCCCCCTTCCTGGGTCAGACGACGTTCGGCCTGGTCGGCCCCGCGTCGTCGACGTCCGGCGCTGGCGTCTGCGCGGGCACGACCTGCGTGCGGGCGCCGACGACCGCGCTCAACGTCTGGACGCACCTGACGGCGACCTGGGACAAGACCACGATGCGGCTGTACGTCAACGGCGTGCTCTCCGGGTCGGTCGCGACGACGGCGCCGGCGATGACGGGCGGCCTGGTCTTCGTCGGGCGCGACCAGGCACACGGCCAGACGGCCTTCAGCAACGGCACGGTGGACGAGCTGCGCGTGTACCCGCGGGCGCAGTCGGCCACGGAGATCACGCGTGAGTACAACCTGCCGGTCTCCCAGGTGGTCGGCGGCAGCGACCCCTACATCTCGGTTGGCCGGCGACCGTCCGGCACCAGCCCCGCCGAGTTCTTCAACGGGCAGTTGGACGAGACGGCGGTCTACCCGCGCGCGTTGAGCACCGGTGAGCTCTCCGAGCACTACCGCACGCGCTCGCTGACGACGACGCTGGCCGCGCCGGGGGTGTCCGCGCCGGGCGCGGGCGCCACGGTCGCCGATGCCACGCCGAGCATCGCCGGCACCGGTCTCGACAAGGACACGATGGCCGACGACTTGCGGGTCGACGTGTTCAGCGGATCGGACGGGTCCGGGACGCCGGTGCAATCGCTGCTGGCACCGCGCAGCGGCGGCAGCTGGAACGCGGAGTCGGCGAAGGGCCTGCCCAACGGGACCTACACTGCCAAGGTGACCCAGAGCGACAGCTCGGGCAGCTACGGCAGCGCGACCCGCACGTTCACGATCTCGGGCGCGACCGACCCGGAGACCGGCTACGCGACCAGCGTGCGCTCCGACGAGCCCGCCGGTTACTGGCGGCTCGGCGAGGCGTCGGGGACGACGGCGGCCGACGACCGGACGCCCGCGCATCCCGGCACCTACTCGGGTGGGCCCACGCTGGGCAGCAACGGCGCCTTGTCCATGGACGGCGACACGGCCCCGACGTTCGACGGCACCGACGACAGGGTCGACATCCCGAACACGGCCGGGTTCTGGGACCCTGGCGTGGCGGACTTCTCCGTCGAGGCGTGGGTCAAGACGTCCGCCAACGGCGATGAGGTCATCGCGGGCAAGGGCACCGACTGGCAGCTGACGGTGTCCGGGGACAGCGGGCATCTCGGCCTGGCGCGGTTCGCCTACGCCGGCGGCGCGGTCGTGGCCTACAGCGCAGGTCGTGTCGATGACGGCGCCTGGCACCACGTGGTCGCCGTCGCGGACCGCGACACCGCGGCACGGGTGTACGTGGACGGCGCCGCGGGCACGGCGAACGCGACGCCGAACACGGGCGCGCTGTCGGGGACCGACGGCGTGCGGATCGGCGCCGGCGCGGCGGGCGGGTTCTTCACCGGCCGGATCGACGAGGTCGCGATCTACAAGAGCGTGTTGTCGGCCTCGCGGATCGTCTCGCACTACCGCCTCGGCTCCCAGCTCGACGCGAGCGCGCCGGCCGTGACGGTGACGGCGCCGGCCAACAACGCCAAGGTTGGCGGGAACGTCGCGTTCTCGGGCACGGCCGGCAGCGCCGCCGCGGACGCTGGCGCGGTCACGGTGACGATCGCGCCGGATCCGAACGCCGGGCCGCTGCAGACATTCGACTACGACGAGTTCGGCGTCCCGCAGGACACCGGCACGGTGCAGCGCTACGGCTACCTCGGCAGCAAGGCCAGGACGACCGAGACGGCGTCGGGCATCATGGTCATGGGGCAGCGCACGTACGTCCCGACGATCGGCCGCTTCCTGCAGGTCGATCCGGTCGACGGTGGCTCGGCGAATGCCTATGACTACGTCAACCAGAACGCCGTCAACTCGCAGGACCTGGACGGCACCTACCCGGGCGAGAAGTGGGTCTGCGTGGCCAAGATCTGTTGGCTGATCGGCGGTGGCGGCGCAGGGGCCGACCATCCGAATCCGCATAAGCCGGACCCGCCGAAGGACCCGGCGATCGGGACCGTCCAGGGCCCGAAGCGTCCGGGCAAGGGCGGGGACAAGCCGAAGCCCAAGCCCGAGCCCGAGGAGGATCCGAAGGACAGTGCTCCGGATCGACCGAAGGGTGGCAACAATGGCAACCCGTGGCCGAAGAAGAAAAAGAAGAGCAACCCCGTCGACCAGCTCGTGGCGTAGCTGCGAACATGTCTGACGCGCGGAGGGACGCGGCGCGTGGCGCGGCGTGGGAGCGGTTGGCGGAGGTCAGGAGCCTGGATGTCGCAGAGGGGCCGGAAGGCTCTATCGCGGCGTTCGACCGGCTGGCCGGCGAGTTCGCCGGAGACCCCGATCCGTACCTGCGGTCGGTCGCGGCGGATGCGCTGATCGGCAAGGCGTGGGCGTTGGAGGAGGGTGATCGGCTCGACGAGGCGATGGCCGCTTTCGACGACGCCCGGCGGCTCGCCGGGTCTGAGACGGACCCCGATCTGCGCAACTCGCGCGCGTTCGCCGAATACGGCCTGGGCTGGGTCCTCAACCGCGCCGGGAACTTCGAGGACGCCGCGGTCCTCCTGGCCGACCTGTTCAACGGCTTCGTCGACGAGCCGCCGCTCGCCGGCATCCAGCCGATCGTCGACGCGGAGCTGCTCCTCGGCGGGCTGGCCCTGCACTTCGGACACCCCGACAAGGCGATCGAGACCTACGAGGACGTCGTCGAGCGGTTCGGCGACGTCGCCGAGAACCGGGTCCAGTCCGCGGTCCTCCGCGCGCTGATCTCGAAGGCCGGCATCCTGGCGCGGCTGGAGGACCGGAACGCCGAGGCGATCCTTGTGTGCGACGAGGTGCTGGCCCGTGCAGGTCGCTGGCCCGAATCGGCCGAGCTCGCCGCCGAACGCGCCATCGCGCTCACCGACAAAGGCCGATGGTTGCGCTCGGCGGGGCGGGCTGACGAGGCCGCGGCGGTCTACCGCCGAGCGGTGGAGGAGTTCGACGACGCGGACGACCCGGAGATCGACCAGCGGCTCACGTTCGCCCGCGAGGAGCTCTCGGAGCTGGACGCCAGCTGACCGGCCACGGCGCCTGACCGCGACGCGCCCGGCAGTTCAAGGCCGCGTACGGCGAGTCGTCCCACTCCTACCTTGCGGTCCGCGCCGTCGACGGTCAGTCGCTGGGCACGTTCAGCACGCGCATTGCCGAGTTCGTCGGAGTGCCGGCGCGTGATGGAACAACGCACCAACGACGGCATGCAGTCGGGCGCCAAGCAGATCACGCGGCCGGTCGGTCACTCGGGGGCAGGCGCCGAGCAGCGCCAACCCCGACCCGCGCATGGCGTCACGACCATGAGCAACGACACCATCCATTCGCGCTGGCCGGCGAGTAGAACCGGGTTGCCTGACCACGCCGAGCCGCTGCATTCGATGGCTGATGGCTCCCAACGTCCGTGCGTGCGGCGCGAGAACGAAGGTCATTCCGACCGCGCCGCTCAGGGGCGAATCTCGACGTCGGCCGGGAACCCCGGGTGTTGAAATCCGGGTTTCTCCCCCGTCGCTCCCGTAATTGCTACCCCCTCGCCTGCGCGCTGCTGCCGGGCGAGGGCCTTCGGTCTGGCTCCTGCCCTCGCAGGCGAAGAACGGCACGAAGGCGGCCGTCGGGCGAATTGCCACGACGCGCTTGTCGTCGATCCATACGCGCTCGACGAGTTGGCCGATCAGTTCGCGGCGCCGCTCCGGGTCGGTCTCCTTCTCCCAGAACGGGCTGAAGTCGTCCAGCACCGCGCGGGCGCTCTCCAGATCAGGCGTCCGGCCGGGCGCGAGGCGGTCCAGCTCAGCGTCGATCTCGTCGCGCTTGGCGACG
>DATJTU010000365.1:0-2892 GCA_035503015.1 Acidimicrobiales bacterium | reverse complement strand
GTTGCCGTCACGGAAGGCGCGCACGTGCGCCTCGTAGATGACGGCGTCCTTGTACCAGGTCGATGTCGGGCGCTCGAGAACGTCGGCCGTCCTGGCCTCGCGCGCGACCTCCGTCGTCGTCACTGTCCGTTCCCCGTCGCTCGCTGCCCCTGCGTGAGGGAGAAGACGTGGCACGGCACGTCGGCGGGGTCGAGCTTCACGAAGTTCGCGCTGCCGCGCCAGGCGTAGCGGGCGTCCGAGAGGAGATCGTGCGCGACGAACGGCTCGTCCTCCCTCAAGCCCACTGCTTCGAGGTCGATGTGGACCCAACCCGACTGCGGGAAGCCGTGGTCCAGGTTGAGCACGGTCAGGACAGCGTCACGCGTGACACCTTCGTGCCGGTGCTTGGAGTACGCGATCAGCGCGTCGTTGTCCGTCCGGTGGAAGTGGAGCGAGTCGTTGAACTGCAGCGCACGGTGCTCGTGGCGGATCCGGTTCACCAAGGCGATGAACGCGGCGAGGCTGGCCGGGCTCTCGAGGTCCCACGACCGGACCTCGTACTTCTCCGAACGCAGGTATTCCTCCGAGCCCTGCTCGCGGGGGAGGTGCTCCTGCAGCTCGAACGCCGGGCCGTAGATCCCGTAGCTCGCTGCCAACGTCGCGGCGAGGACGACCCGGGCCAGGAACGCCCCACGCCCCCCGTGCTGCAATTCCTCCGTGAGGATGTCGGGCGTGTTTGGCCACAGATTGGGCCGGAGGTAGCTCGCGACGTCAGAGCGGGTGAGCTCGGTGAGATAGGTCTCGAGCTCCCACTTGGAGGTCCGCCACGTGAAGTAGGTGTACGACTGCGTGAACCCGATGCGGCCCAGGTGCTCCATGACGCGGGGCCGGGTGAACGCCTCCGAGAGGAAGATCGCCTCGGGCGCCTCGGCGTGCACGTTGGCGAGTAGCCACTCCCAGAACGCAAAGGGCTTGGTGTGCGGATTGTCGACCCGGAACACCCGGACGCCGTGCGCCAGCCAGAACCGGACGACGTCGAGCAGCGCCATCCACAGGTCGGGCCAGTCGGCTGACTCGAAGTCGAAGGGGTAGATGTCCTCGTAGCGCTTCGGTGGGTTCTCGGCGTAGCGGATCGTCCCGTCGGGGCCGTGCAGGAACCAGGTGGGGTGCTCGCGGACCCAGGGGTGGTCGGGGGACGCCTGAAAGGCAAGGTCGATTGCGACGTCGATCCCACGGCGCGCCGCGTCGCGCACGAGCTCCGTGAAATCGGCGAGCGTGCCGAGATCGGGGTGGATCGAGGTGTGGCCGCCCTCGGGGCCGCCGATCGCCCACGGGCTGCCCACATCGTGCGGCCCGGCCTTGGTGGCGCCGTCGCGCCCCTTGCGCGCCGAGCGTCCGATGGGATGGATCGGCGGCAGGTACAGCACGTCGAACCCCATGGCCTGCACGTAGTCGAGTCGTCGGCGCACGTCGGCAAAGGAACCGTGCGTGCCGTCCGTCGACGCGGAGCGCGGGAACATCTCGTACCACGAGCTGAAGCGCGCTTTGGCCGGATCGGCCCGCACGGTGAAGGGTCCCGCGTTGGTGGCGCTCCCAGGGTCCGCGAGGTTCCCGACGGCCGCGCCCAGGCGGACTGACGCCAGCACCTCGCCCAGGCTCGGGTGCTCGCCGGCTTGGCTCGCTGCGCCGGCGGTGCCCAACCACTCCACGACCGGGTCGGGTGCATCGGTCTCGAGACCCCGCTCCGCCGCGCGCAGCGCCGCGGCCAGCTCGCCGAGCACCGCCCGTTCCTGCGATTTCGCGAGGGCCATGGCAGCCTCGAGCAGGCGGGCGCCCGTCTCGAGGTGGGGGGCCAGTTCCTGCCCGGCCCGGTCCCGCGCCAGCAGGTCGTCCCGCCACCCGCGGAACTCGTCCACCCGCGCCCGGACCCAGAACCGGTGCAGGCCCAGCTGACCGATCGGGAGCGTGCCGTGCCAGCGGTCGTCGTAGGCTTGCGTCATCGGCGTGACCGACCACGCGGTCGCCGACTCGTGCCGGTACCGGAGTTCGCACCACAGCGGGGTGTGGCCGTCGGCGAACGCATCCGCGCTGACGGCCACGAGTTCACCGACGGTTGCCTTGGCGGGTCTCCGTCCGCCGTCGACCTGGGGCGTCACGGCGCGGACCACAGGCCTCGTCCAGCGAGCCGGAAGCGGGACGGGGTCGTCCTGCTTCCGCGTGTCGCGGCGGCCCTTGCTGTCGGTGGTGGTGTGGGCGCGGCTACGCACTTCTGCCCCGGGTTGCATCAGGCGGCGCTTACCTCCTCGTCTGGCCCCTACCCGACGCCATGGACGGACAAACGGCCGCTGCCTCGGCGCGGGGAGCGTCCCTCCCGGTGCGCGGCCGCCGTGCGAGGACGGCCTTCACGGCGGGCTGAAAGAGAAGTCGCGGCGCAACGAGATGTCACCCGAACGACGTCGGAAGCCTTGTGATGGGCCCGAGAATTGGAGGACGCGGGGAGCCTCATCCTGCGACATGCGGACCGCGAACGGCGGTTCCGACATCGCTTCGCGGTCGTCCTGATTCACGTCGAGCGCGTGGTCCTTCGAGGCATCTGACGAGAGCGGACGGACCACGCACCAGCGCGTCACGCGTGGTCGCTGTGTCCCGGTCCGTGGGTATCTCGACGGAACCGTTGCTGCCGACGGGCAGAGGCGCTCGACGAGAGGGCAGCGCCCTTCGCTTGGCGTTCCGCAACGAGGTTGCGAATGGGTGTTGCCTGGCGCGGCAATCCCAATGACAATCCGAAGGTTGTGCACAAATTGTGACTTTCGGCCACTGGGCCTGTGGAAGTCCCCGCGCGCACACTGGCCGCAGCCCCGTTGTGCAGGCCGGCATGCCAGGGGTGAGGCGGCCTCCATCGACCCTCTGGTG
>DATJTU010000364.1:0-2906 GCA_035503015.1 Acidimicrobiales bacterium | reverse complement strand
GCGTCGTCGGAGAGCGACGCGGCCGGCACGTCGGCGAGCACCGGGCCGTCCATCCCGTCGCGGATGCGCAGGCGCCCGCCGCCGTCGGGCTCCGGCGCGGTCACCGTGCCGATCACCGTGGCGCGCACTTCCCACTTCTCGCAGATCGCCGCGACGGCCGGCCACGAATCGGGCCGGACGATGGCGAGCATGCGCTCCTGGCTCTCGCTCGTCATCACCTCCCAGGGCTCCATGCCCTCCTCGCGCCGCGGCACGGCGGCGACGTCCACGTCCATGCCGACGCCGCCCCGGCCCGCGGTCTCGCTGGTGGCGCACGCCAGCCCGGCGCCGCCGAGGTCCTGGATCCCGACCACGAGCTTGGTGTCGAGCAGTTCGAGGCACGCCTCGATCAGCCGCTTCTCCTCGAAGGGGTCGCCCACCTGCACGCTCGGGCGCTTCGTGTCGTCCGCTGTGCCGGCGTCGTCGCCGCTGAAGCCCGCGCTGGCCAGCACGCTCACCCCGCCGATGCCGTCGCGGCCCGTGCTCGAGCCCAACAGCACGGCGAGGTTGCCCGGTCCCGACGCGATGCCGAGCACGAGGCGGTCGACGGGCAACGCGCCCATGCACAGGACGTTGACGAGGGGGTTCTGGGCGTAGCAGCCGTCGAAGGTGAGCTCGCCGCCGACGGTCGGCACCCCGACGGAGTTGCCGTAGCCCGAGATGCCACCCACGACGCCCTCGACGAGCCAGCGCTGGCGCGCGTCGTCGGGCGGCCCGAAGAACAGCGGGTCCATCACGGCCAGCGGGCGGGCGCCCATGGTGAAGATGTCGCGCAGGATCCCCCCGACCCCGGTCGCCGCCCCCTGGTACGGCTCGATGGCGGAGGGATGGTTGTGGCTCTCGATGCGCAGCGCGACCGCGATGCCGTCGCCGGCGTCGATCACGCCCGCGTTCTCGCCGGGCCCGACGAGGACGCGCGGTCCCTCCGTGGGCAGGCGGCGCAGGTGGAGCCGCGACGACTTGTACGAGCAGTGCTCGCTCCACATGACCGCGTAGAGGGCGAGCTCCAGGTGGTTCGGCGCCCGCCCCAGGATCTTGGCCACGGCCTCGAACTCGTCGTCGGTCAGGCCGAGCGCCCGGTGGAGCGGCTCCTCCGGCGGCGACTGGTCGGGCAGCGCCTCGGCCACAGGAGTCATGACGACCTCCAGGATAGAGGCCGTCGTCAGCGGGGCCGGTCGGCCCGCACGACGACCAGGTCGTGCTCGGACCACACCGCGGCGGCCTCGAGGCCGGCGTCGGCCATCCAGCGCAGCTGGTCCGCCACGGTCGAGGGACGGTCGTGGCCCTCGAGACCCGGCGTGACGGCGTCCGCCGGGTCGGCCGGGATGACCACGTCGCCCAAGACGAAGCGCCCGCCGGGCCGGAGGACCTCGGCGATCCGGGCGAACAACGCCGCCTTGTCGGGCCCCTCGAGGTGGTGGATGGCGAGCACCGAGACGACGAGGTCGAAGGGACCGGGCGGGAGCGGGTCCACCAGGTCGGCGACGCGCAGCTCGACGGGCAGGCCACCGAGGCGCTCGCGCGCCGCGGCGAGCATCCGCTCGTTCTTGTCGACCCCGACGGCGGTCGCGCCGCCGTGGCGGGCCAACACGGCCGCCGCCGTCTCGCCGGTCCCCGTCCCGAGATCGAGGACCCTGGTCACCGCGGGGACCACGCCCTCGGTGGCGGCCGCCACGGCCTCTTGGAGCCGCGGGTAGGCCGGGATGTCCGCCGCCATCAGCTCGGCGTAGGTATCGGGGTCGAACTCGTAGGTGCTCATGACGCGAGAAGCGCCTCCTTTCGGGTCCAGGCCCAGTGCAACACGAACACCGACAACCCGATCGTCACCAGGTTGATCACGAGCTCGATCACCCCGTTGGTGCCCTTGCCCCATATGCCGTGCTGGAGGTCGTACAACACGTCCATCGCGAACAGGTACACCCCGGCCCCGCCCCCGGCCAGGAGCCAGAACAGGGCCGCCCGCCGGGACGTCACCAGGCAGTACGACGCGGCGACCAGGCACACGGCGAGCCACCCGTCGGCGAGGGGGAACGCGTCCTCGAACTGGGTGTAGCCGGCGGTGGTCTCGGTGGCCACGAGGGAGCGGTGGACCAGCCAGGCGAGCCAGTACGCCGCGATGACCAGGGCGGCCACCAGCAGGACGGTGGCCATGGCGCGCCGGCTGCGCGCATCGAGGGTGCCAGCAGCGCCGTCGCGCACGGGAGCAGGGTAACCCTCGGGCCCGCGCCGAACCGGACTGCCGGCCAAATGGCGGCGCGCCGTCACGACAATGCAACTGCAATGCGATCACGCCGTCCACAGCGGATTCTGTGCTGGCATCCAGCGCAATATCCGCGTTTGCCGCACCGATTCGGGCGAAATGACGTGTGGCGGCACCGTCACAAACTGAGAACCGCAATTGAGGCATATGTGCGCCGCGGACGCGCCACAATAGGGTCATGGCAACAAAGGGAAAGACACCGGCTCCTCGCAAGCCCATGAGCACGGGCCACAAGGCCGCGTTGGCGCGTGGGCGGGCCGAAAGTGCAACCGTCCGTCACTACCTCGAGGCACTCGAGACCTCGAAGCCCAAACGCGGGCGCAAGCGCACACCCGCGTCCATCGACAAGCGGCTCGGCACGATCGACTCGCAGCTCGCCGGCGCGGACGCCCTCACGCGGCTGCACCTGCTCCAGGAGCAGAAGGACCTCCTCGACGAGCGGTCGCGGGTGGACCAGGTGAAGGACCTCACCGCGCTCGAGAAGCAGTTCGTCAAGGTCGCCAAGGCCTACGGCGAGCGCAAGGGCATCAACTACTCGACCTGGCGGGCTGCCGGCGTGAGCGCCGCCGTCCTGCAAAAGGCCGAGATCTCGCGCGCCCGCATCTGA
>DATJTU010000363.1:0-2816 GCA_035503015.1 Acidimicrobiales bacterium | reverse complement strand
GCGCCGCACGTCGATCTCGGCCATCGCGTCGAGCACGTGCAGGATCATCGGCCGCCCGCACAGGAGGTGCAGCGGCTTGGGCCGCTCCGAGCGCATCCGGGTGCCCTCGCCGGCGGCCAGGACGACGGCGGAGAGGCGGCGGGCAGGCATGGCGCATTGTTTACCCCGCGGTGGCCCGGAGCGTGCGTATGGGACACTCGCGAGGTGACCGAGCAGACCCCGTACGACGAATTCGGGCTCTTCCACGAGAACGCGGCCGAATACGGGATCCCCTATGACGGCCCGCCCGACGTCCAGCGCGTGGACGTCCAGGTGGGACCCGACCGCGTCGTCTCGAGCCTGCTCTGGGGCGCGCAGAGCGGTCCCCCCGAGCTGGTGCTCGTGCACGGCGGCGCGCAGAACGCGCACACCTGGGACACGGTCGCGCTGGCGCTCGGCCGGCCGCTGCTCGCGATCGACCTCCCGGGCCACGGGCACTCCGACGGCGGGCTCGACGGCTCCATCTCGGCTGTGAGCAACGGGCAGGACCTCGCCACCGTCGTGCGCGAGCTCGCCCCCGGCGCGCGCGGCGTGGTCGGCATGTCCCTCGGCGGCGTCTCGTCGCTGGCGCTGGCCGACCAGGCCCCCGAGCTCGTGCGCGCGCTCGTCCTCGTCGACGTCACCCCCGGGGTCAACGCCGAGAAGGCGGCGCCGATCACGAATTTCGTCAACGGCCCGGCGAGCTTCGACAGCTTCGACGACCTCCTGGCCCGCACGATCGAGCACAACCCCGGCCGCTCCGAGTCCTCGCTGCGGCGCGGCATCCTGCACAACGCAGTCCAGCGCGAGGACGGCAGCTGGGTCTGGCGCTACGCCCGCTTCCGCACCGAGCCGTCCGGCCCCGCCGCCCACCCCGAGTTCGGGGACCTGTGGGACGCCGTCTCCCGCCTCACCATGCCGGTGCTGCTCGTGCGGGGCCTCGCCTGGTCGGTGGTCGACGACGAGGACGTCGCCGAGTTGGTGCGCCGGCAGCCCTCGGCACGGGTCGTGGGAGTGGAGGGGGCGGGCCACAGCATCCAGGGCGACCGTCCGCTCGAACTGGCCGCCATCCTCCGAGACTTCTTCTACCCCGAGGGCTGATGGACAGGTCGGTCTGGCTCTCGCGCCGCGCCCTCAAGCTGCACGCGGTCATCCTCGTCGTCGTCCCCGGTTTCCTCGCGCTGTGCATCTGGCAGATCACCCGCGCCCTCGGCGGCAACACGCTCTCGTGGGCCTACGTGTTCGAATGGCCGCTGTTCGCCGCCTATGCCGTGTACATGTGGTGGCGGCTGGTGCACGAAGACAGCGTGGAGTCGGTGGAGTCGGTGGACTCGCCGGCCGCCGCCGCCAACGCCGCCACCAACGGCGCCGGCAACGGGACGGGCGCGGACCCGCACCCGCACCCGCACCCGCACACGGCAGCACGCACCGTCGCCAACGAGAAGGAGCAAGAGAAAGAGGACGCCGAGCTCGCCGCCTACAACGAGTACCTGGCGCAACTCGCCGAGCAGGACAAGGCTGCCGGTCGCTGAGCCAGTCCGCCTAGAGTCCCCGGCCGGAACGTCCACCTTTTGAGGTCGACCGGCCAGCCAAGCGTGGTGATGTGCATGTGCAATCCGAACTGTCTCCGTTTCGTCAACGAGTCGTTGTCCGCGAGCGACGTCGGCGGTCGACGGGTCCTCGAAGTCGGCGCGTACGACGTCAACGGATCGCCCCGAGCCGTCATCGAGGCCATGGGGCCGGCGTCGTATCTCGGCGTGGACATCATGGATGGTCCCGGCGTCGACGAGGTGTGCAGTGTCGAAGGACTTCTCGACAGATTCGGTCCGGAGGCCTTCGACGTCGTCGTGTCGACCGAGATGATCGAGCACGTCGCCGACTGGCAGGGCGCTGTCAGCAACCTGAAGCGAGTCACCGCGCCCGAGGGGGTCATCGTCCTCACCACACGGTCGAAGGGATTCCCGCTGCACGACTATCCCGCTGACTACTGGCGGTTCGAGCAGGAAGACATGCGTGTGGTCTTTTCGGATTGTGCCGTCGAAGAGCTGGAAAGCGATGCGCCCGAAGACCCCGGCGTGTTCGTGAAGGCTCGCAAGCCCGGTGATTTCCGCGAGCTGGACCTCGCGGGGTACGCGCTGTTCTCCATGGTGAGCGGAGGCCGCGCGCTGACCGCGGCCGACGCGCAGCGGGCGGTGGCCGACGCGCAGCAAGCGGTGGCCGACGCGCAGCGGGCGGTGGCCGACGCCGCCCGGCTCCAGGAGCTCGAAGCGCGGGTGTCTCAGTTGCAAGAACAAACAGGCGACCTGAGGGAGTCCAATCGACTGCTCGCGAGCGAAGCCGCCAGCGTGGGTGCGCAACTGCACGCGATGGAGCAGCTCCGAGTCCTGCGATACTCGGCGCCGCTCAGACGCCTCTACGGATCGACCCGAGCCGCGTTGCAGTCACGATCCAAGGAGCCCGGCACGGCGTGACCCTCGGCTGGGCGTGCCCTCCCGGCGCCGCAGGGATGAGCGTTCCGGGGGGAGGGCTCGAACCTCCAACATCCGGCTCCAAAGGCCGACGTTCTGCCGATTGAACTACCCCGGACCGAGGCGAGTGCCCCGTCAAGGTTAGGCACGACGCGGCCCGGGCTGGACGACCCGCGGCAGTAGGTTCTGTCTTCGTGCGCATCCTGGTCGTGGACGACGATCTCGCCGTCTCCCGCTCCATCGACAGAGCCCTGCGCCTCGAGGGTTACGACGTCGACTCGGTGCCCTCGGGCGGTGAGGCGCTGGAGTCGCTCGCGCAGACGCCACCGG
>DATJTU010000362.1:0-23201 GCA_035503015.1 Acidimicrobiales bacterium | reverse complement strand
CCGCTGCGCGAGGAAGGCGAGGACGAGCAGGGGCAGGGTGATGCCGATCGCGTAGAAGAGGGTCACCAACAAGGTGGAGAGACCGACCCGGTTGTGCTGCCCTGCGACCGAGATGGCAGTCAGCACCGGACCGGCGCAGGGCGCGAAGACCGGGCCGAGGCTCAGGCCGAGGACGAAGCCGCCGCCTTCCGTCGCGTAGCGCGAGGAGCCGATGCGCGCGAACGGCCGCTCGATCACCTCGCCGATGCGTGGGATCAGGAGCCCGATGGAGATGGCGGCCAGCAGGGCGATGCCGAGCCAGAACAAGAGGTCCCCCGGCAGGTGGAAGAAGCTCAAGACCGTCGTGGCGAAGAGGACGGTGAGGCTGAAGCTGAGGACCAGGCCGGCGATGATGACGAACGGCCGCGAGCGCGAGCCCGCCGAACCGCCGGCCACGACGACGGGGATCACCGGGACGATGCACGGCGACAGACCCGTGATCAGCCCGCCGAGGAACGCGACGAAGAGCAGCTCACCCATGGACGTCGCTCCGCTTCGTGCGGTGACTCGGCACAGACGCTCCTTCGAGACGTTCCCCTGGTGGCGAAGCTACCGGCCGCCGGGGCGACCGGGGCGTCACCCCTGGCCAGGACGACGGGCTGTCTGACCGTCTCCGTGGCGGGCCGGCAGAGGGCATTGCACACTGGGTAACGGTGATCAGCGAGAACTGGATCTACTTCGGGACAGCGGTCGGGGCGCTCGGGGCCCTGGTCTACCTGCGCGACACCGTACGGGGGACGACGCAGCCCAACCGGGTCACGTGGCTGTTGTGGGCGTTCGCCCCGCTGCTGGCGGCCGGTGTCGAGTTCCACGACGGCGTGGGCCTGCGTGCGCTCCCCACGTTCATGGTGGGGTTCATGCCGCTGTTGATCTTCGTGGCGTCGTTCCACAACGCGGCCTCGGTGTGGAAGGTGCGTCGGATCGATTACGCGTGCGGCGCGTTCTCGCTCGTCGGCACCGTCGTCTGGTTCGCCACCCAGAACGGGGTCCTGGCGATCTCGGCCGCACTCGCCGCGGACTTCTTGGCCGGCGTCCCGACGCTGATGAAGAGCTGGACGCACCCGCAGACCGAGACCGTCCACTCCTACATCGGCGCGGTGATCAGCATGGCCATCGTCTTGCTGACCATCACCGACTGGACGTTCGAGGAAGCGGCATTCCCCGTCCTCGTCGTGATCATGGGCTCGGTCGAGGTCCTCCTGATCGGGTTCGAGCCGGGGCCCCGCCTGCAGCGGGCCCGTCGGCACACCGGGGCGGCGGCCCACGCCGACCGCGTCACCGAAAGCGCGCCGCAGCCGGGCGCCTGGTAGGAAAGGCCGCAACGCGAACGCCACGACGAAGGGAGCCACTCGTGCCCACGGCCCACGTCAACGGGATCGACATCGAGTACCAGGGCCAGGGTGACCCGGCGCAGACGCCGCTCTTGTTGGTCATGGGTCTCGGCGGGCAGCTCATCGCCTGGCCGGAGGGATTCGTCGAGGGGCTGCGCGCACGCGGGTACTTCATCATCCGCTTCGACAACCGGGACTGCGGCCTCTCGACGAAATTCGACGGGATGCCCGACATCGCGGGGCTCCTGGGTGGCGACACGTCGTCGGCCCGCTACACCATCGAGGACATGGCCGACGACGCGGCCGGGCTCCTGGCCGTGCTCGGCGTCGAGCAGGCGCACGTCGTCGGCGTCTCCATGGGCGGCATGATCACCCAGGCGCTGGTGATCCACCACCCCGACCACTTCTTGTCGGCGGCGTCGATCATGTCGACGACGGGCGACCGGTCCGTCGGCGCGCCGACGGGGGAGGCGCTGACCGCGTTGCTGCGACCGATGGCGACGACGCGCGACGAGGCCGTCGAGGCGAGCCTGGCCGGCAGCCGCGTCATCGGGTCGCCCAAGTACCCGACCGACGAGGCCATCTTGCGCGAGCGCGCCGCCGCCGCGTACGACCGCAGCTACGCGCCGGAGGGGACGGCGCGCCAACTGGCGGCCATCTTGGCGTCGCCCGACCGCACCGAGGGGCTGCGCTCGGTGCGCATGCCGTTCCTCGTGATCCACGGCGAGGACGACCCGCTCGTCACCTTGAGCGGGGGGCAGGCGACGGCGGCGGCCGTGCCCGGCTCCAAGCTGATCACCGTGCCGGGGATGGGCCACGACCTGCCGCAGGCGCTGTGGGGGAAGGTCACCGACGCCATCGTCGCCAACACCGAGCTCGCGGCGGTCTGAAGCCCACCGTCGCCAAACGGATGTCGAACGGACATGTTGTTGTCACTCTGTTGTCCGCGAATTGTCCAAATGCGTTGTCGCAGAATTGTGTGAACGCTCCGTTTCCTTTCAGCAATGCAGGTTGACACTTTCACGTCCTTGTCGATACGTTGTTTTTGGGTTGCTCCGTCGCAAGGTGGCCTCGCGAGGGGGCGGTAGCGGCCCAGGGTGTCGGACCTGGGTGCTTCACGATTTCTCTCTCTACGACTTGTTCGTCCTGAGCTTCATTCAGCTCATTGTGACGACCCTCCTCGTGCTGAGTCCCGCGCGTTTCATCAGCACTCGATTCTCGTGGACCGGCTCCCGGATTTCCGAGGTGCTGCTGGCCAGCCTTGGCGCTATTGCCGTGGCTGCGGTCTCCGTGCTCGTTGCGGCCAGGCTCTGGGACTTGCCCACCGCCGGGCTCGCACCTGCGGCCTATCTGCTCGTCCTCGTCTCCATTGCGGTCATCATTCTGCGTCCCGATTGCAACGTCGTCGGGCAGGTGTTCTACGCATCGTTCGCCGCCGCCGGGTTCGTCTTCCTCGCCTACGCCGCGTTCGAGACGGCGTCGGCGCCCCAGTCGATCCCCGAGACGATCACCTCGTCCGTGATCATCGTGCTGGATCTGGCCGCGTTCTTGATCTGGAACTCGAACATCAACTACGTGAGCGACGTGTTGTGCCGGCGCCGCCGGTCACGGCCGCTGCCCAAGGCGGACCCCACGTACAAGCCGATGGTGTCGTTGCACATCCCGGCGTACAACGAGCCGCCCGAGCTGCTCATCAAGACGATCAAGGCGGTCGAGCAGATCGACTATCCGGATTTCGAGATCATCGTCATCGACAACAACACGGCTGACCCCGAGGTGTACGGCCCGGTCGAGGAGTACTGCCGGGATCGCGAGAAGGTCCGGTTCGTCCACGTGGCACCGTGGCCCGGTTACAAGGCCGGTGCGTGCAACCTGGCCCTGCGCCGCTACACGAATCCGCGCGCCGAGATCATCGGCCTCGTCGACGCCGACGACATGGTCCAGCCGTACTACCTCCGCGAGACCGCGTCGTACTTCTCGGACCCCCATGTCGGGTTCGTCCAGACCTTCGAGGGGAACCGGGACTACCAGGGCAGCAGCTACTACACGGCGTGCGTCGACTCGTACCAGGCCTTCTACATGGCGGTCATGTCCTCGCGCAACGAGCGCGATTCGCCTCCGTTCGTGGGGACCATGGGCCTCTTTCGCCGGAGCGCGCTCATGGAGGTCGGCGGCTGGAACGAGTGGTGCATCAGCGAGGACACCGAAGCGTCGCTCCGGGTGCAGAAGGCCGGGTGGTCTGGCCTGTACATTCCGCGGTGCTTCGGCCGCGGGATCGTCCCGCCCACGTACAAGGGTTTGAACACGCAGCGACACCGCTGGTGTTTCGGGGCGATGCAGATCCTCCGCCTCCACTGGCGGAGCCTCATGCCCTGGGACCGGTCGCCGGACAACCACCTCACGAGCGGCCAGCGACGCGACTACCTGATGGGCTGTCTCGGGTGGTTCCGCGACCTGCTGATGTTCGTCTTCGCCCTGCTGTTGCTGGTGACGACGGGCTTGTTGCTGGCGAATTCGAATTTCGCCTTGTCGCCTCTCGGCGGCGAGCGTGCGCTCGTCCCGATGTCGCTGATCGTCGTGGCCACGATCTGCTTGCTCTTCACGCTCAGGCAGTGGACGACCATCTCGATTCGCCGGGCGTTGCTGGGCACCGTGATCAGCCTGTCCGCGTGTTGGATCACCGCGCTGGCCTGTATCGAAGGCTTGCTGCGGCGCGAAGGCGTGTTCCTGCGGACGTCGAAGACCGGCTCAGCCGGTCACCGGGTGCGCACCGCACTCAAGCTCAGCAAATGGGAGATCGCGTTGACGTCGGCGCTGGTCGCGGCGGCGGTCGCGCTGGCTCTGCGCCCGCACCCCTCCCCGTTCTTGATCTTCATCATCTGCATCCAGGCGGCCGTGTTCGTCTGCGCGCCGATCGCCGCGCTCTGGAACCTGCGTGCGGAAGCGGTGCCGGCGCACGAATATCGACGGCGGGCTGAGGTCCAGCGCGTTCGCACCGAGAATCGCCGTTGGACGGCGTTCCTCACCCCCGGTCTCGTCGTCGCCCTCGTGCTCGCCGTGTTGTTCGGGACCGTCAGCGCCGCAGTCGCCGCCACGGACCCCAGCGCGACGCGTGACCCGGCGACCGTCCACGTCCGAGCAGGCGGGAACGCGCACGCGCCGCCGGCCCAGACGACACAGATCACACAGACGACCGGGACCGTTGGCGACGGCCGGTCACCCTGAACGTCAGGAGCGAGGGGACACCAGGAGGCGGTATGGAGCCCGAAAAAACGGACGTGCAGTATCTGGTCCTGACCGATCACGCCAACCCGTATCTGCTTGCCCGGGTGCGCTGGCCTGACGTCGCGCAAGCGATCACCGCTGCGTGCACGGTCTGGCAGGAGGACATCGGCCTCTTCGAGCTTCCCTACGACGCCCACAGCAAGTCCGTCAGCCTTGCCGAGGCGACCGAGATCGCGGCGAGTTGGGGGGCGCAGCTGTCGTCGGACCTCCTGGGTGCAGCCGGGCCCTCGGTGATCCGTCGCATGCCCGCCAATTGGTCCGACCTGGCTCCGGTCGAGAAGCGCGCCTGGGCCCTGGAGTTCGCTCCCATCGACCTCAAGAAGATCGCCGACCGCCTGGCGGGACCGGACTCCACCGCGCCGCCCGTCACGGCCGAGCGGAGGCGGAACGGCAGAGTCCGGGTCGTCGGGCGGGCGCACCTCATCTGCGAGCAAGGTGCATTCGCCCGCGCGTCCCTCGTCGACGTCAGCACCGGGGGCGCGCAGTGTCAGGCCATCGAGTCGAAGTCCACGCCCGAAATCGGGCGACGGCTCGAACCGGATCTGGTGCTCGAGAGCGAGCGGGCGGGCTCGCGCATCAGCCTCGAAGTCGGTGGCATCGTCACCTGGCGGGAGAAGGTGGACGACGGCAACCGTCTCGGCGTGGCGTTCGACCGGATGAACGACGAACAGATCGACCGACTGCAACGCTTCCTTGTCGCACTCGGTCCGGACCGGGCGGCGTGACGTCATGACCCGTGTCGACGAGTCAGCGGACGTCGGCGTGACCGAGACGGTCGATGCGCAGATGGCCGCCTCCGGGACCGGCGCACTGCTCGCACCGGAGAACACCAAGGGCCCCGCCGCCCTCAGGACCCCCGAATCAACCCGGCGACCGGACTACCGCCTGCGGGGGATCGACGTCGCGTCGGGCCGCCCGGAACCCGACAAGCCCCGTCCCACCAGCCGCAACCTGCCGCGACGGCGTCGCTTCCGCCGGTTGACGGCCACGTGGCTGCTGGTGCTGGCGGTCGCGGTGCTCGTCGGCGTGGTGCTCCGCCTGACCGTCGTGCAGCCCTACACCGTCACGTCGGCGGCGATGACGCCGACCCTGCAGAGCGGGGACCGGACCCTCGTCGTGACGTGGTCGGCGCTGAACGGTGGGATCTCGCGGGGAAGCCTCGTGGTCGTCAAGACGCCGGACGTCCTCGTGTGCCGGAGCGACGGGAACGGTCAGGACCTCGCCCTCAGGGTCATCGGCCTCCCCGGCGAGACGATTTCGTCCAGCGAGCGCACGATCTACGTGAACGGCCGCCCGCTGAGCGAGCCGGGTTGGTACAACCAGCGCTACGGGCCGCTGAACGGCGTGCCGATCTCCCCGACCAAGGTCCCGCAAGGCCAGTACTTCGTCCTCGGGGACAACCGCTCGAACCTGTGCGACTCGCGGGTCATCGGTCCCGTCGCGGCGAGCTCCGTCGTCGGCAAGGTCATGGCGATCGACTACCGCGACGGGCATCCGCACCTGCACCTCTTTTGACGTGTCGGCGGTCACACGTCGGGCCCCCGCACGTCGCGCCCCGGCGTGGGTTGCGGCCGCAGCCAGCCTGTTGCTGATCGCGCCCGTCCTGGCGGGGTGTGGGCAGGGTGCGACGGGACGTGGGGTCGTCCTCCTTCCCGCCGGGGGTGGGGGTGGCACGGCGCACGCGCCGGCCGGGTGCGAGACGGGGACCCCGGCCGGGTCGCCCACGTGTGAGACGGTGCCGCCGAACGTGGGCTTTGCGCAATTGAGCCCGGACGACTGGAACCTCTCGAAGAGCTCCTCGGCCGCCGGGCACCTCGATATGCGCCTCGACGGTCCCGGCACCTTGGCCGTGCGCGGCGCATTCCGCAAGGCGCCGCCGTGCCTCGAGTCGACCTGCATCGCGCCGAGCGCCAATACCTGGGTGCGGGCGTATCCGAGCGTGCTCTACGGCCTCGATCAGTGCCAACCCAAGCTCTCGCCGCCGGCGTCGTCGGCGTTGCGGCTTCCCGTGCGGGTCGCCAGCCTGCCCGACGACCTGATCGGGACGACGGCGTATACCGCGCGCACGCCCCATGTGACCTACGACATCGCGTATGACATGTGGCTCAACGCGTCGGGTACCCGGTCGCCCTGCAAGACGGATGGCACCGTCGAGGTCATGGTCTGGACCGACTACGACACGCGGGCGCTCCCGTACGGGGCCTTCGACGCCGGCGCCGCCACCATTCCCTTTGCGGCGAACGGACACGTCGACACGGGACAGCGGGCGTGGTCCGTGTACGTGAGCAACGTCGATCGGAACGGACAGACGGTGCCATGGGGTGGCACGGTCTGGGTCGTGTTGAACCGGTCGCACGTGGTCAAAGACGGGACGGTCAGCGTCGACCTCAGCGCGGCACTTTCGACCGTGGGCTCGGTGCTCCAGCGGGACTTCGGTTGGACGGACTTCGAAAACCGCTACTGGCTGGACACGGTCCCTTTCGGGATCGAGTTCGGGCCCCAGGACGGGATGCCCTACAGCGACGCCCCGTCGGACTTCTCGCTGCACCTGTCGTCGTACTGCCTCGTCTTCGACACCACGCTGGCCGACGCCGGGTGTGCCCAGCTGTCCAACTCCTGATCGACCCTGCGCGCAACCTGCGCGAACCCGGGCGGACCGCGGCGAGCTGGGCGCCCCTCAGCCGAGCGCGTTGGCCGCGGCGACCGAGGCCAGCCAGGCGGCGCTCGCTTTGGGAGTGCGGGCGAACGTCTCCCGGTCGCAGGCGACGATCCCGAAGCGCGGCGTGTAGCCGAGCGCCCACTCGAAGTTGTCGAGCAGCGACCAGTAGGTGTAGCCGCGCACGTCGACGCCTTCCTCGAGCACGTCGAGCACGCCCGCCAGGGCCTGGCGCACGTAGTCGATGCGCTGCTCGTCGTCGGTCGTGCCGATGCCGTTCTCGGTGACGAGCAGCGGGACCGCGCCGCCGGTGTACTCCCACGCGCGCCGCAGGCAGTTGGCCAGCGACGCCGGGTAGAACTCGTAGCCCATGTCGAGGACCGGGACGCCCTCCTCGTAGCCGGCCCAGCCGTCGGGCCCGATCAACATGCGGGTGTACACCTGGATCCCCAAGAAGTCGTCACCCCCGGTCACGTCCAAGAACACGTCCTCGGCGTGGTGCCGGATGCTCTCGAGCTTCTCCTCGCCGCCGGGCAGCGCCTGGTAGTCGGTCATCGAGAGCGTGAGCCCGACCGGCACGCCCGGGGCCGCGGCGCGGATGGCGTCGACGGCGACGCGGTGGGCGGCGCCGAGGCGCGCCGCCACGCCGCGCGACAGTGCGAGGTCGGTCTTGCCCGGTGGGAACATGCCGGCGTGCCAGCCCATCGTCGCCACGATGTTGGGCTCGTTGATCGTGCAGGCGCGCGCCATGACGTCGCCGAGCGCGTCCGCCACGACCGTGCAGAAGCGCCCGAAGCGCTCGATGGTCTCGTCGGACTCCCAGCCGCCGAGCGCGGTCAGCCACTGGGGGGTCGTGAAGTGGTGGAAGGTGACGACGGGGTCGACGCCCCGCTCGCGCAGCGCGATGCACTGGCGGCGGTAGTGCTCGAGCGACGCATGCGAGATCTCGCCCTCGGCCGGCTCGATCCGGCTCCACTCCACCGAGAACCGGTAGTTGTCGAAGCCCAGGCCGGCGACGAGGTCGACGTCCTCGGGCCAGCGGTTCCACGAGTCACAGCAGTCACCCGACGGCTCGCTGCAGCCGGAGCCCGGCGTGTGCTCGAAGGCCCACCAGTCGTTGTTCACGTTCGCGCCCTCGATCTGGTGCGCCGCCGTCGCCGTGCCCCACGAGAAGTCCTCCGGGAACGCCCGCCCCAGTTCCGTCCCAGCCATCCGCGTCGCCTCCCCAGGATCTGGCTCCGTGAGAGGCACGGTATCGTTCCCTGACGATGCCGTCACATTCCTCGCCGATGACTGACGTCCCCGATTCGGAACTGACCCGGCCCGACGCGCCGGGCTCTGCGCCGGGGGCCGCACCACGTACCGCCATGGTCGAAGCGCACGGGCTGGTGAAGCGCTTCGGCGACTTCGTCGCGGTCGATCACGTGGATTTCACCATCGCGCAAGGCGAGTCGTTCGGCTTCCTCGGGCCCAACGGCGCCGGCAAGACGTCGACCATGCGCATGATCTCGTGCATCAGCCCGCTGAGCGGCGGGACACTGCGCGTCCTCGGCATGGACCCCGCCGCCGACGGGCCGCGCATCCGCTCGCGCATGGGGCTGGTGCCCCAGGAGGACTCGCTCGACCTCGAGCTCACCGTCCTCGACAACCTCATGATCTACGGGCGCTATTTCGACATGCCCAAGAAGGTCATCCGCGAGCGCGCAGAGCAGCTGCTCGACTTCGCCCAGCTGTCTGACCGCGCCAACGACCGGGTCGACCCGCTCTCGGGTGGGATGAAGCGCCGCCTCACGATCGCCCGTGCGCTCATCTCGGACCCGGACCTGCTCATCCTCGACGAGCCCACGACCGGCCTCGACCCCCAGGCGCGGCACCTGCTGTGGGACCGGCTCTACCGGCTCAAGCAAGAGGGCGTGACCCTGGTCATCACGACCCATTACATGGACGAGGCCGAACAGCTCTGTGACCGGCTGGTCGTGATGGACAAGGGCCGCTTCGCGGCCGAGGGCACCCCGCGCCAGCTGATCGAGGCGTTCTCGACCAAAGAAGTGGTCGAGCTCCGCTTCGCGCCCGGTCAGCACGAGGTGGTGGCACCGTCACTGGTCGAGCTGGCCGAGCGCCAGGAGGTGCTGCCCGACCGCATCCTCCTCTACACCGACGACGGCGACGCCGCGTTGGCCGAGGTGGCGCGCATGGGCCACGTCGCCGAGAGCACACTCGTCCGCCGCTCGACGCTGGAGGACGTCTTCTTGCGTCTCACCGGCCGCTCGCTGGTCGACTGAGCCATGACGGCGGTGAGCGGCGTGAGCGGCGCGGGCGCGTCCGGGACCGAGGCGCCGCTGCGGGGACGCGCCGACCGCGGCGCGGCAACGGCGCGCCGGTGCTCGACGCCCATGTGGTGGCGCGCCGCTGCCTACTGGGCGTACCAGTACAAGCGGACGTGGCGCAGCTCGGTCGTCACGAGCTTCTTGATCCCCGTCCTCTACCTGGCGGCCATGGGCGTGGCCCTCGGCTCGCTGATCGACAAACACTCCCACGGCGTGGACGGGGTGACGTACGTGGCCTTCCTGGCGCCGGGGCTGCTGGCGGGCACGTGCATGCAGATCGGCACGAACGACGCGACCTACCCGGTCATGGCCGGCTTCAAGTGGATGCGCACCTACTTCGCGCAATTGGCGGGACCCCTCAGCGTCTACGACGTGCTGCTCGGCCATCTGGCCTGGATCGCGGTCCGTCTCTCCATCGTCGTCACCATCTACTTGGCGGTGATGGCGGCCTTCGGGGTCGTGTACTCGCCGTGGGCGATCCTGGCCCTGCCCGCCGCGGTGCTGACCGGCATCGCGTTCTCCGCCCCCGTCAGCGCGTTCGCCGCCACGCAGGACAAGGACTCCTCGTTCTCGACGCTCTACCGCTTCGCCATCATCCCGATGTTCTTGTTCTCGGGGACGTTCTTCCCGATCTCGCAGTTGCCCACCTGGCTGCAGGTTGTCGCGTACGTCACACCGCTCTACCACGGTGTTGCGCTGTGCCGTGACCTGGTCCTCGGCCAGGTGGTGTGGGCAGACCTCGGGCATGCGGCCTACCTGTGCGCGCTGGTCGCCGTGGGTTACGCAGCCGGCCGCCGGACGTTCGCCCGCAGGCTGGTGGTGTGACGCCATGACGACGACCTCGGCCAGCGACACCGCGCTCGATCAGCGCCCACCCGGCGTCGCGCTGCGGATCACGCCACTCTCGTTCCTCGGCGGCCGGCACGCGTCGCGCGTGCTCGAGCGCAACATCTTGGTCTACCGGCGTTCGTGGATCTTCATCGTCTCGGGCTTCTTCGAGCCGCTCTTCTACCTGCTCTCGATCGGCGTCGGCTTGTCCCACCTCGTCGGGCCGATCAACGTCGACGGAAAGCTGGTGCCCTACACGGCCTTCGTCGCGCCGGGGTTGCTCGCCTCGTCGGCCATGAACGGGGCGATGCTCGACTCGACCTTCCTGGTCTTCTTCAAGCTCAAGATCGCCAAGACCTACGACGCCATGCTGGCGACGCCGCTCGGCGTCGGCGACGTCGCCCTGGGCGAGCTGAGCTGGTGCGTTCTGCGCGGCGCGCTCTACTCGGGGGCGTTCCTCGCCATCATGGCGATCCTCGGCTACATCGTCTCGCCCTGGGCCGTGCTGTGCTGGCCGGCGGCCATCTTGATCAGCCTCGCCTTCGCCTCGGCCGGCATGGCCGGGACGACCTACATGCGGACGTGGCAGGACTTCGACATGGTGTCGCTCGCCTTCATCCCGCTCTTCCTCTTCTCTGCGACCTTCTACCCGCTGACCGTCTACCCCGGCTGGCTCCAGGCGGTCGTCCGTTGCACGCCGCTCTACCAGGGTGTCGTCCTCGTCCGCGCCGCCGACCTTGGCATCTGGAGCTGGACGCTGCTGGGCCACATCGCCTATCTGCTCGCCATGGCGGTGGCCGGGATCCTCATCACCCGGCGGCGCCTCGGCCTCTTGCTCTTGCCCTGAGGCCCGGCCCGAGCGGCCCATGGGCAGGCGCACGCGCCGTGACCATCGGGCTCGGCAGACCGGTACCGTAGGGCCGCATTTTCCGAGCGCCCGACACCCGAGCACCCGAGACACCACAGACAGGACCCCCCATGAACATCGTCGTGAGCAACGTCAAGGGCGGGGTTGGCAAGACGACGACGGCCGTCTACCTGGCGGCCGTGGCCGCCGAGCGCAACCGCGGCCCCGTCACCCTGGTCGACGCCGACCCCCAGGGATCGACGGCCGAGTGGTACGACACCGACCCGCTCGAGGGGGTCGAGTTGGTGGAGGGCCCGTCCGTGCGGACGGTCAGCAAGGCGATGAGCCAGGACGACGGCATCGTCGTCGTCGACACGCCGCCCGGTGAGGGGACCGTCGTGCAGGCGGCGCTCGGCAAGGCGGATGCCGTCGTGATCCCGACGAGGGCGGGCGGTGTCGAGCCCAACCGGGTCTTCACCACGCTCGAGATGACACCGCGCAACGTGCCCGCCGGGGTGGTGGTCTGCTCGGCGCGCCTCGGCACCAACGACCTGGAGGCCACCATCGAGTGGTGGACGGACCTGAAGGTCCCGGTGTGGGGCATCGTGCCCGAGCGGGTGTCCATCGCGAGCGGCCCGGCCGCCGCGCTATCGAGCGAAGGCCTCGAGTACTACGGGAAGGTGTTCAAGAAGGCGACCGTCAAACCGCGCGAGCCGCGCTGACGGCCGTCGCCGGCGTTCAGCGGGCGGGAACCGCCTGCAGTGCCGTGTGATAGCGGCTGTCTGACCAGGCGACGGGCGCCTTGCCGTGCAGCTGCCCGATCAACTCGCCCAGGAACCAGCGGCGCACGGCAACACTGCTCGGCGACGCAGGCAATGTCAGTAGGCGCTGGGAGAGGCCGAACTCGTCGGCCTCGTCGAGCAGGGCGTCGTAGAACTCGCACGCGACGACGGCCGATTGGGGCAGGTCCACCGTCCAGTCGAAGAACTCGACCCTGTCGTCCACGGCCTGCTGCCACATCTCGTCCATCCCTGGGCCCAGGCCGTTGAAGCGGGTTCCGATCTCGGACACCAGGACCGCGAGACGCTCCGGGAGCGCCGGCGCGAGCGGCGCCGAGTCGGCGCGCTCCTTCATCAGCCGCAGTTCCCGAAAGAGCGCCTCGTACTCCTCACTCGATTTCTGCAGCAGCATCACCGGGATGCCGATGAGGTGCACGGTGATCTCGGGCGGCACGTCACCGTCCGCGCGCGACGTCGCGTGCGCGATGCCCGTGAGGTCGAAGCGGAAGCTGCCGTCGGAGACCCGGGGCGGCCGCACGGGGTAGTCCACCGGCAACTCGAACCAGACGATCTTGCCGCCGTCGACCGCCTGGATGCCCCAGTTCGACGCGAGCGTGTTGAACAGCGTGAGGCCGCGTCCGGTTGCAGCGTCTTGTCCGTACTCCTTGATGGACGGGAAGGCGGGGTTGCCATCCGCCACGTCGATCCGGATGCGGTCGCTCAGGATGTGCAAGGTGACACACATCGGCGTCCCCGCGTGGAGGACGGCGTTGGTCACGAGTTCGGACGTCAAGAGGGTGGCGACGCCCGACACGTCCGGCGGGAGGTCGCGCATGAGCGCGGCCACCCAGTGGCGGGCGACCGGCGTGCTCTCGACTACTGGTTCGAGGTGCAGCGTTGACATGCCATCCCGTGACGTACCCAGGGACTCGGCTGTTATGCGCCGCTCAGTGACACCGGCGTAGTTGAGACAGAGCACGACGAGGTCGTCCGTCCGCTCGTCGGCGCTCAACATCGACGCGAACGTCTCGGCGGGGCGATCGGGCCAGCCGTCACGCGCAATCTCCGTTGCGGTGGCCGCGAGGCGCTTCATGCCGTTCGTGATGATCTCGCCGCGCCGTTCGATCAGGCCGTCCGAATACATGACGAGCGAGTCGCCGCGCTCGAGCACCAACTCGTCGCGTGGCCTCGGGGCGCCGTCGAGGCCCGCAGCGATGAGCAGCGAGCGCTGCATGGGGCAGAACGTCGTCGTGCCGTCCGCCCGCACGACCAAGGGCGGGGGGTGACCGGCGTTGCTCAAGACGACCTGACCGGTCGACGGGGTGATCGTGCCGACGACCGCAGTGACGACGCGGTCCTCGATCAGCGCGTCGAAGAAGGCGTCGAGCGAAGAGAGCACCTCGGTGGGGGACATCCCTCTCACCGCGTACGCGCGGATGGCGCTCCGCACCTGTCCCATGAGCGCGGCGGCGGCAGCGCCCTTGCCCATCACGTCACCGACGCTGAAGAAGATCGCGTCGTCGCCGAGCTCGAAGACGTCATACCAGTCGCCGCCGGCGTAGGTGCCGGCGACGCCGGCACGGTATTCGGCGTCGA
Organism: Acidimicrobiales bacterium; assembly: GCA_035503015.1. Lineage (GTDB taxonomy): Bacteria > Actinomycetota > Acidimicrobiia > Acidimicrobiales > RAAP-2 > Bog-473. The sequence continues at coordinate 9,513 of DATJTU010000362.1, read as the reverse complement.
GCACCAGCCCCTCGACCGCCGGCAGCGAATCGGGCAACACCGCGCGCTGGAGCACCTCGGCCACGATGTGCTCGCGTTGGAAGCGGGTGGCATTGGAGAGCGCGACCCCCGCCCGGCTCGCCACCTCGGTGGCCAACGAGACGTCGTCTGCCTCGAAGAACCGTCCGGGGCCGTCGACGAACGTCATGACGCCGATGACCTCGCCGTTCGCCGTCAACGGCACGGAGAGCGCGGTCCAGGCGTCACCGTGTTCGGCGTCGACGGCAAGCGTCCGCTCCGGGCCGCTCTCGACGAAGGGTTCGTCGTCGGTCGGTCTCACGTCGAGCGGCGCCAACTGGGTGCGGCCGGTGCGGAACGCCACCGCCGCCGGAGCGTCCGATGAGTAGGGGACGTGGTCCCAGTCAACGCCACCCGGCCCGATCGCCCGCGCCGCCGTTCTCGAGTCGCGCACGTCGAGACGCTCGAGCCCGCTGTCTCTCGGCACCTGCACGACACACGAGTCGGCGAGCCTGCCTTCGACCAGGCTCATAGTGCGGCGGATGACAGTGGTCGGCTCGAGGCTCGAGCTGAGGAGCCGGGTGACCTCAGAGAGGAGGGACAGGCGCTCGCGTCCCGCTTCGGCCAACCGCAGCGCCTCTCGCTCGTGTTCGAACACCTGCGCGCGTTCGAAGGCCTGTGCAGTCAACCCGGCCAGGGTGGAGAGGAAGCGCAGCTCGGGCTCGCCGAGCTCGCTCGGCGCTTCGAAGGCCAGTGACAGGACACCGAGTGTGCCCAGGTTGCCCACCAATGGCTCGCTGATCACGGTCACCGGGAGGTCCAGCTCCCCGAGCACCCTCGGCACGATCTCGACCTCGATGGCATCAGCTGCGTCATCGGCGGTCGTACTCGCCGAGCTTCCGTCGGTGTCGAGCGGAACCTCCGTCTGGACCGCGTCGTCGCCCGGCCCATGATCGTCCCCGATGCGCGCGATCTCAGTTCGGCTGCGCGAGAAGGCAGCGCCGGCACGGCTCCCCTCCATCGGCACCATGGCGCGCGAGAGCAGCGCGGGGTGACCGCTGCTCGCAAGGCACGAGAGGGATCGCTCCGCGGCCGCGGGGACGCGCACCACGGCCGACTGCGCACCGAGCGCGCGCCGGGCTTCGGCGATTGCGGCGTGCGCGACGTCGCCGGGCGTTGAGGCAGTCGCGAGCGCGGAGCTCAGGCGGTGCAGGTGCTCCGTCCGCTCGAGGCTGACGAACTCGGTCAGCGTCAGCCGCGCGCGTTCCACTGCCTGTGCCCCGGCGCCGGTGATCGTGAAGAGGAAGCTGCGGTCTGGTTCTGAGAATTCCCGGTCGTCCTCCCAGTGCACGACCACGGCGCCGATCGTGCGGTCCGAGACAACGAGGGGCACCACCGCCAGGGCCCGGAACCGTGTCGAAGCCGTCGCTGCGAAGAGGTCGGGCCGTTGCTTGTGCAGGTCCTCGAGCGACTCGGCCAAGAACGCGAGGTTCTGTCCCAGCACCGGGCCGTCGGGTTTGAGCGTCCCCAGTACGGCGTCGGTCGGTTCACCGGGCCGGTAGCCGAAACGTCGAAGTGTCAGGAGCTGCCCACGCTCGTTCAACAGGGCGAAGGTCGCAGCGTCGACGCGGAGCTCGTCTCGCAGCGTGGCGAACACGGCGTCTGCCACCTGCGCCGGGTCGGCGGCGGTCGTGAGCGCCCGCGCCATCGTCTGCATGCGCTGCACCATTTCGGCGGTGACGCGGCGGCGCCGCTCGTTCCTCGTCTCGGAGCGCGCCGTCCAGAGCAGAACGTTGCGTTGCCCGCGTAGGTAGGAGATCCACATCGCAAGCGCGGTGGCCGCCACCTGCGTGAGGACCCGCAGCGTGTGGTTGAGCTCGCCGTAGTTGTGCGGCGGCGTGCTGATGACGAGGGCGAAGATCGTGGCGAAGAGGCCGACGATCGCCACCCGTGACGGCCGTGCAAACGGCGCCGCGATGAAGGGTCCGATGGCGAGCAGCCCGACCAGGGAGATGTTGCCCCCGTAGATCGCGAACAGGATCGCGACGGTCGAGACGTATACCAGCGCGACCACGGTGGCGACGGCCTCGGAACGCTCCGCGCGCAGGCTCCGTGAGCTGATCTGAAGCTCGTCGTCTTTTTGTTCTGGCACTGGCCTCTCCCCGGGTCACCGCCGCGGGCTTCCTGAAACGCTATTCCGCCGGTCCGCGCCAGGGCTGACCCGTCGTTCACCGGGGTTGTGTCGGCCTTCACGTACCCCGGTGTCCAGCTGGGGAAACCCAGCAAAAACCCAGGAGGTTTAGGTTTTCTGGCCTTCGGCTATAGAACGCACGGGACAATCGCCATTGCAGCACCGCGCCACCTCACGGTTGGGCGGGCGCCCTCGTGGTGAGCGGGGCGAGGCGGCTGGCCGGTAAGAAGACATGCACGCGAGGCGTCCAGGAGCAACGAGTGGAGCAGAAATTTCAGATTGAGGAGCGGGCGGGCGGCTCGACTCCGGTGATCGCAGTCAGCGGCGAGATCGACGTCGCCACCGCGCCGCAGCTGCGCGAGTGCCTGCACCGGGTGATCGCGCAGGGGGAGTCGACGATCGTCCTCGACCTCCTCGACGTCACGTTCTTGGATTCGACCGCTCTCGGTGTGCTCGTCGGAGCACTGAAGCGCTGCCGGGAGGCCGGCGGCGACCTCCACGTCGTCGTGGCCGATCCGCGCATCATGAAGATCTTCGAGATCACAGGGCTCACGAACGTCTTCACCATCGCGGAATCCCTGCAAGCCGCGGGGGCGTAAGTGACCGACACGTCCGACTCGCTGCAGAGCGGCGACCGCATCGAGTTGAAGTTCCCGGCGCGCGGCGACCTCATCGTGCTCGCTCGGCTCGTCACCAGCGCCATCTCTGCCCGCGCCGGGTTCGACATCGAAGAGCTGGAAGACCTGCGCCTCGCGGTCGGAGAGCTCTGCCTGCTCACTTTGCAGGGCAGCGACGCGCGTTCGGGCGACCTGTGCCTCGTGCTCACCGTCCTCGACGACGCCATCGGCGTGGCCTCGACCCTGGAGCGGGCGACGGCGGGTGATGGCAGGACCGAGGTCGAGGGCGAGGACAGCGCCCAGCTCAGCGAGCAGATCCTGGGCGCGCTCGTCGACGAGCACGGGCGCGAGAGCAAGGACGGGCAGGTGCGAGCCTGGATGCGGAAGCAGCGGGGGGGGCATGCGGAGTGACGGTGGGTCGGGCGCACGACCCCGAGCCGCAGTCTGACGCGCCACTCGAAGAGCATCGCCCGGCGCTCGACCCGGCGGAGCGGGAAGAGCTGATCACCTCGAACCTTGGCCTGGCGCAACAGCTCGCCAGGCGCTTCTTGCATCGTGGCGAGCCCCTCGAGGACCTCGTGCAGGTCGCGTCGGTCGCCCTGGTGAAGTCGGTCGACCGCTTCGACCCCGATCGCGGCGTGGATTTCGCTGCGTTCGCGACGCGGACGATCATCGGCGAGCTGAAGCGGCACTTCCGCGACAAGGGCTGGGCCGTACGCGCGAGCCGCCGGGTGCAAGAGCTCTACCTCGAACTCGGACACGCCACGGCCGCGCTGTCCCAGCAGCTCGGCCGGAACCCGACGGTGAAGGAACTGGCGGAGGAGACCGGGGCGACCGAAGAAGCTGTCATCGAGGCGATCGAGGCCGGCCAGGGGTATCGCGCCGCCTCCATCGACGCGTCGGAGAGCGAGGAGGACCCGCTCTCGGCGCGGCTGGGCGAGCACGACGACAACTACGACTCGGTCGAGGACAGAGTGCTGCTCGGGCCCGCGCTCGCCACGCTGCCGGCACGCGAGCAGTCGATCCTGCACATGCGCTTCGTCGAGGGCCTGACTCAGTCCGAGATCGCGGTCGCGGTGGGGGTGAGCCAAATGCACGTCTCGCGGCTGCTGGCCTCGAGCCTGCAGAAGCTTCGAGAGGGGATCGGCCAAACCGACACACGCCGCAACTGAGCCGGCCACCCGCCCGCAGGCGCCGGACCCGCCCGCAGGCGGCGATCCGATGGTCCGCCCGTGGGGAGAGCCTCACGGGGGGAGCCAACGGGGTCCCGCTGACGGCACGAGCCCCCTCAGACGTCCACTAGACCGAGGACAACCGAGGACCGGATCGACGCGGACGGAGGCGCCATGAGCAAGAGGCTGGAAGGGACGGTCGCCCTGGTGACCGGTGCGAGCAGCGGCATCGGCGACGCCACGGCCCAGGCCCTGGCGGAGGAAGGTGCGGCCGTCGCCCTGGTGGCGCGACGCAAGGACCGCCTGGAGCAGTTGGCCGAGCGGATCGGCGGCGACGCTCGGACCCTCGTGATCGAGGCCGACGTCACGGACCGGACGCAGGCCGAGGACGCGATCGCGACAACCGTCGCGCAGTTGGGCCGGCTCGACACGCTCGTGAACAACGCCGGCGTCATGCTGCTCGGCCCGATCGTCGGTGCTCCGGTGGAGGAGTGGGAGCAGATGGTGCACCTCAACCTCCTCGGCCTGTTGTACTGCACCCATGCTGCGCTGCCCCACCTGCTGTCTGCGGCCGACTCCGGACCGCGCGCGGTCGCCGACGTGATCAACGTGAGCTCGGTGGCAGGGCGCGTCGCCCGGCTCAACAGCGGCGTCTACAACGCGACCAAGCACGGCGTCGGCGCGTTCAGCGAGTCCCTGCGCCAGGAGGTGACGCGGCGCCACGTCAGGGTGACGCTGATTGAGCCCGGCGCCACCGCCACCGAGCTTGCCTTCCACAACCGGCCCGAGATCCTCGAGGACATGGCGACGAACTTCGAAGGCACCGAGATCCTGCTCGCCGAGGACATCGCCGAGGCCATTCGCTACACGGTGACCCAACCGCGGCGTGTCGCCGTGAACGAGGTACTCATTCGCCCGACCGAGCAGGAGCGCTGAGATCGAACGCGTCGTCGTCGTGGGCTGTTCGGGCTCGGGGAAGACGACGTTGGCGCGCGATCTCGCGACGGCGTTGGGTGCCCGCCACGTCGAGCTCGACGCCATCTACCACCAAGCAGATTGGACCCAGCTCGAAGACGAGGAGTTCCGGCAGCGGGTGGACCACGCGACGCGAGACGGTCGTTGGGTCGTCGACGGCAACTACTCGGCGATCTGGGCGATCGTCTGGAATCGCGCCGACACCGTGGTCTGGTTCGACCTGCCGTACCTGACGGTCCTGGGCCGTACGATCCGCCGCACTGTGCGGCGGACGCTGACCCGTGAGGAACTGTGGAACGGCAACCGCGAGCCGTATTCGAACCTGTGGTCGCTCAACCCCGAGAAGTCGATCATCGCCTGGACGGCGACGCGTCACGGGAAGTACCGCCAGCGCTACGCCGACGCCGCGCTGAGTCCCGAGTGGGGCCACCTGCGCTTCGTCCGCTTGCGTTCACAACGGGAGGCGGACGGATTCCTGTCCGGGGTGCAGGCCGCGACGGCACCCAAGCTGACGACGAGCAATGCCGCGACGGAGGAGGGCTGACATGGATCTCGAACTCGGTGGCAAGGTGGTCGTCATCACCGGCGGGACGGACGGACTCGGACTCGCCTTGGGCGCTCACCTGGCCCGCGAAGGCGCCTCGGTCGCAGTGTGCGGCCGCGACGACGACCGCCTGCAGGCCGCCAAGAAGACGCTGGAGGATGCGGGCGGCGGCCAGGTCCTGGTCCAGCGCGCCGACGTGACCCGCGTCGAGGACCTCGGAGCGCTTGTCGACGCGGTCGCCGCGCGCTGGGGCCGCATCGACGGGGTTGTGCACAACGCAGGACGCGCGACCGCGGGCACGATCGACGCCGTGGGCGACGACAAGTGGGAGGCGGACATCGAGCTGAAGCTGATGGCGGCAGTCCGCCTGAGCCGGCTCGCGCTGCCGCAATTGCGTGCCACCCAGGGATCGATGCTGTTCACCTTGGCCATCTCGGCCAAGGCTCCCGGTGGCGCGAGCGAACCGAGCTCGGTCACGCGAGCGGCCGGCATGGCGCTCATGAAGGCGCTGTCCAAGGAGCTCGCCCCGTCGGGCGTCCGGGCCAATGCCATCCTGATCGGGCTCATCGAGAGCGGCCAATGGGTGCGGGCGGCCGCTGCAGCGGGCACGACCGTCGAGGAGTTCTACGAGCGATCGGCGAAGGACTCCGGAATCCCGCTCGGGCGGTTCGGGCGGTCCGACGAGTTCGCCGACCTCGCGTCATACCTGCTCTCGGCCCGGGCGTCGTACGTGACCGGGGTGGCCGTCAACCTCGACGGAGGGATGTCGCCGGCCGTCTAGGCGTGACGCTCAGGAGGGCGTCCGACCGTCTCGCGCCCGGGGGTGCGCAGCTGGGCGGCGCGCCCGACCGGCCTCAGGCGTTGTAGCCCTCGGTCTCGGTGGCGTCGCCGCCGCCGGTCTCTTCGAGGCCGATGGCGAAGCCGTCGATTGTGTCGATCCGCGTCAGCGCGTCGACGTGGGCCCGGCCATCGCCCTTCCATTTGGCCTTGGCCGCCCGCCGCGCCGCCGGCATGTCCTCGGCCACCACAAACACCACTTCGTGGTCCTCGCCCATCCGCCCCGGAGTCAGCTCGCCCCCCAAATACGCGGCGTAGAGGTGCACGCCGGGCAGCGTAGCGACTACGAAAGACCCATGACCGAGAGTGCATTGCAGGATCGGACCATCGTGGTGACCGGTGTGACCGGTCAGGTGGCGCGCCCGTTGGCCACGACGCTGGCCCGTTCGAACCGGGTGATCGGCGCGGCGCGGTTCAAGGATCCGGCGGCCCGCGCCGCACTGGAAGCCGACGGCATCGAGTGCGTGCCGGTCGACCTTGTCGCGGGCGACGTCGGTGGGCTGCCGGCGGACGCCGACTACGTCCTGCACTTCGCGGTGGCCAAGACGAACGACTGGGGGAAGGACCTGGCGGCCAACAGCGGTGGGCTGGCGGCGCTCATGGAGCACCATCAGCACGCGCGCGCGTTCTTGCACTGCTCATCGACGGCCGTCTACAAGCCCGACGGCCACCGCGTGTTCGCCGAGGACGGTCCTCTCGGTGACAACCACGGGGTGTGGCCGTTCCTGCGGACCTACAGCATCTGCAAGATCGCCGCGGAGGGCACCGCGCGATGGGGCGCGCAGCGCTTCGGGCTGCCGACGACGATTGCGCGTTTGTCCGTGCCCTACGGCGACAACGGCGGCTGGCCGGCCATCCACCTGCACATGATGCTGTCGGGTCACGCCATCCCCGTGCATGTGAACGCGCCGAGCGTCTACCACCCGCTCCACGCCGACGACATCGCGGCGATGGTCCCGCGTCTCCTCGCCGCGGCTGCCGTGCCGGCCGTGACGGTCAACTGGGGCGGCAGCGAGGCGGTCAGCATCGAGGAGTGGTGCGGGTACCTGGCGGGGCTCGCCGGGACCGAGGCCCGCTTCGAGCCGACGGAGCAGACCATCGACAGCGTCGAGATCGACACGACCCGCATGCACGAGCTGGCGGGCGAGACCACGGTGCCCTGGCGCGAGGGCATGCATCGCATGGCGAAGGCCCTGCATCCCGACCGCGTGGCGTGACCGCGCTCCGCTTCGAGCGCGCTGACCCCAGCGACGTGCCGGCAGCCGACCTGCTCGCCGCCATGCGCATCGAGCTGAACGACACCTACGAGACGTTCAGCCGGCTCGACAATCCGCCGCTGCAGCCGGCAGAGCTGCGCCCGCCCGGCGGCTCGTACCTGGTGGCCTACGACCGCGATGCGGCCGTGGCCGGCGGCGGGTTGCGCCGCCTCGCTCCAGGCGTGGCCGAGATCAAGCGCATGTACGTCCGCCCCGAGGCCCGCTCGCGCGGTGTGGCGCGGGCGCTCCTCGTCGCCCTCGAGGGCGAGGCGCGAGCACTCGGCTACGCGACGACGCGGCTCGACACCGGGCCGAAGCAGGTGCACGCGCTCGCGCTGTACCGCTCGGTCGGCTACGTCGACGTGCCGCCCTACAACGACAACCCGTTCGCGTGCTTCTGGGGCGAGAAGGATCTCAGCCGAGCCCCGTGACGCCAATGCGTTCGCCGAGCGGACGGCCTGTACTGTGGCGGCGTGAGTACGCAAGTGACGATCGTGGGTGGGGGGAGTTACCAGTGGGGGCCCGAGCTGATGGCCGACCTCTTCGGGACGCCGGCCCTGGCGGGCATGCATCTCGTCCTCGAGGACATCGACCCGGCGCCCCTCCCCAAGATGGAGGCCCTGGCGCACAAGCTCAACGACGCGATGGAGGCCAAGGCGACCATCGCCACGACGACCGACCTGCACGCCGCCCTCGACGGTGCCGACTTTGTCATCGTGTGCATCTCGACCGGGGGATTCCGCTCCATGGCCGTGGACCTGGACGTTCCGGCCGCCCACGGCATCACCCAGACGGTCGGTGACACCGTCGGGCCGGGCGGCATCAACCGGGCCCTGCGCAACATCCCCGTCCTGGTGGGCATCGGCAAGGCGATGGAGGCGCGGTGCCCCGACGCCTGGCTCTTCAACATCACGAATCCCATGACGTGCCTCACCCGGGCCGTCTCCCGCGAGACGTCGATCAAGACGGTGGGCCTCTGCCACGAGGTGGGCAACTTCTGCATGGACCTGGCCATCGCGCTCGGCCGCCCCCTCGAGGCAGTGTCGGCGTCGGTGACCGGCATCAACCACTTCCCCGTCGTCACCTCGCTCGAGGTCGACGGCGCCGACGGGCTCGAGGTGCTGCGCGAGTTGACCGACGAGGTGGGTGGGCTGTCGTCGCTAGCCCCGTATCCGGGGCGCCCCGAGGCCGAGATGTTCTCCAAACTCGACTTCGCGCAGCGCCACATGTTCAAGCTGACCCTGCTCGACCGCTGGGGCACCTTCCCGGCCGCCGGGGACCGGCACATCGCCGAGTTCGTCTCGTTCGCCCTCACCCCCGAATCCGACTGGGGCGCGGCGTACAACATCGCGCTCAGCCCGATCTCCCGGCGCGAAGAGCACCAGGCGGGCTACGTCGCCGACGTCGACGCGTGGCTGGCGGGGACGAAGGACCTGCAGACCTGGCAGTCGGGGGAGCTGCCCTCGCCCATGATCCAGGCGATGCTCAGCGGCGACCCGTTCGAAGCACCCGTGAACATCCCGAACACGGGGCAGGGTGTCGGCCTGCCCGGCGACGCCGTCTTGGAGTCGATCTGCGTGATCGACGCGGACGGCATCCGCGGGCGCGACCGCTCCGCGCTGCCGGCGCCCTACGACGAGATCGTGCGGCGCCACGTCGCGACCCAAGAGCTCACGGTCGAGGCCGCGCTGCGGGGCGACCGCAGACTGGCGGGCGAGGCCTTCGCGCTGGACGCGCTCGCGGGGCGCGGCGACCTGGGCGAACTGGAGGCGATGGTCGACGACCTGCTCGGCGGCACCGCCGAGTGGCTGCCCCAGTTCGCCTGAGCCAGCTACCCAGCGTCGTCGGGAGGGAGAGAGATGCGGATCGGCTTCATCGGGCTGGGCGCCATGGGCTTGCCGATGGCGGGTCACCTGGTGGCGGC
>DATJTU010000361.1:0-4562 GCA_035503015.1 Acidimicrobiales bacterium | reverse complement strand
TCGACGGCGATGTCGTCGCCGAAGGTGACGTCGGGCTTGCGCGACTCGGGGACGTACACCTCGGCGCGGTGCGTGGTGATCTCGTAGACCTGCCCGTCCTTGCGCAGGCCGATCGTCCCGAAGCGCTTGCCCTGGGTCCAGACCTCGTCGGCCCACCCCCGCACCAGACCCTCGATCTCCTCGGGGCGGGCGTCGGTCGTGAGATCGAGGTCCGCGGCGCCGCCGGCCTCGCCGGTGAACAGTGCGTCCCGCACCGAGCCCCCCACCAAGTACAGGGTCCTCCCCGCGGCCGTGAAACGGCGCGCGAGGTCCTCGGTGGCATGCACGTAGGGCCGGAACCGCTCGGGAACCGAGGTGGACTGCACCCGCCCACGCTAGTTCGCCGCTCTAGCCTCTCCTTGTGCCGATGCGCTGGGCCAGGACCGCCCTCAGCACGTTCGCGGTGACCGCACTTGCCCTGCTCGGCACGTGGAGCGCGGGCGCGCCCGGGGCCGCGGCGCCGGTGGCCGCGCCCGCCGCCGGGCCCACAGCAGGGCCCCCGCTCACCCTGGTTTCGCAGACCCCGTGGGTGTCCGCGCAACTGCCGTGGTTCAACCTCGCCTTCAAGATCAACCCGTCGGCGGGACCGGCCGCCGACCTCCACGTGAGCCTCACGTTCTACGACCGCATCAACGACTTCTCACAGCTCCAGCAGGCCGTCACCTCCGCCTCGCCCCCGACGTCGGCCGAGGGTCGGCCGAGCGATTTCGCGGTCACCTCCGCCGGCCCCGACACTCTGACGGCGGCCGCCTGCGTGACCGTCGTGCCCGAGTCGAGCACCACCGTCCCCGCCGGGGGTCCGGGTGCGTGCCCCGCGGGCGACCCGACGCTCGTGCTCGGGTGCACGCCGATGACCGGTCGCTGCGGCGACGTGTACCCGGTCTCGGTCGCGCTCGAGCGCCAGGGATCGTCCGCCCCGCTCGCGCGCTTCACCACGTTCCTCACGTACCAGGAGCCCCAAGCAGTCGGCGCCGGCGGCGCCCTGCGCGTCGCGCTCGTGGTCCCCGTCTCGGGCGGCGGGTTCGAGACCACGGCCGACGCGCTCGCCGAACACCGCGAGCTGCCCACCACGCTCGCCGTCAACCCCGACACGGTGAACACCATCGAGGAGACGCACGACCGCGCCGGCACGCGCGCGCTCGCGCAACTCGGGACGCTCGCTGCCGACGAGGTCGTCGACCAGTCCTATGTCCCGGTCAACCTGGCCGCGCTGTCCGAAGCCGGCCTCCCGGGCGAGATCGGCGCCCAGGTCACCCGCGGCGGAGAGGTCCTGCGTGCCACCGGGTTCAAGCCGACCGAGGGCACCTGGGTCGACCCCTCCACGTCCTTCTCCCAGGGCGACGCCGGCAACCTGGCCGGCGGCCTGAAGGCCGCCGGGGCCCTGCAGCTGGTCCTGAACGACACCGACCTCGCCGCGGGCGGCGACCTGGCCGACTACACCTTCGCCCAACCGTTCTCGTTGGACCTCGGCGGGGGCACGACCATCGAGAGCGCGGCGGTGAACTCGACGCTCAGCGCGCGGTTCAGCGCGAACCAGGCGAACCCGGTGCTCTCGGCCGAGCAGCTCCTCGCGGGGCTGTCCTTCGTCCACTTCGAGAACGCGTACCTGAGTGACCACCGCGGCATCGTGATCGCGCCTCCCGCGGGGTGGCAGCCCTCGGGTGCATTCCTCGACGCCCTCATGTCGGGCCTCACGGGCAACCAGGCCCTCAGCCCGGTGACGCTCGCCCAGTTCTTCGACCAGGTCCCGGCGGGCGGCGGGCCCAACGACCGCGAGCCGACGGTCCGGCACCTGCAGTCGGGCGACGCCACCCACGGCATCACCCACAACGCGGCCGACCGCATCGGCGTGGCGCGCCAGGAGCTGGGCTCGTACGCGGACGCCGTGAAGCCCGCGCACCCGCCCGAGCTGACGACCCTGTCCGACTCGCTCCTCACCACCGAGTCGCGCACGCTCTCGGCCAAGGGGCGCGCCGCCGCGCTCGGCGCGTACGACAAGCAGTTCGCCGGCGTCACCGACGCCATCACGCTCGGCACCGAGCAGACGGTGACCTTCACCGCGCAGCGCGCCGCCATCCCCGTCACCGTGCTGTCGTCCGCGCCCTATCCGGTCACCGTGGTCGTCACCCTCGCCAGCGACAAGTTCACCTTCCCCGACGGCAATACGCGCCAGCTGGTGCTGGACCGCCCGACCACCTCGGTCCGCGTCACCGCGCAGGCCCGGACCTCGGGCGACCGGCTCCCGATCGAGGTCACGCTGCAGACGCCCGACGGCCCCAGCGGCCAGCTGACCCTGGCCCGTACCGTGCTGACCGTGCACTCGACCGCGATCTCCTTCGTCGGCGTGGCGCTCACCGTGCTGGCCGGGGCGGTTCTCTTGGTGTGGTGGCTCCGCACGTGGCGGCGCTCGCGGCGCCAGCGCCTGCGGGCGCACCCCTGACCGTGGCCTCGCCCCGCCGGGCCCGGACCCTCCCCCTGCGGACCTCGGCGATGTACGTCGCCGGGGGCACGGCGGTCTCGCGCGTCACCGGGCTGCTGCGCTTCGTCGCGCTGGCCTGGGCGCTCGGCCAGACGTTGCTCGCCGACTCGTACAACCTCGCCAACACCACGCCCAACATGCTCTACGACGTCGTCCTGGGCGGCGTCCTCTCGGCCACGTTCATCCCCGTCTTCGTCGACCGGCTGGCCAACAAGAGCGAGCGCGAAGCGTTCGAGTCCATCTCCGCCGTGCTCACCGTGTCGGTGGGCGTCCTCCTCGTCACGACGGTGGCGGCGCTCGTCGCCGCGCCCTACCTCATCGACGCGCTGACCGCGCTCGATACGCATGCGCACGCCGGCCAGATCCACCAGGTCGACGTCGAGCGGCAGGTCGCCACCACGTTCTTGCGCTGGTTCGTGATCCAGATCGCGGCATACGGGCTCTTCGCCCTCGGTGCCGCGCTGCTCAACACCCGGCGGCGCTTCGTCGCCGTCGCCTGGGCGCCCATCGTCAACAACCTCGTGTGCATCGGGATCCTGGTCTGGTTCGGCCTGTGGGCCGGGCACGGCGCGTCGCTCGAGAGCGTCCAGGCGCACCACGGCCAGCTCGTCCTCTTGGGACTCGGCACCTCGCTCGGCGTCGTCCTCCAGGGGGTGGCGCTGATCCCCAGCCTGCGCAACGCCAACCTCGGGCTGCTGCGCTGGCACTGGAACCCGCGCGACGACGCGCTGCGCGCGGTCGCGCGCCTCGGCGGGTGGACCTTCGGCTTCGTCCTGGCCAACCAGATCGCGCTGTTCGTCGTCACGATCCTGGCCGGCAGCGTGGCCGGTCCCGACCCGGTGTCGTCGTACACCTACGCGTACGCCTTCTTCCAGCTGCCTTACGGGGTGATCGCCGTGACCGTCATGTCGGTCGTGACGCCCGACCTGGCCGAGAAATGGTCGACGGGGCAGCAGGACGCGTTCTTGCGACGCATGACCGGCGGCCTGCGCGCCGTGCTCGCGCTCATCATCCCCTCGGCTGTCGGGATGCTGCTGCTGGCCCGGCCGGCCGTCGCCCTGCTGCTCGGGAACGGGCACAGCACGCCGGCCGAGACGGCGACCACGGGCGCCGCGCTCGCGATGTTCGCCCTCGGGCTGCCCGGCTTCTGCACCTACCTGTACCTCGTGCGCGTCCTGCAGTCGATGCAGCGCACCAAGATCGCCTTCTACCTGTACCTCGTCGAGAACGGGCTCAACGTCGCGCTGGCCCTCGTGCTGGTCCACCCCCTGGGCGTGCGCGGCCTCGCCCTCTCGCTCTCCATCGCGTACACGGTGTCCGCGCTCCTCGCGCTCTCCACCTTCCGCCAGTGGTTCGGCCGCCTGGCCGAACGCGAGACCTGGGCGCCGCTCCTCCGCGTCCTCATCGCCTCCGTCCCGATGGCCGTGGTCGTCCTCGTCGTCTCCAACGTGTCGGCCTCGACCACCATCCCCGCCCTGCTGGCCCGCGTCGTCGGCTCCGTCGTCGCCGGCGGTGTGACGTTCGGCGCGGTGGTCGTCTGGCTGGGCCGGCGCCACGACACGCACCGCCGGCCGCCGCGACGACCGGTCGGTCCCGTGCGGCCGGTCGGACCCGTCCGCCCGCTGCGGACCACGCGCAGCATCTGAGCGCCTCGAACCCATCCCGACCCCGACGCGGACCGTCACCGTCGCCGCCCCCGTGGCAGACTCGCTCCATGCCCGGCGTCCACATCGTGACCGACAGTGCCTGCGACCTGACCGAGCAGCTGGTGAAGGAGCACAACGTCACCGTGGTGCCGCTGACCATCCGCTTCGGCAGCGAGGAGCTCGAGGACCGCCGCCAGCTCAGTCCGGCCGAGTTCTGGGAGCGCTGCCGGGGTCGGGGCGAGCTGCCCCAGACCGCCGCACCCTCCCCCGGCGCCTTCCAGGCCGCCTTCCAGCAGGCCGTCGACGAGGGGGCCGACGCCGTCCTCTGCCTCACCATCTCCTCCAAGGTGTCGGGGACCTACGGCTCGGCGGTGACGGCGGCCGACAGCTTCACGGCG
>DATJTU010000360.1:0-7882 GCA_035503015.1 Acidimicrobiales bacterium | reverse complement strand
GTGTCGGAGGGGGGACTTGAACCCCCACGCCCTTGCGGGCACCAGCCCCTCAAGCTGGCGCGTCTGCCTATTCCGCCACTCCGACGAGGTTGCAACTGAAAAGCAGCGTCTTGGGATCGTAGCGCGCCACCATGGCGCCCTCCCCTACTGACCCGGCAACGACGGCGTCGTGTTGCTCGTCGACTCGGGCAGGCGGACCGCCCAGAGCTGGGCGTACCAGAGCAGGCTGTTGCTGAGCGGCATGGCGTTCACACCGCCGATCGTCCTGCTCCACACCAGCACGGTCGGCTCGTCGTAGAGAGGCAACGAGACCATCTCCTGCCACAGCTGCGTGTCGGCCTGGGCGTAGTACGGGGCGCCCGTGTCGGGGTTCAGCTGTTCGGAGGCGGTCTGCACGAGCTGGTCGAAGTGACTGTTCGAGAAATTGGTCCAGTTCTCGCTGCCGTACTTGCCCGGCGGCCCGAGCAGCATCGTGTACCACGCCAGGGTCTGGCTCATGTAGGGCGAGAACGTCACCGGCAACAGCGCGAGGTCCGCATACCCGTTGGCGAGGACCTCGCCGGCCTGGGTCGCGCTGTCGACCGCGTACAGCGTCGTGTCGAGCCCGGCCGCTGCGAGCTCGGCGCGGATGACCGGCGCGGCCTCGGCCGCCCAGGCGTCGCTCGCGTCGTAGACCATGTGGAGCTGGAAGGGCGCACCGAAGGCGGTGTGGTAGTACTCCGTGCCGCCGTCGCGGGACAGGCCCGACGACTCGATGAGCGCGGCCGCCTGGTCGGGCACCGGCGTGACGGGGAAGTTGACGCTGCCCCCCGCCCCGATGGCCGTGGTCGACGTGGAGGACGTGGGCGGCGGCACCGTCGTCGTCGGTGACCCGGTGGGCGCCGGCTTGTAGTTCTGCTGTCCTTGCACCTGCACGTGGCTGTCCGCCACGGCGATGCCGGGCACGGCCCAGCTGACCTCCTGGTTCACGAGGTCCTGGCGGTTGATCGAGAGCGCGATCGCGAAGCGCAGGTCGGGTGAGAGATCCGAGTCCAGCGAGCTCGCCATGTCGAGCTGCAACATGGTGGCGGACGTGTCGACCTCGCTCTGCGCGCCCGGGAGGCCCGTCATCTCGGTCAGGAACGACTGGGTGACCGTGGTCGGTTCGGCCACCTGCACGGCGCCCGACGACATCCACTGCGCCAGCTGCTGGGTCGAGGACGCGATGCGGACGGTGATGGAGCGCGCGTTGGCCGGGGTGCCCCACCACTTCGGGTTCTGCACCAGCTTGATGGCCTGGCTCGAGACCGAGCCGATCTTGAACGGCCCGCCCGAGAGGTCGATGGCGGGATCGACGGTCGTGCACGCCGGGTCCCACCCGACCTTGTTCATCACGTGCGCCGGCAAGAGGTTGTCGAAGAGCATCTTCCAGTCGGCGAACGTCCGCTTGAACTTCACCGTCACGGTGTGGCCGCCGTTGGATCCGGTGACCGACGCGATGTCGCGGTAGCCCGCGATGCTCGAGACCGCGTCGGCCGGCACGCTCGGGTCGCCGCGCTGTTGCTGCCAGGCATACTCGAAGTCGTCGGCGGTGATGGGGACGCCGTCGGACCACACCGCCTTGGGGTTCAAGGTGTAGACGACCGTCTGGGGATCGATGCTCACCACCTCGGAGGAGACGGTGAGGTCCGAATTCTGCATCGGCGTGCCGTCGGCGCCGACGACGTAGGTGCTCGGCAGGACGCCCCCCAGCACGGTCAGGGTGCCGGGCGTGTCCCCCGCCGGGGTGTTCGGGTTGCAGCCCGTGACCGCCTCGGTCATGCCGAAGGAGATCGCGCCGCCGGCGACCCCGACGTAGGTGACCGTCGTGCCGCTGCCGCCGGCGCTCCCGCCGCAGGCGGCCGCCAGGAGCCCGAAGAGGCCGAGGGTGGCGACGAGCCAGCTCCCGCGCCGGGGGCGTGGGCCCCGGCGCGTCACTGCAGCCGGAGATCCAGCGTGATCGTGGTGAAGGCGAAGATGATGGCGACGGTCACAGTGATGCGGTCCAGGTTCCGCTCCACGACCGTCGAGCCCTGCGCGGCGGCGCCGACGCTGCCGCCGAACATGTCGGACAGCCCGCCACCCTTCCCACTGTGCATCAGGATCAAGAAGATGAGCCCGAGCGCGGACAGCACCTCGATCACGATGTACACCCAGGTGAGTGTGGACAGGGTTGCCAACAACGGAAGAGCCTCCAGCTCGCGGGCCTCAGTCGCCTGCTCGGCCTAGGAACGGTAGCAGGCGGCGGTCGCCCGGATGATGTCGGTGAAGGCGGCCGCCTCCAGGCTGGCCCCCCCGACCAGGAGGCCGTCCACGTCCGGCTCCGCCATGAATTCGGTCGCGTTCTCGCCTGTCACCGAGCCCCCGTACTGGATCCGCACGGCGGCTGCGGCGTCGTCCCCGCCCACCTTGGCCACCAGCGAGCGGATGAAGACACACGCGTCCTCGGCGTCCACCGGAGTGGCGGGGGTGCCGGTGCCGATGGCCCAGATCGGCTCGTAGGCGAGGACCAATCCGGCGAGGACGTCGGCCGCCAGCCCCGACAGCGCGGCCATGACCTGTTCCTCGAGGACGTTCTCGGTCTGGCTGCGCGTCCGCTGCTCCTCGGTCTCGCCGACGCACACGATCGGCGTCATCTCGTTGCGCAAGACGGCGCGCAAGGTGGCGGCCACCGTGGCGTCGTCCATGCCGAAGAGCTGCCGGCGCTCGGAGTGGCCCACGATGACGTAGGTCGTCGCCAGGCGGGCCAGAAAACGCGGGCTGATCTCGCCGGTGCGCGCCCCGGCGTCCTCGTCCGAGCAGTGCTGCGCCCCCAGCGCGACCGGGATGCGCTCCTTCTCGACCAGCGTCTGCACCGTACGCAGGTCGGTGAAGGGCGGGTGGACCGAGACGTCGACGCGTGCCACGTCCTCGGGCTTCAGCCGCAGACCGAGGTCGCGCACCGTGTGCAGCGCCTCGATGTGGTCGTGGTGCATCTTCCAGTTCCCGCTCACCAGCGGGCGGCGGGCGCTCACCCCCGCGGTGCGTTGGGCGCGGCGCGCAGGGCGTCGATGCCGGGGAGGTGGCCCTCGGACTCGATGTAGGCCAGTGACGCCCCGCCGCCGGTAGAGAGGAAGTCGACCTCGCCCGAGAGCCCGAGCTCGTCGAGCGCGCTCGCACTGTCGCCGCCGCCGACGACCGAGTACCCGGTGCTGCGGGCCACGGCCTCGGCCACGATGCGCGTCCCGCCGGCGAAACGCTTGTCTTCGAAAGCGCCAAGCGGCCCGTTCCACAGCACGGTGCCGGCGCCCGAGACCACCTCGGCGAAGGCCGCCGCGGTATCCGGACCGATGTCGAGCCCGATCCAGCCGTCGGGCAGGTCGCCCTCGATCACCTTCACGCTCCCCTTGGGCCCGTGGCCCTCCGACGGCTGACCGAAGGTGCCGCCGGGCTCGAGGGCGCGGGTGTCGGTGGGGAGCACGATGCGCACGCCCGAGGACAGCAACGCGCGGCAGTCCTCGATGTGGTCGGGGTCGAAGATCGAGTTGCCGACCTGGATGCCCTGGGCGGCGAGGAAGGTGAAGGCCATGCCCCCGCCGACGACGAGCGTGTCGACCTTGGTGGCGAGCACCTTGAGGACCTCGAGCTTGTCGGCCACCTTGGCGCCGCCGACGACGGCCACAAAGGGGCGGGCCGGCTTCTCGAGGATCCGCCCCAGGACCTCGACCTCGCGGGCGAAGCGCAGGCCGGCCGCGCTGGGCAGGAACTGCGGCGGCCCGACGATCGACGCGTCGGCGCGGTGGGCGGCACCGAAGGCCTCGTCGACGTAGGCGTCGAAGCCCTCGATGAGGCGCTGCACGAACGCCGGGTCGTTCGACTTCTCGCCCGGGTCGAAGCGCAGGTTCTCGGTCAGCCCGATGCCCGGGCACAGCACCTGGAGACGCTTGCGCACCGGGTCCATCTCCCAGCGCGGGTCCGGCGAGCCGCCGGGCCGGCCGAGGTGCGACGCCGCCACGACGTCGGCGCCCGCGTCGAGCAGCTGGCGCAGCGTCGGCAGGGCGGCGTTGATGCGGAAGTCGTCGGCGACGCTGGCCTGCCCCCGGACGCCGATGTGCAGCGGGACGTTGAAGTCGACCCGCACCAGCACCCGCTTCCCGTCGACGTCGGGGAGGTCCCCGAGCAGCGGGATGCCGCGCAGCGCGCCCACCTGGCTCAGGCCCCTACCAGGGCGACCAGGTCGACCAGGCGGTTGGAGTACCCCCACTCGTTGTCGTACCAGCCGAACGTCTTGACCAGCGTCAGGTCGTCGGTGACCGGCATCACCAGCGTCATACCCGAATCGAACGTGCACGATGCGGGCGAGCCGACGATGTCGCTCGAGACGATCGGGTCTTCGGTGTACTCGAGGACGCGGTCGAGCGGGGGCTTGGCTGCGGCCTCGGCGAACGCGCCGTTGACGTCGGCCACCGACGGCGAGCCCTTGACCACGGCGGTGAAGTCGGTGATGGACCCCGCCGGCACGGGCACCCGCAGCGACGTGCCGTCGAGGCGGCCCTTCATCGCCTCGAGCACCAAGCTGGTCGCCCGCGCCGCCCCGGTCGACGTCGGCACCACGTTGATCGCGGCCGCCCGCGCCCGGCGCAGGTCCTTGTGCGGCAGGTCGAGCAGGTTCTGATCGTTCGTGTAGGCGTGCACCGTCGTCATGAGCCCGCTCACGACGTCGAAGGCGTCGTCGACGACCTTGACCATCGGGACGAAGCAGTTCGTCGTACACGACGCGTTCGAGATCACGGTGTGGCGCTCGGGGTCGTAGTCCTCGTCGTTGACCCCGATCACGAAGGTCCCGTCGGCGTCGCTCGAGGGGCCCGAGATGATGACCCGCCGCACCGAGCCGCCCAGGTGCCCTGCGGCGTCGCCCCGGGCGGTGAACCTGCCCGTCGACTCGACGACGACCTCGACGCCGAGCGTGTCCCAGGGCAGGCGTGCCGGCTCACGCTCGGCCAGGACCCGCACCGGCTTGTCCCCCACCAGCAGGTCGCCGCCCTCGACGTCGACGGGGACGCTGAGGCGCCCGTTCGTCGAGTCGTAGCGCAGCAGGTTGGCCAGCATCTCGGCCGAGGTCAGGTCGTTCACCGCCACGACCTCGATGTCGGCGCCGGTGTCGAGCACGGCCCGCATGAAGTTGCGCCCGATACGCCCGAAGCCGTTGATCCCGACCCGCACCGTCATCGTCGTCCTTCCTGCCTGGGGCCTACTCGAATCCCGGGGGACCTATGCCAGCAGACCCGAAAGCGCCTGCGCCAGTTTGGCCGGGCTGTGGACAAGAGAATTACGTCCCGTGAGGGAGACATCGTGCACCGTGACATCCGTCGTGCCGATGCTCATACCCCCGATGGTGTCACACAGCACCAGGTCCACCTCGACATCGTGCCTGGCCAGGGCATCAATATGGGCCGTCACGTCGTACCCTTCGGTCTCCTTGACCTCTTGACGCAGGTTGCAGACGTAGATGACCTGGGCTTTGGCCGAGGCCACCGCGTCGGCGATGCCTTGCACCGCCACGGCGGCCAACACGCTGGTGAACAAGGACCCGGGGCCGATCACGATCTGGTCCGCCTCGGCGATGCGTTCGAGGGCCAGCGGCGGCGCCTGGGCGTCGTCGGGCACCAGCGAGACGGTGCCGATGTCGCCCGTCCCCTTGACCGCCACCTGGCCGGCCACGGTCCCGTGCGCCGACTCGGCCTTCAGCACGACCAGCTCGGTCGTGGCGGGGACGATGTCACCCTGGGCGCCGAGCAGGATGCCCGCCTCGCGCACCCCGGCCAGCAGGTCCCCGGTGGCGTCGATCAGCCCGGCCAGGATCAAATTCCCCAGGGCGTGCCCGGCCAGCTCGCCCTCGTCGTAGCGGCGCCCGAACGCGATCGCCAGCGCCGAGTCCTCCTCGGCCAGCGCGACGAGGCACTTGCGGATGTCGCCCAGCGCGACGACGTTGAGCAGCTCGCGCAGGCGTCCGCTGCTGCCACCGTCGTCGGCCACCGAAACGATGCCGGTCAGCGTGCCGGCGTAGCGGCGCGCCGCCTTGAGCGTGACGGCCGTGCCGTGCCCGCCGCCGATGGCGACGACCGAGGGTCGCGCGCTCACCGTTCGATGTCCCGGTGGAAGACCGACACCGACTGGTCCTGGGCGCCCAGCCGCGCCGCGAGCGCCTCGGCCAGCGTGACCGAGCGGTGGCGGCCGCCCGTACACCCCATGGCGATGGTGAGATACGACTTCCCCTCGCGCACGAAGGCGGGCAGGATGCTCGTCAGCAGCTCGTCGACCTTCTCCAAGAAGGCGATCGACTCGGGCTGGCTCAGCACGTAGTCGCGCACCGGGTCGTCCAAGCCGCTGTAGGGGCGCAGCTCCTCCACCCAGAACGGATTGGGCAGGAAGCGGCAGTCGAAGACGATGTCGACGTCGAGCGGGATGCCGTGCTTGTAGCCGAAGGAGATGACCGAGGTCTGCATGTGCGGCGCCTCGTCGTCGCCGAAGACCTCCAAGATGCGCGAGCGCAGCTGGTTCGAGTTGAGCTCGCCCGTGTCGACGAGCAGGTCGGCCCGGTCCCGCACCGGCTCGAGCAGGCGCCGCTCGTCGGCGATTGACTCCTCCACCCCGCGGGCGGCGAGCGGGTGGCGCCGCCGCGTGCCCTCGTAGCGGCGGACCAAGACGTCGTCGGGGGCGTCGAGGAACACCACCCGCACCCGCTTGCGGGTGCCCCGCAGCTCGTCGAGCACCATGGGCAGGTCGTCAAAGTACTCGGGGCCGGTCCCCCTCCCGCCGCGCCCGATGACAAGTGCCACCCGCTCCATTCCCGACCCGGGGCGGTCGACCATCTCGGCCATCTTCATGATGAGGCCGGCAGGCAGGTTGTCGATGACGAACCAGCCCATGTCCTCCAGCGCGGCGGCCGCCGTCGAGCGCCCGGCGCCCGACATCCCGGTCACGACCACGAACTCGCTCATCGCCCACCAGCCTTGCGCACGCCCTCGTAGACGGCGAGACCGACGGCGTCGGGCAGCCAGGACAGGGTCTGGAGCTGCTCCAGGGTGGCGGCGCGCACGGCGTTGACCCCGCCGAGCTCCTTCACCAGCCGCGCTTTGCGCGCCGGCCCCAGGCCGGGGATGTCGTCGAGGATGCTCCGCGTCATCCGCTTGCCCCTGCGCTCCCGGTGGAAGGCGATGGCGAAGCGGTGCGCCTCGTCGCGCACACGCTGGAGGAGGTAGAGCGCGTCCGAGCCGCGGCGGATGCGCACCGGGTCGGCCGATCCTGGCCGGTAGACCTCTTCGAACTGCTTGGCCAGCGCGGCCAGCTCGATTTCGCCGTCGAGCCCGAGCTCGCGCACCACCCGCTCGGCCACGTGCAGCTGCCCCTTGCCGCCGTCGACCAGGAGGAGGTTCGGCCGGTAGGCGAAGCGGCGCGGGCGGCCGCCCTCGGTGGGCGGCGGGGCCTCCTTCAGCGCGGTGAGCCGGCGCGTCAGCACCTCTTCCATAGCTGCGTAGTCGTCGTTTCCGGGGACAGACTTGACCTTGAAGCGGCGGTAGTCGGACCGCTTGGGCAGCCCGTCCTCGAAGACGACCATCGAGCCGACGTAGTCGGTGCCCTGCAGGTGGCTCATGTCGTAGCACTCGATCCGCAGCGGCGCCTCGTGCAGCGCGAGGACGCTCTGCAGCTCGGTGAGCGCCTTGGAGCGTGCGTTGTGGTCCGAGGCCCGGCGCAGGCGGTGGCGCGCCAGGTCCTCGCTCGCCGACCGTGTCACCGTCTCCTGCAGCGCGCGCTTGGCCCCCCGTTGGGGCACCGCGATGTCGACCGGGCCCTCGCGCACCCCGCGCAGCCAGCTCTCGAGCAG
>DATJTU010000359.1:0-12580 GCA_035503015.1 Acidimicrobiales bacterium | reverse complement strand
GCGTGCTCGTCCTGGGCGCGACAGTCGCTGCCGGCGTGGCGGCGGGTGCCGCCTACCGCCGCTTCGTCCGCGCTGGCGGGGCCGGGTCGGGTCGTTCAGGTGATGGGGCGCTCGACGAAGGGCCGCTCGCCCTCGGCTGGGGACCCGGCGTCGTGCGGCCCGACCATCGGATCATCACGACGCCCGACGGCGCGCGGCTCGCCGTGTGGGACCTGCCGAGCGCGAGCTCGGGGGCGCCCGTCGTCGTCCTCCCCCACTGCTGGGGCTGCAGCCACGAGATCTGGTTGCCGGTGGCGCGTCGCTTGCGCGACCACGGCCACCGTGTCGTGCTCTACGACCAGCGCGGACACGGCTTCAGCACGAGGGGCAGCGCGCCGTTGACCGTCGAGACACTCGGGCACGATCTCTCCGACGTGCTCGACGCGACGGGCGTGCGTGACGTGGTGCTCGGCGGCCACTCCATGGGCGGCATGACGATCATGTCGCTGGCGACGCACCGGCCCGAGGTCTTCCAAGACCGCGTGAAGGCAGCTGTGCTGGTCGCGACCGCCGCCACCGCGATGAGCGGACAGTCGGCCCGCTCGGCGCGGGTCGCCGGTGCGGTGATCTCGTCGCCGATGCTCAGCCGGGCCATGCGGTCACGGAACGGCCACGTGCTGGTGCGCGGTGTCTTCGGGGCCAATCCCGAGCGGTCGCACATCGACCTGACGCGCCAGCTCTTCGCTGACTGTCACGGGCCGGTCCGCGGCGACTTCTTGCTGTCGTTCAGCACGATGGACCTGCTGGAGGGGATCGCGACGATCGACGTGCCGACGACGGTCATGGTGGGGAGCCGTGACACGCTGACGGTCCCGGCCAAAGCCGACCAGATGGTCTCGACCATCCCCGGGGCGCGGCTGGTCACGCTCGGTGACCGAGGGCACATGCTCCCGCTCGAGGATCCCGACGCAGTGACCGACGAGATCATGCGGGCGGTGAAAGGCTAGTCCGCTGGGCTAGGGGAAGACGACGGTCTTGGTGCCGTTGAGCAGGATGCGGTCCTGGAGGTGCCAGCGCAGCCCGCGGGCGAGGACGAGGCGCTCGACGTCACGGCCGACGCGGCGCATCTCCTCGGCCGAGTCGCCGTGGTCGATGCGCCGGGTGTCCTGCTCGATGATCGGCCCCTCGTCGAGGTCGGCTGTCACGTAGTGGCACGTGGCGCCGATGAGCTTCACGCCGCGTTCGTAGGCCTGGTGATAAGGCCGGGCGCCGGCGAAGGACGGCAGGAACGAGTGGTGGATGTTGATGATGCGCCCGAGGCGGTTGGCGCAGAAGGACGCGGGGAGGATCTGCATGTATCGAGCGAGGACGATGACGTCGGCTTGCTCCTTCTCCAAGATGTCCTCCATGTCCGCGAACGCAGCGGTCTTGGCGTCGGGCTCCTTGCCGACGGGGACGCAGCGGAACGTCACGCCGTGCCACTCGACGAGGTCGCGCAGATCCTCGTGGTTCGCGATGACGCACGGGATGTCGCACTCGAGCTCGCCGGCGCGCCAGCGGTAGAGCAGGTCGGCCAGGCAATGGTCCTCCTTGCTCGAGAACAGCACCACGCGCTTGGGCACGTCGGTGTCGCTGATGTGCCACTGCATGCCGAACTCCGCCGCGACGTGCTCGAAGGCAGCCGACAGCTCGTCGGGGCCGAAGGGAAGCGAGTCGGCCACGATCTCGATGCGCAGGAAGAACTGCCCCGAGTCGAGGTCGGCGTGCTGGGCCGCCTCGAGGACGGAGCCGCCCAGGGACGCGATGAGCCCGGTCACCGCCGCCACGATGCCGACGCGGTCCGGGCACGTGATGGTGAGGATGTATCGCCGCATGCTCAGTTGTGGCCCCTCCGACGCCGCCTTGGGAACTCCCTAGGTCTATCGATCGTCAGGTTCGGGCGCTACCTGAAGAAACCGGTCTTTGCGCTGGGCTGATCGGGCTCCACGCCGGGGCGGCGGCCGGCGGTGGCGGACCGGGCGCCGACGGCAGCGCAGAGCTCGGCGAAGATGCGGTGCACCCGCCGGTCGGGTGTCAGCTCGGGGTGGAACACCGAGGCCAGCACGGGGCCCTGGCGCACGAGGACCGGGGCGTCGTCGAGCGAGGCCAGGATCTCGACGTCCTCGCCTGCGGCCACGATCTTGGGGGCCCGGATGAAGACGGCCGGCAGCGGCGGGACCTCGCCGGAGCCGAGCACGAGTTCGCCCTCGAACGACCGCACCTGGCGCCCGTAGCCGTTGCGCCGGACCACTGCGTCGAGCACGCCGAAACTGCGTTGGTCGGGCCGCCCGTCGAGCACCTCGGTGGCGAGGAGGATGAGCCCGGCGCAGGTGCCGAACACCGGCAACGGGACGACGGCGCGTTCGGGGGCGGCGCCGGCGTCCGGGTCCGGCGCCAGGCGCGCGGCGATGGCGTCGAAGAGCCCGGTGGACTCGAGGAGCATGGAGAGGGTCGTCGACTCGCCGCCCGGCATGATCAGCCCGTCGAGGCCCTCGAGGTCGGCGGGGCGCCGGACACGGCGACCCTCGCACCCGAGGTCGACCAGCGCGGCCAGGTGCTCGCGCACGTCGCCTTGGAGATCGAGGACGCCAACGGTGAGGCCGGGGCCCTGCCCCGCTACCACCCCCGGTCGGCGAGATGCTCGCCGAACTGTGACGACTCCAACCCCCGCATCGCCTCGCCCAAGCCGCGTGACACCTTCGCCACGTGGTCAGGGTCCTCGTAGTGCGCCGTCGCCTCGACGACGGCCGAGGCCATGCGCGCGGGGTCGGAGGACTTGAAGATCCCCGACCCGACGAACACTGCTTCGGCGCCGAGTTGCATCACCAACGCGGCGTCGGCCGGCGTCGCGATCCCGCCGGCGCAGAACAGCGGCACGGGCAGTCGCCCCGTGGCGTGCAGCTCCTGGACCAGCCCGACGGGCGCCGCCAGCTCCTTCGCCCAGCCGTAGAGCTCGGCGGGGTCGGCCTGGGTGACGGCGCGGATGGAGCCGAGGATCGAGCGCAGGTGGCGCACGGCCTCGACGATGTTCCCGGTGCCCGCCTCGCCCTTCGAGCGGATCATCGCCGCGCCCTCCGAGACCCGGCGCAACGCTTCGCCGAGGTTCGTCGCACCGCACACGAAAGGCACCGTGAACGGCCACTTGTCGATGTGGTTCGCCTCGTCGGCGGGCGTCAAGACCTCGGACTCGTCGATGAAGTCGACGCCGAGCGACTGGAGCACCTGCGCTTCGGCGAAATGCCCGATGCGCGCCTTGGCCATCACCGGAACCGTGACGGCCTCGATGATCTCCTCGATCAGCAGCGGGTCGCTCATGCGCGCCACGCCACCGTCGCGGCGGATGTCAGCCGGCACCCGCTCGAGCGCCATGACGGAGACGGCGCCGGCGTCCTCGGCGATCTTGGCCTGCTCGGCGTTGACGACGTCCATGATGACGCCGCCCCGCAGCATGTCCGCCAACCCTCGCTTGACGGTGAAGGTTCCGGTGGTCATGCCCCCAGTCTACGAGGCCGGCCGGCCGCCCCTTCTCACCACTCGTTGAGTGCGGCGGCCCTCACGCTGGTGGCATCGAGGTCGCCCTCTTCAAGGGGATCGTCACGATGCCCCACCGACGGATCGATCCACACCCAGCGGGTCGACCCGAAGCGGCCGGGCGACGCGAACAGCGATCCGTCGCCGGGACCCGGCTCCTGCATCATCATCTGCAGCGCCCCCAGCAGCCCGCTCGGGTAACGAACGGCGGACGCGCCCACCACGTCGGCCCGGTACTCGCGGCTCTCCCCCACGCAGCGCCGCAGCATGCGCTCGCCGCCGAACAGCATGGCCAGGGTGATCCCGACGCACGACACGCCGTTGTCCCCGCGCTTCACGTGCGCCAGCTCGTGCGCAATCACGCCCTCGAGCTCGATCGGGTCGACCCGGCGCAACAGGCCGGAGGTCACGACGAGGTCGGAGCGGCGCGCGTCACGCCCGAGCGCGCACGCGTTCGGGGTGTCGTCCTCCACCAGATGCAGCGCCGGCATGGTGAGCCCGAAGGTGGCACACAGGCCCTCGGTCATGTTGGAGAGCCGGGGGTCCTCGTCCTCGTCGAGCGGCACGGCGCCGATGCGGCGGAGCGCGACGGATGGCGCGAGGCGCCACAGCCCGTACATGACCGCGGCGCCGGCGACGACGAACGCGACGACGCCCACGATGACGTTGATCGCCACGCCGAGCAGCACGCCGAGGAGCACCGCCGGGACGACCGCGGTCCAGGCGCACAGCCGGATGGCGCGCCGGCGGTTGGCTGCCACCTCGCCCGGGTAGACCTGCGGCGCGCCGAGGCTCGGCTGGACGTCGAGGGCGACGGGTGCGGGCGCCGGAACGGGCGCGAGCGCGACCGCCGTGCGCGGCTGCCCGCCGCCCGCCGGGCGGGGCCGGGACCCCGTGCGCGACCGGTTGCGGTTGCCGCCGCGGTTCTGCTTTTGGCCCGATCCCTGCGAGCGCTGCTGGCCGCCGCCTTGGCCCTTCTTCTGGGCGCTCGAACCCGCGCTCCCCGAGCCGGTCCCCCGCCCGCCCGAGCCCTGACCGCTGCCGCTGCCGCCGCTCCCGCTGCCGCTGCTCGCGGGACGGTTCCGGTTGCGATTCCGATTCCGGTTGCGGTTCCTGTTCCTGTTGCCGCCCCCGCCCCCACCGCTGCCGCCGCCGCTGCCGCCACCAGAGGGCCGGGACTGGCCAGGGTTGTCGTTCTGCTCGGCCATGAAGGGGCAAGCCTAGGGCACGCCCAGGTACTGCCTAGGGCCTCCGGTCGCGGGCCCTGGTCCGAGCGCGGCGCTGCCCGTAGGCGTCGATCGCCCGCCGGTACACGTCGAGATAGCGCTCGGCCAGGGTGTCCATCGACCAGGCCCGCGCGTACTCGACCCCTGCTTTGCGGGCCTCGGGCGAAGACGCCCCGGCGCCCTCGACGGCGTCGGCCAGGGCCACGCCCAACGCGCGGGACAGCGCCTCCACGTCGCCCGGCGCCACCAAGGCGACGTGCCCACCCCCCGCGGCGCGGTACCCCTCGATGTCCGACGCGACGACTGCACATCCGGCGGCGAGGCCCTCGAGCAGCACCATGCCGAACGACTCACCGGTGAGCGACGGGGCGCACAGGACGTCTGCGCCGGCGAGGCGCGCGGCGACGTCGCCATCGCTGATGATGCCGAGCCAGTGCACCCGGTCCGACTCCGCGTGGCGGCGGTGCTGCACCTCCCGCGCCGGCCCGTCGCCGGCGACCCACAGGACGGCCGGCCGGTCCAACGTCGCGAACGCGTCGAGGAGCACCCCGAGGCCCTTGCGCTCTTCGTGGCGTCCGAGGAACAAGACGACGGGACGCCCGCGCTCGTCGCGTACGGGCGCGGCGGTTTCGAAGCGCGCCATGTCGACGCCGTTGAACAGCACGTCGAACTCACCGCCGCTCGAGCGCACGCCCGTCTCGCGTGCCGCCTCCGAGACCGCCACGTTCACCTGCATCCTGCGGCCGACGAGCTCGGCCAGCGGCTTGAGGAGCGGCACCCAGTGGCTCACCCCGGCCCGGTGGTACGTGCCGACCATGGGCAGGGGTGCGGTGAGGACCAACCCGTAGGCGGCCATCGGCGCCAGGGGCTCGTGGACGTGCAGCACGTCGAAGCCACCCCGGCGCACGGCGCGCTCGACGCGGAGCGAGGTCGTCGGCCAGAGGGCCACGGGCGCGACCGACCCGTTCGAGTGCAGCGCGGTCGGCCGTCCGATGTCGACGTGATCACCGATGCCCTCGGGTGCCGGCACGCCCGGATCGAGCGGGCAGAAGATGGTCACGTGGTGACCCCGGGCGCGCAGGGCGTGCGCGAGCCCGGTCACCTGACCCTGCACACCGCCGGGACGGGTCAGTGCGTAGGGCGACAGCATCGCGATCCGCAGCGGCGCGTCCCCCCCGGGCCCACTCACTGCGGGTCGCTCGGCCAGTTGGGCTGGTACAGGTGCCATTGTTCGGGACGGCAGCGGATGTCGTGCTCGAAGACGGTCACCAGCTCCTGGGTCACCCGCTCGATGTCCTCGCGCAACCTGCCCCGGCGGGTGGTGTCGATGGCCTCGTGCACGACGCCCGTGTGCCAGTTGTCCGGCCCCGAATACACGCAGACGGGCACGAGCGGCGCGCCGGTGCGCAACGCCAACGTCGCCGCGCCGCCGGGCACCGTGGTCTTCTCGCCGAAGAACTCGACCGGCACGCCGTTGCCAACGAGGTCCCGGTCGCTGACGAGGCCGGCCAGGTGGTTCTCCTTCAGCGCGCGGAGCAGCGCGCTGCTCGAACCCTCGCCCAGCGGCACCGCCGTCATGCCCATCGCGGCGCGCTGCGCGACGAACCACTCAAAGAGCTCTTCGGGTTCGAGCCGCTCCATGACCGCCGTCATCGGCATCCCTTCGAGCGCGAGCCAGTACCCTCCCCATTCCCAGCTGCCGACGTGGGGCAGCGCGACCACCGCGCCCTTGCCTCGCGCCATGGCGCGACGGAGTGGCTCGACGCCGATCTCGAGGCGCCACTTGGCCCGCACCTCGTTCTCACCGACATAGGGCAACCGCGCCCCGTCGGCCCAGTAGCGCGCGTACGAGGTGAAGGTCCGCTTGCTCAAGCGGCGCACCAACGCCGGGTCCGGCTCGACGCCGTCGGCGCATTCGCTGGCGAGCACGCGGTGCAGGTGGCGCCGGCTCATGGCGAGCGCGGGGCCGCGCGCCATGAAGCGGGACACGACGTCGGCGACGCCGTAGGCAACCGGTTCGGGCACGTGGCCCATCGCGTAGCCGAGGCTGCGGTACGTGAGGTACCGCGCCGTCTCGCGCCAGTGCGCGGGCGCGGGCGGGTGCGCCGCGGTCACGGTGACGGGGCCCTCACGCACGGGTCATCGGCTCACCACGGAGCAGGCTCGTGGGTCGGAACCGGGCTCGGCGTGAGTGGTGAGGACGTCGCGCCGGCTGGTCAAGAAGGCGACCCGGGCGCAGGAGGCGTCCGGCGACCGCTGGTGCGGCCGTAGGCGCGACCGCTCTCGGGATGGCGACGGGCGGCGCGGCGGCGCTCGCGCATCGTCCGGCCGGATCGGCTGCTGAGGGCCTCCTGGCGGCGGGCACGCCAGCGCCCGACCGGCGCGCCGGTCGTCGTGCGAGCACGCGTGGGGTCGCGTCGAGGCCGGCCCGCGAACTCCCGGCCCTCGCGCCACGCCCTCCAACGCGAGTCCACCCGTCCTTCGCGCCACGCCTCGATCCGACGGCGGATGACTTCGTCGCGCCCCGACGCGGCGTTCCACACCTTGACGAAACGCGCGACCGCCGTGAACGAGACCAGCACGAAGAGCACCCACAACACGGGCACGAAGATCGCCGAGCTCAAGAACGCGACGCCGAGCAGGACCATGCGCTCGGCCCGCTCCATGAGGCCGCCCTTCGCAGAGAGGCCGAGGGACTCGGCCTTGGCGCGCTCGTAGGAGATCAGGGCGGTGACGGCGAGGATGCCCATCGGCAGGAGCACCAGGTGGCCCTCGTTCTGGTCGAGCAGGTACCAGGCGCAGCCGAGCATGAGGACCGCGTCGGCGATCCGGTCGGTGACCGAGTCGAAGAAGGCGCCGCGCACCGACGCGGTGCCGGCCGCCTTCGCCACCGGGCCGTCGAGCAGGTCGTGCATCCCGGTCACGATCAGGCCCAGGATCGCCCAGTGCAGGTGCCCGGTCGCGACCAACACGGCCGTGACGGTGGCCGAGACCAAACCCGTGGCGGTGAGGACGTCGGCGGTGACGCCATGGCGGTGCAGCGCCTCGCCGACCGGACTCGTGGTCCGATCGACGGCAGTTCGCCAACGGCCGTCGAACATGGGGCTCCTCGTCGTGCGCAGCCCGGGCGGGGGGCGGCGCTGTTTGCTCGAGTTTACCATTCGGCCTCAGAAGCCCGAAGGTCCCCGACCCGCCCGCCACCGGTCAGACCGAGTCGAGCACACGGCCGAATCCCAGGTCAGCGCCTCGATCATGCCGCGTCGGCGCGGTGCGCGGTCCCAATCCCGGACTTAGCCTGGGCCGTACCTCCGCTGTGACACGACGGCAACACGAGCACCAAGGGGATGCGCCCGAACCCCCGCGCGGAGCGGGCGGGCGCGGAGCGGTTGTCTCGGACACCACGGGCACCGAGACCACAGAAAAGAGGGACGCAATGAGGACGACCAGGACTCCAACGACGGACTGGACGAGCAGGACCGACCGGACCGGCGCACGCACGGGCCGGGGCGGCGTCGTCCCGCGCACTGCGATCCGCGGCGCGTTCGTCACCGCGGCGGCGGCCATGGCCGGTGCCTTGGCGTTCGCGACCGTGGCGGTAGCGCCCGCAGGCGCCAGCTCGAAGACGACCACGGTCAACGCGGTCGAGACCGACTTCCACATCGCGCTGTCGAAGAAGACCTTCGCTCCGGGGAAGTACACCTTCGTCGCGATGAACAAGGGACAGACAACGCACGCCCTCGAGATCACGGGTTCGGGTCTGAAGAACGCGGTGACCAAGGACATCTCTCCCGGACAGAGCACGAAGCTCACCGTGACCTTCAAGAAGGGGCCCTACGACATCTTCTGCCCCGTCCCGGGTCACAAGATGCTCGGCATGAACGTGAACATCGTCGTCGGCGGGAGCGCGGCGACGACGAGCAAGACGTCGGGCAAGACCTCGGGCGGATCCAGCGGCGGTTCGAGCAACAGCTCCAGCGGCGGGTCCAGCGGAGGCTACGGCTACTGAGCACGAGGTGAGCCGAGTGAACGGGGCGTGCGCAACGACCGCGGGGTGGGCGCAACGGCGCGCACCGGTTCGCGGAGGCATCCGCACCGGGCTGACCGGTGCCGGTCGCGTGAAGGCCAGGACAGACGGTCGAGTATCCTGACCAGCCGAGATGCCGCGGGAGGGAGGTGTCGGACCTCGCTCTCGCCGCGGCCTTGCACGTGAGGTGATGGAGCGGTGTCGGAGCCGACGAGCGCGGGAGAGCCACGGCGCCACGCCACGGTGCTGCCCGACGCCACGCTCGACGTCTCCATCGTCGTCCCCTACTACAACCCCGGCGACCGCCTGCGAAAGACCGTCACCGACATGGTCCGCGTGCTCGACGCGTCGGGCATGACGTTCGAGATCATCACGGTCTCGGACGGTTCGACGGACGGCAGCCCCTTCACACTCGACGGCTTCCCCGAGCACGTCGTGCGCCAGGTCTCCTTCGCCACCAACGTCGGCAAGGGATCGGCGTTGCGCGCCGGGCTCGGGATGGGGCGCGGCCGCTACCTCGGCTTCATCGACGCCGACGGGGACATCTCCCCGGAGTTCCTCGGCGACTTCGTCTCGATCATGCGATCGGAGCAACCCGACATCATCATCGGGAGCAAGCGGCACCCCGAGTCGTCGGTCCACTACCCGCCGCTGCGGCGGCTCTACTCGTGGGGCTACCAGCACCTGATCCAGGTGTTGTTCCGCCTGCACGTCAAGGACACCCAGGTCGGGATCAAGCTGGTCGACCGCTCCGTCATCGCCGACGTCCTGCCGCTCTTGCGCGAGAGCCGCTTCGCGCTCGACCTCGAGCTGCTCGTGCTGGCGCGTGCGCTCGGCTACACGCGGCTCGTCGAGGCGCCGGTCCGGATCGAGGAACGCTTCGGCAGCACCATCTCGCTCAAGGCGGTGTGGCTGCTCCTCGTCGACACCCTCGGCCTCTTCGTCCGCTACTCGGTGCGCCACGAGTACGACACGGCGCTGGCCGAGATGCGGAAGGAGCGCTCCGGCGGGGCGGCGGGTGCCGCAGGGACGACCCCGGGCTGAGGCGGGCGGCCGGCTGACAATGGCGCCGGCGAGGCTCGATGTGCCCTGAGCAGCCCGGCACCAGCGGTCGTACACTCGACGTTCACGAGCCGGTCACGGAGGGGATCCGACCGGCTGCAGGACGAGGACGGAGGACCAGGTGCCACACGACCCGACCGCTATACGCAACGTCGCCCTCGTCGGGCACCACGGGGCGGGGAAGACCACGCTGGCCGAAGCGCTCCTGGCCGCCACGGGATCCGTCGCCCGGCGGGGATCGGTGGAGAAGGGCTCCACCGTCATGGACTTCGAGCCCGAGGAAATGGCCCGCCAGCTCTCCATCTCGACGTCGCTGGCGCCGTTCACGGTCAACGGGGTGAAGGTGAACCTGCTGGACACGCCCGGGTACGCCGACTTCGCCGGCGAGATGGTGACGGCGCTGGCCAACGTCGACCTGGCCGTCGTCGTGGTGAGCGCCACCGACGGGGTGCAGGCGCAGACCGAGGACGCCTGGCGGGCCGCGGCCGCGCTGGGCGTGCCGCGGGTCATCGTCATCAACAAGCTCGACCGGGAGCGGGCCGACTTCGACCGGGCGCTGGCGGAGATCCGCGACACCTTCGGGGCCGGCGTGGCCCCGGTCGAGCTGCCCATCGGGCACGAGGCCGACTTCCACGGCGTGATCGACCTGCTCGACGACACGGCGACGCACTACGACGTGGCGGCCGGGGCCGGCGGCAGTGGCGGTGCCGGTGGGGCCGCGGTCGACGGGACGGTGCCGCCGGCGGGGCACGAGGGGCCGATCCCCGACGACCTGGTCGACGAGGAGCACACCGTCCACGAGCAACTGGTGGAGGGCATCGTGGTCGGCGACGACGACCTGATGGAGCGCTACCTGAACGGCGAGACCCTCGACTACGCCGAGCTCGAGAAGAGCCTCGCCGGCGGTGTGGCGTCGGCGTCGGTGTTCCCCGTCCTGTGCTGCTCGGCGGCGAGCGGGGTGGGTGTGGACCGGTTGGGACGCCTCATCGAGGAACTGTGCCCGACGCCGGGCTCACGGCCACCGGTGATGGCGTCGGCGGGGACCGAGACCGTCGAGATCCCGGCCGACTCCTCCGGGCCGACCGTGCTCACCGTCACCAAGACCTACAACGACGGCCACACCGGGAAGATGTCGCTGTGCAAGGTGGTCTCGGGGACGCTGCAGCCCGACGCGGTGCTCGTGAACTCGCGGACCAAGGAAGAAGAGCGGCTGCACGCGCTGCAGTCGATCGCCGGGCACACGACCGCGCCGGCGACGTCGGTGGCCGCGGGCGACTTCGTCGCCATCCCCCGCCTGAATGGCGCGCGGACCGGCGACACGCTGGCGCCCAAGGGGCAGCCCGTCGTCGTGCCCCCGCCGACGCTGCCGGCCGCCGCGCTGCAGGTCGCGGTGAAGCCCGCCACCCGCGCCGACGACGACAAGCTGATGTCGGCGCTGCAGCGGCTGTGCGACGAGGACCCGTCGCTCAGCGTGTCCCGCGACGACGAGACGCACCAGACCATCCTCGGCGTGAGCGGCGAGGTGCACCTGGCGGTCACGCTCGAGCGGCTGGACCGCAAGTGCAACGTCCACGTGGAGCGCGAGGAGCTGCGCATCCCCTACCGCGAGACGATCACCCACGCCGCAGCGGCCGAGGGCAAACACAAGAAGCAGTCCGGCGGGCACGGCCAGTTCGGCGTGGTGCACCTGCGCCTGGAGCCCGTGGCGCGCGGGCAGGGCTTCGCGTTCCACGACGAGGTCGTGGGCGGGGCGATCCCGCGCCAGTACATCCCAGCCGTCGAGAAGGGTGTGGTCGAGAGCTTCGCGTCAGGGGGCGTCTACGGCTACCCGGTCGTTGACATCTCGGTCACGGTCGACGACGGCAAGGCGCACTCGGTCGACTCCAACGAGGTCAGCTTCAAGATGGCGGCCGCGCTGGCCATCCGCACCGCGATGGCCGAGGCGGGGCCGATCGTGCTGGAGCCCGTCTCGCGCCTGTCGGTCACCATCCCGAACGACGTCCAGGGCGAGGTCATGGGCGACCTGTCCTCCCGGCGGGCCCGCATCGTCGGGACCGACCCGGGCGACGTCGACGGCTACCAGACCGTGACGGCCACCGTCCCGACGGCGGAGATCACCCGCTACGCGGTGGACCTGCGCGCGATCACCGGCGGGCGCGGGTCGTTCACCGTCGCCTACGACCACTACGACACGGTGCCCGAGCATCTGATGGCGTCGATCCCCCGGATGGAGGGCTGACCCGGCGCCCACGGGGTTTCGGCGGCGCGGCGGCCGGAACCGGCGAGCCCGCCTCGGCCGAGGGTCAGAAGATGTGCCGGAATCGCACCGGGGTCTTCGTCAGGATCAGCGTCGCCAGGAGGTCCTTGTTCGGCCACGTCACCACGGCGATGGCGAGCGTGCCCGACGAGCGCCCGACCGGCTTCATGACCTCTGACTCGCTGAAGTGCCCGGTGTAGGCGGCCAGGCAGACGCTCTTGCCCTTCGGCAGGTCCTGGGCGTAGCGGGAGTACAGCCGCGGCGCCACGGTCTTCAGCCCGCTCACGCTGTACTTGCGCACACCCTCGAGGTGCCCATGCCCGCCCACGGCCTTGGCCGCCGTCGGCAGGGCCAGGTAGCACGACTCGTCGGTCGTCCCGAGGTCGGTACGGGCGGCCGAGCACGCCGTCAACAGGGTGGCGGCGAGGACGAGGCTCGCGGCTGCGGCGGCGAGGCGGTGGC
>DATJTU010000358.1:0-22636 GCA_035503015.1 Acidimicrobiales bacterium | reverse complement strand
CGCGCCGACGCCACGGCGTTCACGCCGATCCCGTACTTCTGGTCGGACCAGTTCGGCATCCGCTTCCAGGTGCTCGGGAGCCCCGGCGGTGGCGACGAGGTGGTGATCGCCGACGGGTCGCTCGACGAAGGGAAGTTCGTCGCGCTCTACGGACGGGCCGGCCGCCTGCGCGCCGTCATGGCGATCGGCCGGCCGCGCCAGTTGATGGGGTTCCGCCCGCTGCTCGAGGCGGGCACGAGTTGGGACGACGCGCTGGCCCACGCAGCCGGGTAGGGGAGGGCCGGCGGCATCGGCCGGTCGGCGCCGCAGCGGGGCGACGGCGAACGGCGCCGTATCCAACGGGAGTTGAGCCGGTCGCCCCGCCCTCGGTTCGTGCGTGACCGGTCAGACGACCCACGGCCATGCTCTCGGGCGCACCGGAGTGGTCCGGCCGGGCGGGTCGACCTGTATCGGCACGAACGCCGTCCGCCTTGAGCACAATTGCGAATTCCTTGTGGAACCGTTGCGAAAAGCTGCTTACAATCCCCGTGACATCTAGACGAGGGGGCCTGGCGCGGACGCGGTGGCCCGGCGGTCACAGAGCTTGGCGAGGACACCATGAGCATGCGCCCCTCCGGCGTTCGAGCGGCCTTCGCGGCGACCGCCGCTGTCGTGGCCGCGGTTGCGACGTTTCCCTTGATCTCTTCAGGGCTCGGATCGCTCGTCGACGACACACCGGGGTTGTCGGCACTCACCAACTCGCCCGTCGGCGCGTCGGTGTCGAACCCGCCGCTCAGCTGCGCGGCGCCCACGATCTACAACGTCAACTCAGAGGGCGACCTGTACGCGCTCAACTACACGACGCGGGCGAACTCGCCCGCGTCGCCGTCGAACGTCGGGACCGGCGCCGTGAACGCGCTGGCGATCTCCGCCAACGGGTCCTACGCGTTCAGCGCGGACATGAACGTGTCGGGCGGCGGGACGACGACCGTCAGCGTCGAGGACATCACCCTGGGCACCCGCGCGAGTTTTCCTGGGATGACGGCGGCGGGCGCGGGCGAGATCATCGCCGGCGGCGTGGACCCGCTGAACGGCAACTACTACTACGGGGGCTGGAACTCGGCCGAGAACAAGTTCTTCCTCTTCGTCTTCAACCCGTCCACCGAGACGGCGTCAGCGGTGGGCACGGTGACCCCACCCCCGGGGCTGGCCTATGACTACGGCGACCTGACGTTCGACGGCTCGGGGAACATGACGCTGCTCGCCGGCTCCACGTCCAGCTCGGCCAAGCTCTTGACCGTCACCGCCTCGGCCATCGCCGCCGGTGGGGCGCTGCCCTACAACACGCTCGCCACGATCACGTCGCAGGCCTTCCAGCAGTACGTCGGCATCGCGTTCGCCGCCAACTCCACGCTCTACGTCGAGACGATCCAAGGCGAGCTCTACTCGGTCAACCCGAACACGGGGACGATCACCGACCTGGGCGCGCAGACCGGGATCTGGGGGACGCCCACCGACCTGGCGAGTTGCACCTTCAACGGCTCGCTGACGGCGCAGAAGAACATCGCCGGCCGCGTCGGCGCGGGCGACCAATTCACCCTCGCCATCACCGGCGGCGGCATCACGAGCGGCAACACCGGGACAACGACCGGGTCCTCGAACGGGCTGCAGACGGGGCCAGGTGAGGTGGCGGGCCCGGTGGCCGGCATCCCGGGCGTCTCGTACACCGCGACGGAGACGGCGGCGATCGGGTCGGGCGCGAACCTGGCCAATTACCTGACCACGTACTCCTGTAAGAACGGCTCCTGGACCGTGTCGAGCGGCATGGGCACGTCGACCACGTTCCAGTTCCCCAGCCCGGCGGGCAACTCGGGCGCGCAGGTGGTCTGCACGTTCACCAACACCCCCGCCTCGCTCTCGATCGCCAAGGCGACGACGACGTCCTCGTACTCGGCCGTGGGCAACACGATCTCGTACTCCTACACGGTGACGAACACCGGGCCCCTCACGCTCACCGGCGTCGGGGTGACCGACCTGCCGGTCCCGCCGGCGGGCCCGCTCACGAGCGGCCCGACCTGCCTCTTCCTGGCCTCACCCCCCGGCGGGTGCAGTGGCAACAGCGTGACGCTGGCGTCGGGCCGGAGCGCGACGTTCGTCGCCACCTACAGCGTGACGCAGATGGACCTCGACAACGGGTCGGTGTCGGACACGGCGAAGGCGAGCGGCACCGCGCCCGGCGGAGGCACGGTCACGGGGACCTCGAACGAGGTCACGGTCAACGCGATCAGGAACCCGTCGATCTCGCTCACCAAGTCGGCCACCGCGCCGGGCCCGGGCAACACCTACGACAAGCCGGGCCAGACGATCGACTACTCGTATCTCGTGAAGAACACGGGCAACGTGACCTTGTCCTCGGTCAACGTCACGGACCCCATGGCCGGGCTGATGGACCTCACGTGCCCGTCGAGCACGCTCGCGCCGGGCGCGTCGGAGACCTGCACCGCGACGTATTCCACGACGCAGACCGACGTCGACAACGGGTTCGTCCACAACACGGGCACGGCGCACGGCGCAGGCGGTGGCAAGTGGGTGGCGGCCAGCTCGTCGGCCACCGTCGACGGGGTCCAGAGCCCCGGCATCGGTGTGCTGAAGACCGCGGTCGCCCCGGGGTCCGGCAACACCTACTCGGGGCCGGGCCAGACGATCGACTACTCCTACAAGGTCACCAACACGGGCAACGTCACCCTCACCTCGGTCACCGTCACCGACCCGATGACCGGATTGCAAGACCTCACGTGCCCCTCGAGCACGCTCGCGCCGATGGCGTCGGAGACGTGCACCGCGACCTACACCACGACGCAGAGCGACGTGGACAACGGCTCGGTTTCCAACACGGGCACGGCGCACGGCAGCGGCGGCGGCAAGACGGTCACCGCCAACTCGTCGGCCACCGTCACGGCCGCGCAGGACCCCGGGATCTCGGTGGTCAAGACGGCCGACGTGCCGAACGTGAGCGCGGTCGGCCAGACGGTGACCTACACCTTCACCGTGACCAACACCGGCAACGTGACGTTGCAGGACGTCGGCGTGACCGACGCCCAGGCGGCGCCCTCGCTCGACTCGAGCCTCGGGCCGATCACGTGCACGACGGGGACCAACGGTTCCATCACCCTCGGCCCGGGTGACGGTGACACCTGCAGCGCCGCCTACACGGTGACCCAGGCCGACCTGGTCAACGGGTCGATCACCGACACCGCCACCGCCGACGGCACGCCACCCAATTCGCAGACCCCCATCACCGACGCGTCCACCCTGTCGCTCTCGGTCAGCTCGACCACGGTGACCAAGACGGCCAGCCCGAGCAGTCTCGTGCTCGGCTCCACCACGCCCATCGTCTACACGCTGACGGTCACGAACACGGGCACGGCGGCGACGACGCAACCGATCGTGGTCACCGATGCCGCGCCGAGCGGCACCACCCTCGTCGCAGGCTCGCCCGTTTGCGCCACCGGCGGGCCGCCGGCGTGCAGCGTGTCGGTGGACGGCTCGGGCACCATCACGTGGACGATCCCGCCCGGCGTCGGGCCGGGCGGTGTCTACACGCTGACCTTCTCGGTGACTGCCAATGCGGCCGACGCCGTGGGCACGATCACAAACACGGGATCGTGGAGCGGCCCGGGTTGTGGCGCACCCGCCGCCGCCGGGCCGACGACGTGCCCGACCAACACGGTCGACACCCCGCTCACCGCCGCGCCGGCGACGGCAGCGGCGACGACGACCGGGAGCACGCCGACCGCGGGTCCGACGACGTCGCCCGCCGCCACGACAGGTGCGATCGCGTTCACCGGCGCCCTGTTGTCCCGGGAGTGGTTCTTCGGCGTGGCCGCGCTGGTGGCCGGGACGGGGCTGGTCCTGCTGGCCCACCGGCGCCGGCGCCTCCCCAAGCACGCAGCGCGGCGACGGTAGACCCAGCGGGGAACACACGCCGATCGGGACGGGGGCGACGCCCGATTCGGGGTCGGCGTCCGGGTCGGCGTCAGAAGGCGATGCCCGACAACTCCGGGATGGTGGCCTCGGCCTTCTGACGCGCCGCCAGCCAGCGCTCGCGCCGTGCCGCGCGCGCCGCGTCGGACGTCGTCGGCTCGACGACGCGACGCGGCGCGAACGTGGCGGCCAGGTCGTCCGTCGAGCGGTAGACGCCCACGGCGAGGCCGGCCAGCAGCCCGGCACCGAGCGCGGTCGCCTCGAGCACCGGCGAGATCTCGACCGGGCGCCCGATCGCGTCGGCGAGCGCGCCGGTGAACACGGCGTTGTCGGACATGCCGCCGTCGACGCGCAGGGTCTCGATGGCGTACCCGCTGTCGTGTTCCGACGCCTCGACCAGGTCGGCGCCGCGCTGCGCCACGCCCTCGAGGACGGCGCGCACGACCTCGGGCCGGCCGGTGCCCCGGGTCAGGCCGACGAGCGTGCCGCGGGCGCCGAAGTCCCACACCGGCGTCCCGAGCCCGAGCAGCGCGGGGACGAACCACACGTCGCCCGCCGTGTCGCACTGCGCCGCGACCGCCGCCGACTCGGCCGCGCTGGCGAGGATGCACAGGTCGTCGCGCAGCCACTCGACCGCGGTCCCGGCCGAGAGCATGACGGCTTCGGTGCCCCAGGTCGGCCGTCCCGCGACCCGGAAGGCGACGATCGGGAACGTCCCGGCGTCGCCGCGTCCGATCCCGGCCGGCCCCTCCGCGGGGCCGGTGCACTGGTCGAGCATGCCCCCGGTGCCGAACGTCGCCTTGGCCAGGCCGGGCAGCGTGCAGCCCTGGCCGACCAGCGAGGCCTGCTGGTCGCCGGCGATCCCGCAGATCGGCGGCGCGCCGGCGAGCGCGCTGGCCTGGCCCACGGTCCCCGCCGAGTCGACGACAGCGGGCAAGACGGCGCGCGGGATGCGCAGGCGTTCGAGGAGCGGCTCGTCCCACTCGAGGGTCGCGGGGTCGACGAGCGCGGTCACGCCGGCGTTGGTGGCGTCGGTCACGTGCAGCGCGGCGGCGGCGCCCCCGGCGCCGCCCGAGAGCGTCCAGGCGACCCACGTGTCCACCGTGCCGAAGCAGAGCTCACCGGCCTCGGCCCTCGTGCGCTCGGGGTCGACGTCGTCGAGGATGGCCATGAGCTTGGTCGCCGAAGCATTCGGCGCGACGCGGATGCCCTCGGCTTGCAATGTGAGGCAGGTGCCGACGGTCCGAAGGTCCTGCCAGCCGATGCCCGGCGCGACGGGCGCGCCGGTGGCGCGCTCCCACACGATGCTCGACGCGCGCTGGTTGGCGATGCCCACGCCGGCGACCGGTCCGCCGTCGGCCAGGGCCGCCCGCGCCACGTCGAGCGCCGCCTCGGCCATGCGGGCGGCGTCGAACTGCACCAGGCCCGGCCCGGGCGAGTCGGGGAGCAGCGGGAGGCGGTGCTCGTGCTCGACGGTGGCATCGGGCCGCACGACTGCGGCGCGCACGCTCGAGGTGCCGACGTCGACGACGAGGATGTCGCCGCCCGAATCGCTCACGCCCAGGGCGCGGGCCCGAACGGCGAGGCAAGCCCGAACTTGCCCGGGTTCAAGATCCCGTTGGGGTCGAACGTCGCCTTTAGGCCCGCCAGGACGTCGAAGCCGGCGCCGAGGGCGCGCGGCACGAAGCGCGACCGGTTCAACCCGATCCCGTGGTGGTGGCTGATCGCCGCGTCGTGCGCGATGGTCGCATCGGTGACGACGTCCCACGCCTGGCGGTAGTAGCGCTCGCCCCACTCGGTGTCGCCCTCGGGGCCGCGCCCGCCGAAGGTGAAGTAAAGGCACGCCCCGTCCGGGTAGGCGTGCGACTGGTGCGCCGAGGCGGCGAGGGTCCCGTCGATCCCGTGCAGCGCAGCCACGACCTCCTCGAAGAGCCCGGGAAGCGTGGCCCACGGGGCCGACACCTCGGCGGTGTCGACGACGATCCCGGCGCGCCAGAGCGGTGCGAGCGCCGAGACGTCGTTGCGGTGCTCGAGCCAGCGTTCGACCAGGTTCGTCTCGAGCACCTCGGCCGCGCTGTCGGGCCCGCACTCCGCGTCGACGACGGCCATGGTGGCGGCGAGCAGGCCGGCGTCGGCCTCGTCGAGCACGATCAGGACGTTCGTCTCGGGTAGGTCGAAGTTGCGCTCGGATTCGGTCCGGTCGTAGAGGCGCAGGACGGCCGGCGTCGCGCCCCGGCGCAGGATCGTGCGGCACGCCTCGAGCCCGGCGGCGAACGTGGGGAAGCCGTAGGCCCGGCGCTCCTGGGCCGCCGGCGTGGGGTGGACGCGCAGGCGCGCCTCGGTGATCACGCCGAGCGTTCCCTCGCTGCCGACGAAGAGCTGGGTCAGGTTGGGGCCGGTGGCGGCGCGCGGCCCCTTGCCTTCGGTGCGCACGACGCGGCCGTCGGCGAGGACGACCTCGAGCCCGATCACCATGTCCTCGATCTTCCCGTAGCGCGTCGAGTACTGCCCCGCCCCGCGGCACGCGAGCCATCCGCCGACGGTGGAGAGGTCCATCGACTGGGGCCAGTGCCCCAGCGTGTAGCCGCTCCCGGTCGCGCCGAGCGCCGCCTCGAGGTCCGGCCCGAAGGTGCCGGCGCCGACGTCGGCGGTGAGCGACGTCTCGTCCACCCGTCGCACGCCGGTCAGCGCGGTCAGGTCGAGCGCGATGCCACCGTGCACGGGGATCGCGCCGCCGCACACGCCGCTTCGCCCCGCCGCCGCGGTGACCGGCACGCGCGCGTCGTTGCACGCGGTGAGCACGGCCGCCACCTGTTCGGTGGAGTCGGGGCGCACCACCGCGGCGGGCCGCTGCGGGACCGCGCCCTGGGCGGCCCAGCCGATGGCCAGCGGCCACCAGTCGCGTCCCGCCTCCGCACGGGCCTGGTCGTCGGTGACGACGACGGCGCCGCTTCCCGCGATGGTGTCCAGGACGGCTTGGGGGACCTCGGCGACGTCCGCGCCGAGGCGGTCCGCCACGGCCGCGCCCTCGGCGTCGATGGGGGTGACCGGCGTCGGCTCGGTCACGGGAGGTCGAGCCCGGCGGTCAAGAGCTCCTTCTGTGCGGCCTCGACGAACCCGTTCACCTGGTTGGCCACCTCCTGCTCGTCCCATCCCATGTCCGGCGCGAGCAGCGCCGCCGCTCCCGTCGCGGCGTCCATCGTGGCCTGCGCCCGCTGGATCCGCGCCCGCGTCCGCCGCGACAGCACGTCGTCGAGCGTGCAGGCCATCTCCTCGCGGACGGCGTAGACGAGCTCGGCGCCGGTGTAGGGGAGCCCGTCGATGGCCGGGTCGAGCAATTCGGGGCGCCCGTCGGCGACGGCGAGGACCCGCGGCGACTCGGTGCCGTAGCGCCCGAGCAGGCGGGCGTGGGGCTGGGCCTGCGACACCGGGTCGCGGCCCTTGGTGGTCGCACCGATGAGGCGGAGCGACTTGGTCACGCAGCGCCGCCGGCGCGGCGACTCGCCGAGCTCGCCGACCACGACGTCGACCGTGTCCTCGGCCATCTTGCGGTAGGTCGTGAGCTTGCCGCCGGTGACGGTGACGACGCCCTCGGGCGACGTCGTGACGGTGTGGCGCCGCGACAGGTCCGCCGTGCGCTCGGACACGTGCTTGCCGTCCTGGCGCGGCGCGAGCAGCGGCCGCAGCCCGGCCCACACGCCGGTGACGTCGGCCCGGGTCAGGTGCGACGTGGTCACGCCGTTGGCGGCGTCGAGCAGGTAGTCGACGTCCTCGGGCAGGCAGGCCGGGTCGTCGAGCGGCCCGGCGTACTCGGTGTCGGTGGTGCCGAGATACACGAGGTCGGTCCCCGGCCACGACACGACGAAGATGGAGCGCCGGTCGGCGGGCACCGGGATCACCGCGGCGATGTCGCAGGGCATGCGGGACGCGGGGACGGTCACGTGCACCCCCTTCGCCGGCCGGATGGACGGTGCGTGCGCGCCCTCGTCGAGCGCGCGGACGGCGTCAGCCCAGACGCCGGTCGCGTTGACGACGATCCGGGCGCGGATCTCGAAGTCGCTCGACTCGTCCCCCGGGCGCGGGCGCACGACCGCGCCGTTGGTGCGGCCGTCGCTCCCGGTGGTCATGCGGACGACGGGCGTGTAGTTGGCGAGCGCGGCGCCGTACTCGATCGCGGCCGTCCGGGCGATCGTGAGGGTGAGCCGGGCGTCGTCGGCGCGGGCGTCGAAGTACAAGAAGCCGGCGACGAGGTGCCCCGTGTCGAGCGTCGGGAGATGCTCGAGCGCCTCGTCCTTGGTGATCTCCTTGTGGCGTTCCCCGATGCGCCACCCGCCGGTCAGGTCGTAGAGCCACAGCGCGGACGAGTACGAGCGTGCGACGGTCTTGGCGACGACGCCGTTGCGCCCGAAGAGCGGGATCAAGAAGGGGAGCGGGCTGACGAGGTGCGGCGCGTTGTTGAGCAGCCGCTGGCGCTCGGCGAGGTTCTCGTAGACCAGCCTGAACTCTCGTTGCTGGAGGTACCGGATGCCCCCGTGCACCATCTTCGACGACTTCGACGAGGTGCCCGAGGCGAAGTCCTCCTTCTCGACGAGCGCCGTGCGCAACCCGCGGCTGGCGGCGTCGAGCGCGACGCCGGCGCCGGTCACGCCACCGCCGATGACCAGGACGTCGAACTCCTCGTCGGCGAGTCGGCGCAGCGCGTCGTCGCGTCGGAAGGGGTGCACCGGTCCAGCCTGCCACATCCCTCACGAGGCGATTCGGGGCGTCGGGCCCTGTCGCCGGGCTCTCAGTGTGGGCCTCACGCCGCGCCGGGAGCGGCCGTCGGCCGGCGGAACGTATGGTCCCTCGTGGTGCTCCCGCCCGGCGATCCCTGGTCCGCCTACGCGCGCCTCGTCGTGGAGATCGACGTCACCACTTCGGCTGCACCCGCCCAACTCACCGAGCCCGCGGAGCTCACCCAGCCCGCCGAGTCCAGCCAGCCCGCGTGCGAGTTGGTCGTCGTCCGCGCCGCGCCGGTGGGCCAGGCGGGCCGCTGGCCCTTCCTGTCACGCGAGCCGGTGCACGTCCTCACCGCGTGGAACCCGGGCGAGCGCCGCCCCGGCCTCGACGCGAACCGCGACGCGCAGGCGCGCCTGGAGCGTGCATTGCAACGACTCGATGCGCGCACCTCGGTGGCGCGCGGCCGGGACCCGGTCACCGGCGAGCGCGACGAAGGCGTGGCGGTGCACGGCCTCGCGGAGGAGACGGTCCGCGCCCTCGGGGCGCGCTTCGGCCAGGACGCGATCTACGCATGGTCGCCGCTCGAGTGGGCGATCGTGAGTTGCACCGGTCCCCGCCGAGAGGTGTCGGGGTGGGCGCTGCTCGATCGTGCCGGCTGACCGTCGCAAACCTGAAAAGTCGCTGGGACCTCGGAAAACGCCGAAACTCCTTCAGCGAGCCGCTCGACGCGCCGACACAATCACCAGTG
This sequence comes from Acidimicrobiales bacterium, assembly GCA_035503015.1. GTDB lineage: Bacteria > Actinomycetota > Acidimicrobiia > Acidimicrobiales > RAAP-2 > Bog-473. Next base: position 13,206 of record DATJTU010000358.1, on the reverse strand, counting down.
GCATCGAGCCCTTCCGGCTCGGTGTGAGTGCGCATCGCCCGTGGGCTGCAATTCGCCGGCGGCAGACGGGCGATCGAGGGGGAAGAGGCGATGGAGTTCGAGGACGAGGCCTGGGACGACCCGGAGGGTGACCCCGGGTGCGGCACGCCCGACGACAGCGTGGGCCCGGGCGAGCTGTACCGCCGGCTCGTCTCCGACGAGGAGGGCCGCCGCTACTGGTCCGAGCGCGCGTGGTCGCACGACGACATCATCGACGACGTCGCCGACGGCGTCCCGCTGTTCGCGGACCAGCACGCCGAAGCCGAGCTCGCCCGCGAGATGCGGCTCGCCGAGCTCTGGGAGAGCTGCCAGCGCGGCACGCTCACGATGGAGGAGTTCTTCGAGCTCTCCGCGTTGATCACGGAGGTCGACGGCATCACCGGTTCGCTCTGCGTCGACTGCGCCATGCTCGACCGCCCCAACGTCAGTGCCAACTGGGCGCTGGCGACGACCACGCTCTGTCGCGGCCACTTGCGCTTCCGTCTGGGTTACGCCCGTATCGACGGGGGCGGCGCCCCGTTCCCCGCCTGAGTCGTCCCCGGCGCCGGACTCCACCCGCCGGACCCCGACCTGACGCCGTCACCCGCGGCCACCTCGCCCACGATCGCCTCGGCGCGACCACCGCTGCGTTCGAGTCCCCATGCCTTCGGTCCGCGCCGGGCAGAATGAGGCAGTGACGTTGGCCTCCCGTGTCTACGCCGCATCACACCTCACGGGTAGCTTCGTGCTCCGTTCCGGTCGCACGGCCGACCACTACTTCGACAAGTACCGCTTCGAGTCGGACCCCGTCCTCCTGGGCGACATCGTCCGCGCCCTGGCACCACTCGTCCCCGACGGCACCGAAGGGCTGGCCGGACTGGAGCTGGGTGGCGTGCCGCTGGCCACGATGCTCTCCTCGGTGACCGGGCTGCCCGCCTACTTCGTGCGCAAGGAGCCCAAGAAGTACGGCACCGAGCGCATCTGCGAGGGTGGCGACGTCGCGGGCCGGCGACTCGTGATCATCGAGGACGTCGTCACGACCGGCGGCCAGATGGTGCTCTCGGCCCAGGACCTGCGAGCCGAGGGTGCCGTGGTCGAGCACGCGGTGTGCGTCATCGACCGCGACGGCGGGGGCGGTGACGTCGTCGGCGCCGAGGGCATCACGCTGCACGCCCTGTTCACGATGCGCGACCTCGAAGGGCCCCCGGCGGCCTGACCCGACCGGCGTTGGGGGCGGCGGCGGCCTCCCGCGGCACCGCCGTGTGCGCCGGCTAGCGCACCCATTTTGACAACGATTGTTAAAAAGCGTGTAGGGTCCCCGTCGTGGCCGACTACACGATTCCCGAGCCGGAGCCCAAAGAGATCGACGAGCGACTCGCGACCGAGCTCGGGCACATGGTGGAGAACCAGGTCCTGCGTGGGCACCCCTCGGGCGAGGAACGCTGCGAGAACTGCCGCTACTACCTCGAGCCCTACAAGGACCTCTCGTACTGCTGGCACCCGAAGCTGCGCATCCTGGTGGGGGAGGACTGGTGGTGCCAGTGGTGGGAAGAAATCCCCGAGTGACGGCCCTCAGGCCGTCGTCGGCCACGCAGAAGACCGCACAGACCGCGCAGCCAGCTCGGACCGCCCAGACCGCTCGGAACGGTCGGACCGCTCGGACCGCACAGCCATTTCAACAATCGTTGTCGAAAAGGGTTGCGGGAGCGCTAGGGTAGCGACGCGATGCAGTCACCGGAGGCACTGGCAGACCTGTTCCGTGCCCATGGTCGCAAGATCACGGCACAGCGGCTCTGCATCTTCCGCGCCCTCGCGGGGGACGCGACGCACCCCACGGCGGAGTCGGTGTACGAGCAGGTACGGACCGACATGCCGAACGTGTCGCTCAAGACCGTGTACCAGACGCTCAACGACCTGGCCGAACTCGGCGCGATCACCGTGCTCGATGTCGGGACCGGTTCGACTCGCTTCGACCCCAACGTCGAGACGGCACATCACCATCTCGTCTGCCGCTCCTGCGGCAAGGTGCGTGACCTGACCGCTGACTTGCCGGCTCTCACGGTGCCCCGGCGCCGTACGCAGGGCTTCGCCGTTGACAGCGCGGAGGTCGTGTTCCGCGGGTTGTGCGAGGAGTGCCGCACGGCCGACCGTCTGGCGACGACGAGGGTTTCGCGGTAGTCACACCAGAGCATCTCAGCAACATCCACTTCACCAACAGGAAAGAAAGGGAACAACCGACCATGCCAGCACTGAAGGGCAGCAAGACCGAGGACAACCTCAAGACCGCGTTTGCCGGCGAGAGCCAGGCGAATCGCCGGTACCTCTATTTCGCACAGAAGGCCGACGTCGAGGGATACCCCGACGTGGCCGCGCTGTTCCGCTCCGTCGCCGAAGGCGAGACAGGCCACGCGTTCGGTCACTTCGACTTCCTGCGTGAGTCCGGCGACCCGGTCACGGGCGTGCCGGTCGGCGCCACGTCGGACAACCTCAAGTCCGCCATCGAAGGCGAGACCTACGAGTACACCGAGATGTACCCCGGCTTCGCCAAGACGGCACGCGACGAGGGCTTCGAAGAGGTTGCCGAGTGGCTCGAGACGCTGGCGCGCGCCGAGAAGTCGCACGCGGGGCGTTTCACCAAGGGCCTCGAGACGCTGTCATAGCTGCACGCAGAGTGGACCGTCGCGTGCGAACTCGTTGTTCCCAGAGTCGCACGACGCGGCCGCGCGACATGTGCCGGTGGGCGGGGCCGGCGCCATGCGCGCGGCCGCTGACGGACGCCGGGCCGAGGAAGGCGAGGGTGAGCCGGTGAGCGGCGGCGGTACCGCCCCGAGCCTGACCCTGGCCGACGTCCTCGATCTCCGCGCCTACGAGCGCGTGCGCGGGGACTACCGGGCCCGGGTCATTGCCCGCAAGCGCGACCGGCGGGTGGCCCTGGGCCCGATCATGACCCTCGTCTTCGAGTGTCTCGACACCGTGCGCTTCCAGGTCCAGGAGATGGCCCGGGTCGAGAAGATCATCAGCGACGAGGCGATCCAGGTGGAGCTGGACATCTACAACCGCCTGTTGCCGGGAGTCCGGGAGCTCTCGGCGACGCTCTTCATCGAGCTGACCTCCGACGAGGAGCTGCGCCACTGGCTGCCCCGCCTGGTCGGGATCGAGCGGCAGATCGCACTCGATATCGGTGGGACCCTGGTCCGGAGCGAGCCCGAGGCGGAGCACGGGGCGGCCCTGACCCGGGAGACGGTGACGCCCGCCGTCCACTACCTGCGCTTTCCCTTCACGGAGGCACAGGTGGAGGCCTTCGGCGCCGCCGCCGAGGTGGCCCTCGTCTCGACCCACCCGGCCTACGAGGCGCGGGCGGTCCTCCCACCCCCGGTGCAGGCTGAGCTCCTCGGTGACCTGCTCGGCACAACAAAGGACCTACCCATCGGTTGACCTGGGACAATTCTGTGCGCGCGTCTTTACAGACGCTCAGGACTTAAGCCATACTCGCCATTCGCCGAATTCAGGGATGATGCCATCGGTCTCCACGCCGAAAGGTCCCCCGACCAGGGCGAAAGCAATATCCGTCTGATGAACCTGTTATCCGAGGAAGTGTTTCCCATGATTGCCGCCACCTGGCGCAAGCAAGCAGCCTGCCGGGGCCTCGACGTCGAGGCGTTCTACCCGGTCACCGAGGACGAGGCCGACGCGGCCGAGGCCAAGGCTGTGTGCGCCGTCTGCCCGGTCCGCCAAGCGTGCCTCGAGCATGCCCTGGCCCACCGCGAGCGTGAGGGGATCTGGGGCGGCACCACGGAGCGGGAGCGTCGGCGGATCGTGCGGCAGCGTCGCAAGTCGGCCTGAGCGCACCTTCACCCGTCGGTCGCTGAGCCGGCGAACGGCCGCGCCTGGACGTCACCCCTGTCGTTTCGTCCGGCCTCCGTTTGCTCCGCGCGTTCCCAGAATTCGGAGAAGACGGCAGTACCATCACCCGACGCGTGCGGCCGCCCTTGCGGTGCGGCGATCTCGGCGAGTGAGAGGAACGACCCGATGAGCAAGCGGAGGCGGCTGCCCGCTGCCGCGCTGGTGGCGGCCCTCGGCCTGGCGCTGGCGGCGTGCAGCAGCTCGCCGAACCACAGCTCTGCGTCGTCGACCTCGACCTCGAGGTCGGCGTCCGGGTCGGGGTCGACGGGCGAGGGCACGAGTTCGCCCGCGTCGTCGACCACGCCGGATACGGGAACCGTGAACACCGTCAACGGGATCCCACCCAGCACGGACGTCCCCGACAGCGTGCCGAACCAGGTCTCTGTCCGCCACGACGTCAGCATGCAGAACTGCACGTCTGCGGCGGGCGGGTGGTCCGCAGGCGGCACGGTGAAAAACACGCAGGGACATGACGCCACGTACCGCATCACGGTGTTCTTCACGTCGGCACAGGCGACGGACCTCGCGTACGGCGTGACCTCGGTCGGGGTCGGCTCGGGACAAGTCAAGCTGTGGTCGGTGAAGGCGACCTTCTCCGCTCCGTCTCAGGTGTTGTGCGTTCTGCGAGGTGTCTCCGCCAGCTGACGACCGCCGGCGACAGCCGGCGATGAACGACGCGTGATCGGTGGGGGCCCTTTGGTTACCGGGGCGCGAACAAAAGACGAACGGGACGGCGCGAAAGCACGAATTTTGCGTGGAACTTCTCAGCAGCCTCCCGGTCATCACGAGGCCCTACTAACGTCCGCGGACCAGGCGGACAGACAGGCGGCCATGAGCCCGAGTCCCGGACCAAAGGAGCCGTGCTGTGCTTCTCGTGCGCATGTTCGGAAAGCGTCGGGGCAGAGGGCGCGTGGGTGTGCGGCCGCTGCGGCGCGCATCTGCGACCGTGTCGCTGGCTGCCGTTCTCGCGCTGATGATGGCGTCGGCGACCGCCGCGACGGCTGCGGCGGTCGCGCCGCTGAGGACGTCGCCACACCACCAAGCACTCGTCGCGCCGGCACCTGGTGCGACCACTGCACCGGCGGCATCCGCAGCCTCGGACGCCGGCTCTGGGCCGGCCGGACCGCCGGTGACGACCGGGCCCAACGAGCCGGTCGCAAAGCCACTCAAAGGCCGGTCGAGCGGGCCGGCGAATTCGGCCTACAGCCTCAACTGGTCGGGCATCGCGGAGACTGGTACGACGTTCACCTCGGTGAGCGGGGACTGGACGGTGCCGAGCGTGCTCCCGTCGTCGTCACCGCAATACTCCGCGACATGGGTGGGCCTCGACGGCTATCTCCCCGAGTCACCGGCGAATGAGTCCCTGATCCAGACCGGCACCGCCCAGGACACCGCGTACGGGACGACGAGTTACAGCGCCTGGTACGAGCTGATCCCCGCCAACCCGGTGACGATTCCACAACTGGTGGCGCCCGGTGATCAGATGGCGGCGACGATCTCGCAGCAGTCGGCGAGCACGTGGCTGATCTCCCTCCAAGACCACACCGCCGGCTGGTCCTTCAGCCAGACCGTCACCTACACGACGCCCGGCGCCTCCGCCGAGTGGATCGAGGAGGCGCCGTCGCTCGGGGAAGACGAGATCAGCTCACTGGCCGATTTCGGTTCGACCACCTTCACCAGCGTCGCCGCAACCGGACAAGACCCCGCGACAGTCGTGCAGAACCCGATCCAGATGGTCGGCTTCGAGGGCGACACCTTGGCCTGGCCCGGTTCCTTCGACACGGCGACCGACTCGTTCACCATCACCTACGGCCCGGTCCCGACCGGCCAGCCGAGCATTCCGACGACCCTGTTGCCGCCCGGCGCGGTGGGTGTCCCCTACGACGAGCAGCTGGCCGCCACGGGCGGTCTCGCCCCGTACACATGGAGCACGTCGGGCCTGCCGAAGGGACTGGCGCTCGATCCGTCGACCGGCATCATCTCGGGCACGCCGGCCAAGACCGGCACGACGATCGTGGACTTGATCGTCGACGACGCCAGCGGCGGCCAGGGCGAGCAGATCCTGACGCTCACGATCCTGCGGACCCTGCCTGCGCTGAGTTTGAGCTCCGACACTGTCGCGACCGGATTCGAGCAGACCGGCGACGCCATTCCCCTCACCTATCTCGTGACCGACACCGGCGGAACTGCGCTGAGCGACGTCTCGGTCGCGAGCACGCTGGTCGGTTCGCCGTCCTGCCCCGACACGACGCTCGCGCCAGGTGCGAGCGAGGTCTGCAGCGCCGTCTACTTCGCGACGAGCACCGACGTGAGCAACGAGCTCGTGAACGACTCTGCCGTCGCCTCGGGAGACCCGGCGGGAGGGCCCGCCGTGAGCTCCAACGCCGCCACCCTCACGGTCACCGAGGACGGCTGCGCGACGCCCGCCTTCACCAGCCCGACGTCTCCCACCTCCGTGACCGCGTCAGTCGGCGCCTTCTTCAGCTTCACGACGTCCGTCTGTGCCCAGACGGTGACCGTGTTCAGCGCCACCGGGCTTCCCAGAGGCCTGAAGGTCGTGCAAGGCGCGCCGCTCGTGCCGCCGAACGAAGCCGAGATCGAGGGAGTGCCGAAGGGCGGCACGGCCGGTGTCTACCGCGTGCAGATCCTCGACCGTGTCCTTGTCGTCCACAAACGGGGCGCCGTCAGCGTGAAGACGCTCGAGACCACCATCTCGCTCACGGTCCAGGCGCCGCCCACGCTCGCCATGTCACCGACGCTCGCTGCCGTCGTCGGCACGCGCCTCGACGTGTCCATCCCGACCGGCGCCGCCTACCCGGCTCCCTCGGTGACGACGAGCTCGGCGCTTCCCGCCGGCGTGTCCTTGGTCGACTCGGGCGGACAGGCCGCGCTGAAGGGGACGCCCCAGGCGGGCAGCGCGGGGACCTATCCGATCGTGATCACGGCGGGCAACGCCGCCGGCACGGCCACCGCCTCGGTCTCGCTCAAGGTGCGCAAGGCGGCGTGACCCGCACGAACTAGGCCTTGGGCGCCGTCGTGGCGGTCCCTGCCTTGTCCTTTTCTCCCTTGCCCTTGCCGGCTTTGGTCGTCGTCGTGGTCGTCGCGTGCGGTGACGCCTGCGTGCTCTGCCCGAGCGTGCACGGGAACGGGTTCCATGGCTCGGGCTGGGTGTTCGTGTAGACGTCGCCGGGGATCGTCGTGGTCGTGGTTGTCGTCGGGCCCGACGGCACGGTGGTCGCGGTCGAACCCCCAGGGCTGGTCACCGTGAGCTCGGAGCCGGCCACGAGCAGCTGCACCGTCTGTCCTTCCAGGCTCGGGTCGGCGACGTCGGTCACCGGTCCGCCGAGCACGGAACCGAGCGTCAGTGCCGCCTCGTGCCCGGAGGGTCCGTAGAGGATCTCGGACGTGTCCGAGGTGAGCTCGGTCGTCGCGTTGCCGATCTGGCCGATCGTGAAGCCCTGCGCCTGGAGGGCTGCGGCAGTCGTGTGCGCGATGCCGTTCACACTCGACGCGTTGAGGACGTCCACCGAGACGTCCTTGTGCGCCAATGTCGGCGCGGTCGTCGTCGTGGTCGCCTTCGAACCGGGTGCAGGCGGCGGGGGCGCGGTGCCGATCTGATTGAAGGCGTCGATCATGTTCTGGGCGTAGGGCTGTGCCTCCTTCAGCACGTCGGCGCCGCCCGAGGTGACGTAGCCGAGCGTCGGGAGCGTCTCGGTGACCAGGTGCGAGGAGGGAAGTCCACGGAAGTCCTGGGCGATGTTGAACAGGTCGCTCTTCGACAGCGTGTCGTCGATGGTGATATTGCTCACTGCGGCCCCGATGAAGGCATTGATGGTGAGCGGGTTCAGGCCCACCTGGTTGATCTTTTGCAACACCGCGCGGAAGAACGCGTCCTGGCGCTGGATGCGACTGAAGTCCGACAGGCCGTCGCCCTCCCAGTAGCCGTTGTCGTTCATGTAGTACAGGTGCCGGCTGCGGACGAGCTGGAGCGCAGTGGTGCCGTTCACCACCTGGCACCCCGTCGTCGTGACGTCGAGGCCGGTGAAGGAGTCTTTGACTTCGGTCGGGAAGTCCATGGTGATGCCGCCCAGGGCATTGACCATCCCGGAGAAGCCGGGGAAGTTGACCGACATGTAGTGGTTGATCGGGATGCCCAGGACCTGCTCGATCGTTTGGACCAGCAAGTCGGGGCCCGAGTCGAAGGCGGCGTTGATCCGGTTCATACCGGAGACCGAAGAGTTGCCGGGAATGTCGACCCAGAGGTCACGGGGGATGGAGAGCACGGTGATGGTCTTCGCCGCCGGGTCGAAGCGGGCCACCATCGTCACGTCACTGCGCTGGCCGCCCTGGACTTCGGGGTTGCCGAACGCGTTCACCTGCTGCTCGTTGTCGCCGTTGACGAAGGCGCGCGAGTCCGAGCCGACGAGGAGAAGGTTGAACGGCTTCTGCGAGGCGACCGGCGCGGTGTGGACCAGGTGCTTGGCGTGGACCTTCTTGATCTGGTTGAAGCGGTAGTTGGTGTACTCGTAGAGACCGCCGGCGCTGATGGCTGCCACGAGGACGACCGCGAGCAACGCGTAGAGCCCGCGACGACGCCAACGGTGGCGGCGTTTCTTCTCCTTCTTCCGGGACTTGCGGAGCTCGGCTTGGAGGTCGGACCGCGACGGGGCTGTCTCGCTCGCCGCGGCACCCGGGTCGGGAGGCGCGGGCGTCTCGAGCTCGTCGGGGGTCAAGAACCCAGAAAATACCTGGCCGGACCGCCGAGTAGCCTTCGCCAGTGCAATTTGATCTCCCCGAAGAGCTGCTCGAGCTGCGCGATTCGGTGCGGCGCCTCGCCCAGGACAAGGTGAAGCCGCGAGCCCGCGCCATCGACAAGGAGTCGGCCTATCCCGCCGATCTCTTCGAGGTGTTCCGCAACGCCGGACTGTTGGGCCTGTGCATCCCGCCCGAGTACGGCGGCTCGGGTGCCGGCATCCTCGGACTGGCGCTCGCGATCGAGGAGGTGGCGAAGTACTCCAACACGGCGGCGCTGATGCTCCTGCTGACGCGGCTGCCGACGGGCCCGGTGTTGATCGCCGGGACCGAAGAACAGAAGAAGCGGTACCTGCCGGGCATCGCCGACGGCTCGCTGCGCGCCGCCTTCGGTCTGTCCGAGCCCCAGGCCGGCAGCGACGTGATGGGCATGCGCACCCGCGGCGTCCCCGACGAGGGGTCGAACGGCGGCTGGGTCCTCAACGGCACCAAGTGCTGGATGTCGGGCGTGCGCGAGGCCGACTGGTACACCGTGTTCGCCAAGACGAGCGATCCGGCCAGCCGGGCTCACGATTCCGTGACAGCGTTCATCGTTGAACGGGGCTCCGACGGCGTCGACGTCGGGCGGACCGACCACAAGATGGGCGTCCGTGGGGTGGACACCGGCGAGCTGGTGCTCACCGATGTGCACGTCCCGGCTGAGAACGTCATCGGCGAGGTCGGCGGGTTTCGCCTGGCGATGCTCGGACTGAACGCCATGCGACCAATTGTCGCCGCCCGGGGCATCGGGCTGGCGGAGGGTGCCCTCATGTACGCCACCGAGTACGTGCAGCAACGGGCAGCCTTCGGCAAGACCATCGCCGACTTCCAGGGGATCCAATGGGAGATCGCGAAGTGTGCGGTCGACATCGAGGCGGCGCGGCTGCTGACCTACCGCGCCGCCGTGCTGGCGGACCAGGGCAAGTTCACCAAGGAGTACGTGCCGTTCCTGTCGATGGCCAAGTACCACGCCACCGAGTTGGCGGTACGGGCATCCTCGCTCGCCGTCCAACTGCTCGGTGCGGCCGGTTACATGGAGGACCACCCCACCGAGCAGTGGTACCGCGACGCCAAGCAGCTGACCATCGTGGAGGGGACGTCACAGGTCCAGCTCGGCCTGATCGCCCGCGGCGTCCTCGACCGGGACCTGTGGTGGGACTGACGTGGGGAGACTGATGTGGGGGGGACTGACGTGGCCGGATTGACCTGGTCCGACGTCCTCGCACGCCTGTCGCGGCGCGAGTCGCTCAGCGCTGAGGAGGCCGAGGAGATGCTGGGTGTCGTTCTCGCCGGCGACGCCACGCCGGTCCAGGTTGGCGCGTTCTTGGTCCTGCTGCACGCCAAGGGGGAGACCGCTGACGAGGTCACCGGGCTGGCCCGGGCCATGGTCGACGCCGCGGTGCCCTGCCCTCTGGGTGAGGGCAGCGATGTCGACGACGGCCGCGACGTCGTGGTGGACCTGGTGGGCACGGGCGGCGACCGGCTGGCCAGCATCAACGTGACCACGTTGGCCTCGTTCATCACGGCCGGCGCCGGCGTGCGCGTGTGCAAGCACGGCAACCGCGCCGCGTCCTCGTCCGTCGGGACGGCCGACGTCTTGGAGGCGCTCGGCGTTGCCATCGAGGTCGGGCCGGCGGGTGTGGCGCATTGCGTCGCCGAGGCCGGCATGGGGTTCTGCTTCGCTCAGCGCTTTCACCCCGCGATGCGCTTCGTCGGCCCGGTGCGCAAGGAGCTCGGTGTCCGCACGGTGTTCAACTTCCTCGGCCCGCTCACGAACCCGGCGCGGGTACGCCACCAGCTCGTCGGGGTGAGCGATCCCGCCATGGCGCCGGTCATGGCCGGCGTCTTCGGTGCCACGGGGAGCCGGCGCTCGCTGATCGTGCACGCCGACGACGGGCTCGACGAGCTCAGCGTCACCTCGCCGACGAGCATCCTCGACGTGCGGGGCGACGGCAGCGGCGCCTTCGAAGTGACCGATTGGCGGGTGGACCCCGTCGCCCTCGGCCTGCAGCCGGCGAAGATGGCCGACCTGCGTGGCGGCGACGCGGCGTTCAACGCGCAGGTGATCCGCCGTGTGCTCGAGGGCGAGCGCGGTGCGCGTCGCGACATCGGCGTGCTCAACGCCGCAGCAGCCTTGCTGGTCGCCGGGCGCGCCGACGACCTCGCGGGCGGTCTCGAGCTGGCGGCAGCGTCGCTCGACAGCGGCCGGGCGCTCGGCGTGCTCGACGCGCTGGTCGCTACGTCCCAAGACGCGCTGCGCCGGGAGCAGGACTGACCTGCCAGCTCCGCCGCGGCGCGTGCGTGGCGGGATCGAGCGCCGGCGAGCCGGGCTCGCACAGCGCCACGACACAGCCGCCGAACCCCCCGCCCGTCAGACGCGCCCCGAGCACGCCGGGTTCGGTGAGGAGACGCTCCACCAGTTCGTCGACGACAGGGACCGACACCCGATAGTCGGCGGCCAGGCTCTTGTGTCCCTCGGTCATGACCAACCCGAGCGAGCGCAGGTCTCCGCGCTCGAGCACCCGCTCGGCCTCGCGCACGCGCCCACACTCGGTCACGACGTGGCGCGCCCGGCGCCGCAGCACGGGGTCGCTCAGCCCGCTCAGGTCACCGAGCTCGCAGCGCCCGAGCGGCCGGCCGAGGATGTGCTCCGCGCGTTCGCACTCGGCGCGGCGCATCGCGTAGGGCGTGGACGTGAGCAGACGCGGTGCCTCGCTGTGGACGATGACGAACGCCGCCTCCTCGGGGACCGCGACCTGCCGCGTCTCGAGCGTGTCGAAGTCGATGTGCAGCGCGTGGCCCTCGGTACAGCCCGCGATGGCGAGGGGGTCGAGCAGCCCGACGTGCGCGCCGGCGAAGCGCTCCGCTTCCTGGCACGTGCGTGCGAGTGACAGCGGGTCGTCGTCGTCGCCCAGCGCGAGCAGGACGGCGACGGCGAACGCGGCGCTCGAGGAGAGCCCGGCTCCGACCGGGAGCGTGCTGGTGACGCGCAGCCTGCCGCCGGAGGCGGGAGGCTGGAGCTGGAGGAGTCCGGCCGCCAAGAGGGCCTCCTCGGCCACCGGCGCGGCGTCCCCCAGAGGAATCTCGAAAGGCTGGCTGGGGAACTGATCGGAGTCGATGCCGACGAGGAAGCTGTTCGGCTTGGGCGTGAAGGTGACCTCGGTCGCCAGGTCGATCGCCATGGGCAAGGAGAGGCCGCCGTTGTAGTCGGTGTGGTCGCCGATGATTGTGACGCGTCCAGGTGCGCGTGCGGTGGGCACGGTCACAGCTTGGCGCGGCTGACGTCCCAGGTGGCGCAGGCTTGACCGCACCTGCGGGCGCGGGTCACCATCCTGCGATGACCCAGCGCACTGGACCGTTGAGCGGGATCAAGATCATCGAGCTGGCGGGGATCGGCCCGGCGCCCTTCACCTGCATGATGCTGGCCGACGCCGGCGCCGAGGTGCTCCGGCTCGAGCGCGCCGCGCCCGGAGCCGTCGAGCGCGCGGCCGAGGCGCGTGCGGCAGGCTCGGGACCGCACTGGGACCTGCTGAACCGCAACAAGGCGTCGGTCGGGATCGACCTCAAGAATCCCGACGCCGTCGAGCTGGTGCTCGGGCTGGTCGAGCAGTCGGACGGGCTCGTCGAGGGGTTCCGCCCCGGGGTGGCCGAGCGGTTGGGCCTCGGTCCCGAGGCGTGCTTCGCCCGCAACTCGAAGCTTGTCTACGGGCGCATGACCGGGTGGGGCCAGGACGGGCCGATGGCCAACATGGCCGGTCACGACATCGACTACATCGCCATCGGCGGCGCGCTGTGGTCGATCGGGCGCGGCGGCGAGGCCCCCGTGCCGCCGCTGAACCTGGTGGGCGACTTCGGCGGCGGTGGCATGCTGCTCGCCTTCGGCATGGTCGCCGCGTTGGTGGAGGCGGCGCGCTCAGGCGAGGGTCAGGTCGTCGACGCCGCGATGGTGGACGGCGCGGCGACGCTCATGACGATGATCCACGCCTTTCGCGACGGCGGCATCTGGAACGACTCGCGCAGCGCCAACATGCTCGACACGGGTGCGCCGTTCTACGACGTCTACGAGACATCGGACGGGAAGTGGATGGCGGTGGGGGGTATCGAGGCGCAGTTCTACGCCGAGTTGCTCTCGGGTCTCGGGTTGGACTCGGATCCGTCCTGGCCGACGCAGAACGACCGCGCGCAGTGGCCCGCGATGAAGGCGCGCTTCGTCGACATCTTCAAGACCAAGACCCGCGACGAGTGGACGGCGCTCTTCGACGGCACCGACGCCTGCGTGGTCCCGGTCCTGTCGCCCTGGGAGGCGCACCTGCATCCGCACAACGTGGCGCGCTCGACCTTCGTGGAGGTGGAGGGGAAGGTGCAGCCGGCGCCCTCGCCCCGCTTCTCGCGCACGCCGTCGGCGGTGTCGTCGGCGCCCCCGCTCCCCGGGGCCGACACCGTGTCGGGCTTGGTGTCGTGGGGGGTGTCCGAGGACGTGGTGGCGAAGCTGCG
>DATJTU010000357.1:0-4022 GCA_035503015.1 Acidimicrobiales bacterium | reverse complement strand
CCATCCCGCCCATGAGCGCGGCCACTTGTTGCCCTGGCTGGAACTCGCCCCCGGGGGCCGACTCCACCACGCCGGTCGCCTCGATTCCGAGAACGCGCGGCCACGTCATCCCTTCGGCCAGACCAAGGCGGGAGTGCAGCTCGGAACGATTGACGCCGAACGCTTTGACCGCGATCAGCACCCAACCCGGGGCCGGAACCGGGACTGGAATCTCTCGGATCTGCAACGCTGATGGCGGACCGGGTCCGTCGAGGACGACCGCCCGCATGCTCGTCACGGCGCGCTCTCGTGCATTCCGGCGGGGTCTACCCGGTTGCGCCAGTGCCCGTCAGCCTCAACCCGGCGAACGGGCCTCCACGCAATGTCCACAGGCGGTTCCTCGACTAGGTTCCGAGAAAGTAGCTTCCGCAGAAGGCTACTCCGGACGGGCGAGCCGGGCCACTGTCACGATCTGTTTGTCGTCGGCCGGACTCGAACCTATCGGCTGGTAGTCGACCTCGTCCGCGGAGTTCGAAGAGAGCTCCCTGCGCCATAGTCACATCAGGCAAGGTGGAGTCCCCGTCCGGTGAGCGCGAGCATCGTCTCTCCGAAGTTCTCGGACAGCGACGGGTGCGGCTGGATGAACTGTGCAACTTCCTCCGCGAACGCCTCCCAGTTGACGGCGAGGTAGCCCCCGCTCAGCTGCTCGGTGACCCACGGGCCGCACATGTGCACGCCGAGGATGCGCCCCGCCGTGCCGTCGGCGCGCTTCTCGGCGACGATCTTCACCACGCCCTCGGTGTCGCCGATGATCTGGGCCCGGCTGTTCCCGCCGAAGGGATCCTTCTTCGTCACGACCTCGTAGCCGGCCGCCTTCGCCTGCGCCTCGGTCATGCCGCAGAACGCGACCTCGGGGTGGCAGTAGATGGCCCAGGGCACCTTGGCGTAGTCGACCGGCACCACGGGCTCGCCGAGGATGCCCTTCACGACCACGATGCCCTCGGCGAACCCAACGTGCGCGAGCTGCGGCGCGCCGGCGACGATGTCACCGACCGCCCAGACGCCGTCCACGCCGGTGCGCTGGTACTCGTCCGTCGCCACGAAGCCGCGGCGGTCGATCTGGACGCCGACCCCGTCGGCCACCAACCCTTCGGTGCGGGGGCGCCGCCCGACGGAGACGACGATGGCTTCGACGTCCCAGCTCTGGTCGCCCGCCTTGACGGTCGTGACGGTGCCGTCGGCCGACGGCGTATGCGACTCGACCTTGGCCCCGGTCACGATGTCGATCCCGCGCTTCTTGAAGGCGCGCACGACGACGCGCACGATGTCGTCGTCGCACCCCGGCAGGATCTGCTCCATCGCCTCGAGGATGGTGACCTTGGTGCCCAGGTCGGCGAGCAAGGAGGCGAACTCGCAGCCGACGACGCCGCCGCCGATCACGACGACCGACGCCGGGAGCTTGCGCAGGTCCAAGAACTCGTCGGAGGTCATGACCCAGCGCCCGTCGACGTCGAAGCCGGGCAGCAGCTGAGGCACCGAGCCCGAGGCCAGGACCACGTTGCGGGCGGCGAGCACGCGGCCGGCGTCCTCACCGTCGAGCACCTGGACCTGCTGGCCGGGGAGCAGCATGCCCGTGCCCGAGAACGTCTCGATCTTGCGCCCCTTCAACAGCCCGGTCAGGCCCTTCCAGAGCTTGTCGACCACTGCGACCTTGCGGTCCTGGCTCACCCCGAAGTCGAGCGAGATGCCCGAGACGCCGACGCCGAACTCCTTGGAGCCCTCGACGGTGCGGTGGACGGCAGCCGTCTCGAGGAATTCCTTCGCCGGGATGCAGCCCCGGTGCAGGCACGTGCCGCCGACCTTGTCGCGCTCGACGATGGCGATGGAGAGACCGGCAGCGGCGCCGTAGAGGGCGGTGGCGTAGCCACCGGGGCCGCCGCCGATCACGACGACGTCGAACTCGTCCTCTGCGCTCATCGGGTGTCCTCTTCCTCTGTGCTCACGGTGTCCGGCCGGTCGGCTCCCCCGAACTTCTCGCTCGCACCGGTTGGAGTCCTCTGCCGCCCTGCGCGTGGTGCGTTCGCAGCCTACCGTTCGGCCAGGTCACTCCCGGCCGGGGGCGTGCGTCGTGGCGGCCTTCAGCCATCCCCGTTCGTGTCGCCGCTCGCGTCGCCGCTCGTGCCCGTCCCGGCGTCGGCGGCCTGGGTGGCGAGCTCGTCCACGCGGTCGTTCCAGCGGTCCCCCGAATGGCCCTTGACCCAGCGGAACCGCACGACCGGGTCGTCGCCGAGCGCAAGCGGCAACAGCGGCTCCCACAGGTCGCGGTTCGCCACCGGCTTGTTGGCCGAGTTCTTCCAGTCGCGGCGCAGCCACCCCCGCCACCACTGGTCGGTGAAGCACTTGACGACGTACGTCGAGTCGCTGAAGACCTCGATCCCACCGGGCGCACCGGGCGTGAGCGCCCGCAGCGCTTCGAGCACGGCCGTGATCTCCATGCGCTGGTTGGTCGTCTGGGGCGCCGCGCCGCTCGCGTAGGGGCCGCCGGGCACGGCCCAGGCCCAGCCGCCGCGGCCGGGGTTCCCCCGGCAGGCGCCGTCGGTGTACACGGTCAGAGGGGGGTCGGCCGCAGGCATGACGAATGTGTAACACCCGCGCCCGGTGGTCGTGATGGTCCCCGTGGTCCCGGTACCGTTGGAGCCGATGCTGTTCGACGGGATCAGCCACCAGGTTCCCGACACCGATCCGGGCGAGACAGAGGAATGGCTCGACTCGTTCGACGCCATCGTGGACGCCCGCGGCCGCGCCCGGGCGCGCTACCTGTTGATGAAGCTCTTGGAGCGGGCGCGCACCAAGCAGGTCGACTTCCCCGCCACTGTCTCGACGCCCTACGTCAACACCATCCCGGCCGACGCCGAGCCCTGGTTCCCGGGCGACGAGTACCAGGAGCGCCGGATCCGCGCCTACATCCGCTGGAACGCCGCCGCCATGGTCACGCGGGCCAACACCCGCACCGAGGGCATCGGCGGGCACCTCTCGACCTATGCCAGCTCCGCCGCGCTCTACGAGGTCGGGTTCAACCACTTCTTCCGCGGCAAGGCCGACGGCGGCTTCGGCGATCAGGTCTTCTTCCAGGGGCACGCGTCCCCCGGTATTTACGCGCGGGCGTTCGTCGAGGGGCGCCTGAGCGAGCGCGAGCTCGACAACTTCCGCCACGAGGTCGGCGGCGACGGCCTGCCGAGCTACCCGCACCCGCGCCTCCTGCCCGACTTCTGGGAGTACCCGACGGTCTCCATGGGCCTCGGGCCGATCGCCGCGATCTACCAGGCCCACATCAACCGCTACCTGCACCTGCGCCACCTCGTCGACACGAGCGGCAGTCGCGTCTGGTGCTTCGTCGGCGACGGCGAGATGGACGAGCCCGAGTCGATCGGCGCCCTCGGCGTGGCCGGGCGCGAGCACCTCGACAACCTGATCTTCGTCGTCAACTGCAACCTGCAGCGCCTCGACGGCCCGGTGCGGGGCAACGGGAAGATCATCCAGGAGCTCGAGGCCGTGTTCCGGGGGGCGGGCTGGAACGTGATCAAGGTCATCTGGGGCTCGCGCTGGGACGCGCTGTTGGCCCAGGACGTCGACGGCGTCCTGCTCGACCGCATGAACACGACGCTCGACGGCGAGTACCAGAAGCTGGCCGTCGAGTCGGGCGCCTACA
Organism: Acidimicrobiales bacterium; assembly: GCA_035503015.1. Lineage (GTDB taxonomy): Bacteria > Actinomycetota > Acidimicrobiia > Acidimicrobiales > RAAP-2 > Bog-473. The sequence goes on along the minus strand of DATJTU010000357.1, from coordinate 334 downwards.
TCCGTGAGCACTTCTTCGGCCCCGACCCGCGCCTGCGCAGGATGGTCGAGGACCTGAGTGACGACGAGCTGGTCTCGCTCCCCCGCGGCGGCCACGACTACCGCAAGCTCTACGCCGCCTACAAGCTCGCCACCGAGCAGCGCGGCGCCCCGACGGTGATTCTCGCCAAGACGATCAAGGGCTGGACCCTCGGCCCCGAGATCGAGGCGCGCAATGCCACCCACCAGATCAAGAAGATGACGACGGCGCAGCAGCGGGCGCTGCGCGACCGCCTCTACCTCACCGACGACATCCCCGACTCGGCGCTCGAGAACGGCGGCCCGCCCTACATCCG
>DATJTU010000356.1:0-2255 GCA_035503015.1 Acidimicrobiales bacterium | reverse complement strand
CCCGCCGATCGCGAAGCCGGCGCTGAAGAGGATGATGCGCCGCCTCATTCCGGGCTGCGGCCTCGGATCCCCCTCTCGCCGTACGCCGCCTGCAGCACTGGTCCGGTGACCACCCCTCGAAGGACCTCCACCTCCGGTTCTACCTCCATCGCCTCCGCCTCGTCTGCCCCTGATCCTGGGTAGAAACTGACACAGCAACCCGGAGTTCGGACTAGAACCGATCGGACCGATTTCGGCACAACACGCCGACAACGAGATGCCACCCCGTTCTTTAGCACGTCCTTCCTGGGGGTTTCAATGCCCGTGTCGACAGGCCCTTTGCCCGGCGAACCGGGAGGGGCGCGCCGTGGGGAGGACTAGAAGAAGCCCAGGCGCGAGAGCGGCCAGATCCTGAAGTCGACCTTGCCCACGATCGTGGACTCTCGCACCGGCCCCCAGTAGCGGCTGTCGCAGGACTCGGTGCGGTTGTCGCCCATCACGAAGACGTCACCCGAGGGGATCCGGAAGGCGTGGTGCAGCGAGTAGCCGGCGCCGGAGGGCCCCGGGTACGTCGAGTCGCGCACCGAGGTGGGCAGCCACGGCTCGGGCAGGAAGTGCCCGTTTATGTAGACGTTGCCGTCGGAGAGCGAGATCGTCTCGTCGGGCAGGCCGATGACCCGCTTGACCAGGTCGGCCACCGGTGGACCGGCACAGTTCTCGAGCGGCGGCGTGGAGAAGACGATGATGTCCGAGCGGCCCACGCCGTGGAGGTGGTAGGCGAGCTTGTCCACCACGATGCGGTCGCCGATCTGGAGGGTGGGCTCCATGGAGCCCGACGGGATCGAGTAGGTGGCGACGACGAAGGCCCGCAGGATCACGGCCACGATGACCGCGACGACCACGACGCCGAGCAGCTCGATGAACCAGCGGCTCGAGCCCCCGCGCTTCTTCACATGGCGGCCCCGGCCCGTCGGCGGCGCCGGCGCGTCGGCCAGCTGGTCGTCGACGCTCATTGGAGGAGAAGTATTACCCGGGCCGCGCAGGCGGGTCTGTCACGCCGGAACGGCAGTATGGGCGGCGTGGTCAGTGCGGTGATCTTCGACTTCTACGGCACGCTCGCCCGCTGGGCCGACCCCGCCGTGTCGGACTACGGCGCCGTGCTGGCCGACTTCGGCTACACGCTCGACCCGGCCGCGCTCGGGGAGTACTTCCGGCGCTACGACGGTGTGGCGCACGCCGCGCACTCGGTGAACGAGGAGGCCTACGAGGCCTGGGTGCGCGAGCGCCTGCGCGGTCTCATCGCCGGGTGCGGGGTGACCGACGACGCGGAAGCCGTCGTCGACGCCATGCGCCTGTCCGACCGGGGCGAGATGGTCGCGTATCCCGAGGCCGCCACCACGCTCGAAGCGGTGCGCGCGGCGGGCCTCGGCGTCGGCGTCTGCTCGAACTGGGGCTGGGAGCTCGACGCGTTCCTCGAGCAGGTCGGCCTGCTCGAGCTCGTCGACGCCGGCGTCACCTCGGCGCGGGTCGGCAGCCGCAAGCCCCACCCCGACATCTACGCGCACTCGACCGCCGCGCTCGGCGTCAGCCCCGACGAGGTGCTCTTCGTCGGCGACTCGTGGGAGCCCGACGTGCGCGGGCCGCGCCGCTGCGGCATGGCGGCGGCCCACGTCTGGCGCGCCGAGGAACGGGGCGGGACGGTCGCACCGGCGCTCGAGGCGGGTGACCACCGGGTCGAGGACCTGCGCGGCGTGCTGGCGATCGTTGCCGCGCTCGGGGCCGGCGACGACCCGGCGCGCGTCGCGCGCTGACCTCAGGTGTCGGTCAACCGGGCGAGCAGGTCGTCGAGTGACTGGCGCAGGGCTTCGTAGTCGTCCGCACCGCCGACGCGCGCCCAGCGCTTCTCGACGGCGGCCGCAGCCTTGTGGGTGACGGCCGGGATCCGCTTGCCCCGGGCGGTCAGGAAGACCAGTTGTGAGCGCCGGTCCGCCGGGTTCGGCCGACGCTCGACGTAGCCGGTCCGCTCGAGCTGCTCGACGGTTTGCGCCATGGTCTGCTTGCGCACGTGCGAAAGGTTTGCCAGCTCCGACACGGTGGCCCCTTCGGGGCCGAGGAACGTGAAGACGTTGGCCGCTGCGGGGTTGACGTCGTCGAACCCGGCGTCACGCAGGGCCGCCTGAATGTCGAGCGAGTACAGCTGGTAGAGGAGCCGCAGGAGCACCCCCATCGACGGTCGTGGTGCAACCTCAGGCATCGGGCACCCGCTCTAGACAGGT
>DATJTU010000355.1:0-8415 GCA_035503015.1 Acidimicrobiales bacterium | reverse complement strand
CGCGACGTCGCTCGACGAGATGTCCAAGGCCGACTTCAGGCCGACCACGTTGCGGTGGGCCGTGTTCCACCTGATCGAAGAGACAGCTCGCCACGTCGGCCACATGGACATCACACGCGAGCTTCTCGACGGGAGCGTGGGCGGTGAGCCCCAGCGTCCGAGCCGGCTTCGCCGCGCCGGCGGGGGCTGATGCGTGGCCCGAAGCTCCCGCCCCGGCACGTCTCTCGCCGAGAGGCTCTCCAGCACGCAGACCCTCCCGCCCGGGTCGGCGGGGCCTGGGAAGATCATGTAGCTGCTGATCACGGCCCATTTCGCGCGGCCGAATCCCCAGAATGGGCCGATAGCGTGGAGGTGGACGCCCTGAAACGGAAATGGCCCCTCCAGGCCGCATAATTGGCGTACTCAAGTACGGGGCGTGGGAGGTCGACGAAACCGGCCATGGACGTGCAAGCCGACCAAGCGGGGCTCAAGGCTGACCCGGCTGACCCCTTCGCGACCGCGGTGGTACCCCGGTCCGACACGGGCGCGCAGCGCACGACGGGCGCGACCGGCGCAGGCGGCGCGCAGGGCCAGCTCTTTCACGATGCCTACCCCACCTACGCGGACACCGACCAGATCCCCGCAATGGGACACGGCAGCGGAGCGACGTATCAGCGCCGCCGGACGTCGCGGTTGCTCCGTCTCGCGGTGGCCGTCGTCGCGCTCGCCGTCGTTGCCGGCGGTGTGGCGTTGGGTCTCGTCCAGGCCGGCGTGATCGGCACCTCGAACAACGGCCACAGCGTGAGCGCGCCGCCTCCCGCTCATCGTTCGACAGCGCCCGCACACTCGACGGCACCTGTCGTCACCCAGGTCTCAACCGGTGCCGGGACAGCGACCTACGCCGTCGACCTCCCTGCCTACTCCGTCACCGTGACCACGACGACGGGGCGCTCCTGGGTCAGCCTCGGGTCGGTCGGCCAGCGTCCGGCTTTTGCGGGGATCCTGAGCCCGAACAGCTCCCAGAAGGTCATCCTGCTCGGGCCGTCCGAAGTCGACGTCGGCGCCGGAGGCACCACGGTGACAATCACGGCGGACAAGCGTTCGACCACGCTCACTCCCCCGTCGGCACCCTTCAAGTACCAGTTCCAACCGAAGAAGGGCTGACCGCGTCTCCATCGGGTATGACTCCGTCGTGCCCCGGCGAGACCGACTGAGAGGGCGCTCGAGGTGAGCGGTCGCCCGTCCCTCGGGATCGACAGCCCGGACGCCTGCGCGGCCGTGGCCGACTTCGCCGCCGGACTGCAGGCCGGACACGACGCCCGTGACGCGGACGTCTTGAACGCGCAATTCGCGTCCGACGTCGCATGGGGAAGCCCCTTCGGCGCGCTGGTGCTCGGCTACGACGACCTGCACGCGATCCACGCACGGTTCCAAGCCACCGCCGGCGACGACCCGCGCTTCCGCTACGAGGTCCGCAATGTCCGCGCCGTCACGGACGACGTCGTCGTGGCACACATCGCGCAGCTGGCGCTGGGCGACGAGGGATCACCCCTGCCGCCGCACGACGACCGCGACGCACCCTTCTCGGAGCTGGCGATGTTCGTCTTGGTGCGCCGCGACGGCGAGCGGTGGCTCGCGGCGGGGCAGCACACACCGATGCGACCCGGCGGCGCGGTCCCGGCTCGGACCTGATCGCATCGGCCGGGCCACGTGCACCGCGCCCGAGGCGCCGTGTGCAAAGGTCTCCGCGATGAGCCAGGACGCCCCCGGTGGCTGAGGCACCCCCCGGCCAGGGGGTCGCGCCGTCACTGCGCCGGATGCTCATCCCGCTTGCCTTGGCCCAGTTCATCTGCAGTTTCGCTGGGTCGAACATGAACGTGATGATCACGGACATCAGCCACGATCTCGATACGACCGTGCACGGCGTGCAGACCGCCATCACCCTGTTCCTGCTCGTCATGGCGGCTCTCATGATTCCCGGTGGGAAGCTCACCGACCGCTGGGGCCGCAAGCGCTGCTTCACGGCCGGGCTGGTCATCTACGGCGTGGGCGCACTCTTGAGCGCGGCCGCCCCGAACCTCGGCGTGCTGATCCTCGGAAACTCCATCCTCGAGGGTGTCGGGACCGCGCTGCTGATTCCGCCCGTCTACATCCTCACGACGCTGCTCTTCCACGACATGGGCTCGAGAGCTCGAGCCTTCGGCGTCATCAGTGGCATGGGTGGCGTCGGCGCGGCAATGGGGCCGCTTCTCGGTGGCCTCATCACGACCGCGATCAGCTGGCGGGCAGCCTTCGTATTCCAGGCCTTGGTCGTCCTGGCGATCGCCGTGATGTCAAAGAACATCGAGGATCCGCTCCCGGCGGACCCGACGCGGCACTTCGACGTGATCGGCTCGGTCCTCTCGGCCATCGGCCTCGTGCTGATCGTCCTCGGCATCCTGGCCGCAGACAACAACCTCGCCCTGACCGCACTGCTCCTGGTCTTGGGCGCCGCGGTGCTCGCCGGGTTCTTCGCCTGGGTCCGGCGAGAGGAGGCGTCCGGACGCGAACCGCTGCTCTCGGTGTCGTTGTTCCGCAACCGCGTGTCCAACCTGGCTCTCGTCACACAGAACGTCCAGTGGCTGATGTTGATGGGCACGTCGTTCGTCGTGTCCGCCTACCTGCAGGTCGTCCGGGGCTACAACGCCATTCAGACAGGCGTGATCTTCACCGCCAGCACGCTCGGCATCCTCGTCTCCTCGTTGGCCGCCGGGCGCCTGGCCCGCCGCTTCCCGCAGCGCAGCCTGATCCTCGCTGGCTTCGTCACCAACATCGTCGGGATCGTCGTCCTGCTCGTCCTCGTGAAGGGCCGACCGGGAGCTTGGGCCTTCGCACCGGGGCTCCTGTTGATCGGGCTCGGGCTCGGTGTCATGTTGACGCCGTCGGTCAACGTGGTGCAGTCGGCGTTCCCAGAAGCGCGCCAAGGCGAGATCTCGGGACTCTCCCGGTGCGTGTCGAACCTCGGGTCCTCCCTCGGCACCGCCATCGCGGGAACGATCCTGATCTCGAACCTCGTCGACCCGAAGCGGTCCTACGCGCTCGCCATGGTGGCCCTCGGCATCATCGGCTTGATCGGTCTCGGCGCGACGTTCCTGCTCCCCCGCGACAACGTCCCCCAAGTCGCGGTCTAGGAGCCCGGACCGGCCTCAGCGCGGACGGAGTCAACATCCCCTTCCCCCGGCACACACCCGGTGTACCGTTCACAGGAGTTGGAGGCTCGGGGGCGCCTCTCGGGGCGTTGCCTGGCCATGATTCATATGGGGGTACGCCATGAACGATCGTGGTCGTGGCTGGATCATCTTCGCCGGCGTCGTGCTCGGCGTTGCGGGCATCATGCGCATCTTCGATGCGATCTGGGCCTTCCGCTATCACGGGGCCTTGCCCCAACACCTCGAGGACGCACTGTTCGGCACCAGCCTCACCACCTACGGGTGGCTCTGGCTGATCGTCGGGATCGTCTTGATCCTCTGCGGCCTCGCCGTGATGGGTCGCTCCCAGTCCGCCCGCTGGCTCGGCGTCGCGGCCGGTGCCATCGGTGCGATCAGCGCCATCTGGTGGATGCCCTACTACCCGATCTGGTCGTTGACCTACATCGCGTTGGGTGTCCTCGTCATCTACGCCCTGGTCGCGTACGGCGGCACCGTCGACGTGGAGGTCGACGTCGTCTCCTGACCGCCCCCGGGATCAGCGCCGCCGCTAGCGGCGTCATCACGAACGTGGCACCGCCGGCAAGGGGTGGACCGTGTCGCGGAGGAGCATGAACCGCATCGGCCACAGACCCGGTCGCGGCTCGGCCAGCTCGCCGCGGGCCCAGAACACACCGGTCAACGTCACGACGGCCGCCGCGAGCCAGATGATCACCCCGACGGCAAGGACCCACGGCGTCGACCCGGTTGCCAACACGACGACGCCCACGATGGCGAGGGCCAACCCCACGAAGCCCACACGCAGGGCCCAGACGGCCATCCTCCAGTGCCTGTTGCGCTGCAGCGCCGGCGGCTCGTCCATGGGTTGAATTGTGCAGCAGGCGTAGCGGCGGCACCAGCATGGCCGGTCGTTCCCGGTGGCGGTGGCGACACGCCCGTGTGGAGGACGGTCACTCGGGCTGCGCCACATAGATGTGTGCGGCCGTCGTCAACGAGCGTGATGCAACGAGCGCGACCTCGTTTCTCTGAGCAGTCGTGTCGTCGATGTCGCCTGCGAGTTCCTCGCCGGGGGCAGGTGGTGAACCGAGCATGCACGGAAGTCGCCGTCTTCCACGTCGCCGATTCCAGGCGACGGTCTTCGTGGTCGCTGCGCTCTGCGCGTGGACAACGCAAGCTGTCCTCAGGAGCGCGCCACAGTCGAACAGCGGGCCGTCGGTGCCCGCCGTCACTGCGTCGGCAGCACTCTCGCTGCCGCTGCTCGGCGGTGGGACCACGGCCTCCCACCAGGCCGGCATCGAAGGTGGACCGGCCAGTGGCGACTGCGCACCCACGGATCTCCCGACGGCGAGCCCGGACTTGTCATTGGACTCGGTCTTCTCCGACCAGCAGGGCCCGGGCTGGCTCGGGGGTGACGCCACGTACTCGACTGCGCTCCCGAACGGGCAGGAGGCCTTCGTCTTCTCCGACACGCTCATCGGGACGGCACAGCCGAGCGGTGCCGCATCACTGACCGGTGTCCCCCACAACAGTGAGTTGTCGGGCGCGCTGCCTGATCTCAGCGACGAGCTGCGCGGGAGCAACGCGAGCCCCCAGGCGCTGATCCCCGACCCGACCCGGCAGGGCGCGGCCTGGCAGGTGGCTTCGACCTACATGGAGAACGGGGACCAGCTCATCTTCGTGAACGAGTTCACGCCGGTGAACGGCAGTCTCTTCGACGACTACACGGGCCGATCTGGGATCGCCATCATGTCCCTCACGTCGGGGAAGCCGACGCCCTACTTCATCGTCCTCGTGCCGACGGACTCCGACACCCAGTGGGGCAACGCACTGATGCAGAGCGGCGGGTACGACTACATCTACGGGCTCTCGATGGACTCCTCCACCAACAAGTTCTACGGCATGAAGGTGGCCCGGGTGCCGGTCGGCGAGTCACTCGACACGGGTCTGTGGACGTATTGGAGCGGTGCCGGGTGGGTCCCCGGTGAAAGCAACGCCGTCGCCGCGCCGGGGTTCCCGCTCGTCAACGGTGTCGTGCCCCTCCAGGACGGGAGCGGCTTCATGGGGATCGGCGTCGGCGGATCGGCCGGCGGCCCGATGGCGGTTGCGCTGACCTTTGCGTGCACGCCGACGGGTCCGTGGAGCACGCCGCAGAACGTCTACTCCATCCCGCAGACCACCGAGTACCCCGACGAGTTCGCGTACATCGCGACGTTCCACCCCGAGCTCTCGGGCGACGGCCTCGTCGCGTCGTACAACATCGACTCCCTCAATGGCCTGAACGCGCTCAAGGACGACGACCATCGGTACCAGCCGCACTTCATCACGCTGAGCGGCTGACCCACGGTCCGACGCGTGCTGCTCGTCGCCACCCAGGCGACGGCGGCTCAGCAGGCCATGACCGCCCTGATGCGCTCGGCCGTGGCGACAAGACTCGTCGCGGTGGCGACCGGGATCACCCGCACGAGGGCGAAGAGCTTGGCTTCGAACTCGAAGGCGACGAGGGCCAGACACGATGCGCCCACGTGGCCGGTGGCGAGGAAGTAGGCGGCGAGGTTGACGGCGCCCGCCAGGATCCCGCCTGGCCCCACCTTCGCCACGCTCTGTCCCAGATTGGTCAGCTGCGCTGCCGCCCCGAGCACCGTCACGGTGAACGACGTGGCGGCCGAGTTGCCGTCGGCATCGGTGGCCGAGCAGTTCACGGTCGTCGTCGCGATGGCGAAGGTCGATCCCGACGCAGGCGAACAGGTCGGCGTGGGCAGGGGCGGTGTCAGATAGGGATCGCTCACGGTCGGCAGCAGGTAGGTGACCACAGCGCCGGCGGGTCCCGTGGCGTTGGCCACGACGTTGGCCGGTGGCGTGAGCACCAGGTCGTCGGTGACCGCTCCGGAGGTGGGGTCGAGCATCGGTTCGTCGTCGTGCGGGGTCGCCGAGAAATTCAGCAGCCCGCCGGGGCCGTCCAGGCTGCCGGCGTCCGCGTCGTAAGACCCGCCGCCGATCCGCGAGCCGCCCAACCAGTTGTCCTCGATGAAGCGGGTGATCGAGGTCTGATCGGTGCGCACATGACTGACGGTGTTGGACGGGGCGTAGGGAGAGATCGCGAGGAGCGGGATGCGAGGCCCGTACCCGCAGCGGTCGTTGGCCGTGCCCAGCGTGATCGATGCGCTCGAGCACAAGGTGGTGTCCACCACCGGGTCGTTCGAGCCGTTGACGATCGTCGACGGGCTGTGGTCGTACCAGCCGCCCGAGTCGGCGTACGTGACCACGATCGCGGTGGAGGGCCAGTAGGGGGACGCCTCGATCTCGTTGATGGTGTTGACGAGGAAGTGTTGCTCGTCGAGCGGGTCGGACGACCCCCCGTGGCCGCTCTCGTAGCCCGCCGGTGCGAGGAAGCTCACCGCCGGCAGGGAGGCGCCGCCGGTGCCGTCCAGCGCGTCAGTCAAGTAGGACAGGTCGTACTGATGGTTCGCCTGGTCGGTGCTGCCGATCTCCGACAGCGAGCTCGGGGGCAAGTGCGCGGGGTTGGCCGTCGACGCGTAGTACTGGAACGGATCGTTGTGGGGCACGTAGTCCTGCTCCGTTTCGCCGCCGATGTTCGTGTGCACCGACCCGCACTGCGCGTACGTGTTCCCGTTGTTGGTGACCGTCCCGGTCGGCGCGAACCCACCTTGGAACCATCCCCACGTCACGCCGGCATTGTCGAGCAGATTGCCGATGTTCGTGCCGGTCATCTCTGCGACCGCGTTCGTGCTCGAGTGGCTCTGATCCGAGCACTGGTCGTAGAACGGGTCGATGTCGCTGTACAGGGCGCCGGTCGAGCCGATCGCGCTGCTGGTCGTCGGCGTGCCGGTCGTGGGGTTGACCGCCTGGGCGCCGGCGGTGTCGCCCGAGACGAGGTTCAAGACAGCGGGGGTGTCGGGCCCGAATGTCGTCTGATAGTTGTTGTCGCTCATCGCGAAGTGCTGGGCGTAGTTCCACAGCCCGGTGACGGTGTTGCCGTCGTAGTAGTCCATACCGAGTCCCTGAGCGCTGTACTCGGGAGCAGAACAGATGTCCTGCTCGGTGTATTGCGGGAACTTGTCCATGGCGCCGCCGTCGAAGGCCTGCTCCTCCGCGCCGTAGGAGTGGTCCTGGTCGCAGGTGAGAGCTTCGGAGGATGTCAGGCGTTGGGGGTTCTCCCCGTCATTGGGGTTGTTCGTGAGCAACGCCGGCGTCAAGCCGTTGACGGCCGGCGTGCCCGCCGCCGCTGTGAATGGCGTCCCGTCGGTGTTGGCGGCCACGGGGTACGTCCCGAAGTAGTGGTCGAACGACGCCTCGGCGTCGACGATGACCACCAGGTGCTTGATCGGCGTCGACGGGGACGCGCTCACCTTTGGCGACGCGGCGCCAGCCGGTGCGGTCACCCCGATCGCCACCAGCGCCATCGGCGTCAGCGCTGCGATCAGCACCGTGATCAGTGACCTCGACGATTGACAACGCATACGTCGTCTCATGTCATCGTCCTCCTCGCCTTGGATTTCGATGGGCTGTGACCGCCTTAATTGCCGCAGCGCCGTTACGGGCTTAGCGGACTGGGCGTCCGGCTGCAACCGCGATGAGCCGGAGAACCCCGTCCCGCGAACTTCTCGTGAACTGACCTGCGGCGAACTGCGCAGCCTCAGACACCTCGGAATCGGAGCGTCACCGCCCCGCGACGTCGGGCTACGAGCACCCGCTGGTCGACCCGCAGCTCCCGCACACGTAGCACGAGCCCGCACGCTGCATGGTGTTGCCGCAGTTGTAGCAAAGCGGCGCGTCGAGCTGTTCCGGCCGGGCCGTCGGCGCCACGAAGCCGTAGCCGGCTCCTGCGCCGGGGCCGGTGCCGGCACCGCCGCTCAGTCCGTCCTCGACCAGCCCGCTCGAGGGCGTCGCCATCTCCTCGACGCCGGGCAGCGTCGGCTGCGTCCGCTCCTGCGTGGAGAGGATGCCGAGCTCGGCCCGCTCCACCTCGGGCAGGTAGTCGAGTGCGAGACGACGGAAGATGTAGTCGATGAGGCTTGTGGCGATCCGGAGCTCGGGGTCGTCGGTGATGCCGGCCGGCTCGAACTTCATGTTCGTGTACTTGCGCACGTAGGTAGCCAGTGGCACCTGGTGCTGCAAGCCCAAGCTGAGGGAAATGGAGAAGGCGTCCATGATCCCGGCCAGGGTGGAACCCTGCTTGGAGACATTGATGAAGACCTCTCCGGGACGCCCGTCCTCATACTCACCAACCGTG
>DATJTU010000354.1:0-3807 GCA_035503015.1 Acidimicrobiales bacterium | reverse complement strand
GACGACAATCCGTTCGAGCGGATCGTCGTGCGCCATCCCGGCGCGGTCACCATCGTCCCCGCCCACGACGACGGCACCGTGACGCTCGTGCGCCAGTACCGCGCCGCGGTCGACGCCATGATCCTCGAGATCCCGGCCGGGACGCGCGACAAGGAGGGCGAGGCGCCCGAGGAGACGGCGCGCCGCGAGCTCGTCGAGGAGGCCGGCTTGGAAGCCTCGCACTGGGAGCTGCTCGTGGGCATCTGGAACACGCCCGGCGTGAGCGACCAGCACACGCTGCTGTACCTCGCGACGGGGTTGACCGCGGTGGCGGCCCGGCCCATGGGCGTCGAAGAGGGCTACATGACCACCGAGCGCATCCGCCTGGCCGATCTCGACGCGCTGGTCGCCGACGGCACGCTCCAGGACGAGACGACCGTGCTCGGCCTCTACATGACGCGCGACCGGCTGACGGCACGCGGGGCGCTCCCATGAGCGACACCGTCCTGCCGCGGGCCGCCGAGGAGTACTTGTCGTGGCTGGAAGTCGAGCGGGGCCGCTCGCCGCGCACGCTCGAGGCCTACCGGCGTGACCTCCTGGCGTACGAGCGCGACGTGGAGGACGAGGGCGGGCACGGCATCGACACCGCGACGGGTGCGGAGGTGGCCGCGCATCTTGCGGCCCTGCGCGGCACGCACGGGCGGGCGTCAGTGGCGCGCGCACAGTCGAGCCTGCGCGGCTTCCACCGCTTCTTGGTCGAAGAGGGCGTGCGCCCCGACGACCCGACGCTCGACCTTCCCTCGACCTCGGTCACCGACATGTTGCCCAAGGCGCTCAGCGAGGAGGAGACGGAACGCCTGCTCGGCGCGGTCGTCGGGACCGGGCCGATGGTGCTGCGCGACCGTGCGCTGCTCGAGTTCCTCTACGGGACCGGCGCGCGGGTGAGCGAGGTCGTGGGCCTCAACCTGGGCGATGTCGCGGACGCGGTCGAGTCCAGCGGCCTGCCGCTCGTGCGCGTGCTCGGCAAGGGTGACAAGGAACGCGTCGTCCCGCTCGGCGGCGTGGCGCGCGCCGCGCTGGCGGCGTGGCTGTCGGGGCAGGGCCGGCCGCTGGTGGTGCCCGCGCGCTGGCGCCGGCGCAGCGACGCCGAAGCCGTGTTCCTCAACGCGAGAGGCGGGCGCCTGACGCGCGTCGGCGTCTTCGGCGTCGTCAAGAAGTACGCCGCCCGGGTCGGGCTCGAGGCGAAGGTGAGCCCGCATGTGCTCCGGCACTCGTGTGCGACCCACATGCTGGGCCGGGGTGCCGACGTGCGGGTCGTCCAGGAGCTTCTGGGCCACGCGTCCATCGCCACGACCCAGCGCTACACCAAGGTCTCGCCCGAGCACCTGCGCCGGGCCTACGAGGGAGCCCACCCCCGGGCGGGTACCGGGAGGGGGAGGGACCGCGTAGCATGACCCCATGCCGAACGAGGCCCCGACGACGGAAACCGCCGATGTCGACTTTGCCGCCCTGTTGCACAGCGAGCAGGCCGGGTTGCAGGCCCAACTGAAGGAGCTGGGCTTCGCCGACCAAGGCAGTGGCCTCAACTACGACTCGAACTTCGCCGACTCGAGCCAGGTGACGGCCGAGCGCGGCGAAGCCGAGCGGCTGGCGACCGAACTGCGCGAGGCGCTCGACGAGGTCGAGGCGGCGCTCACGCGGCTCGAGGCCGGGACCTACGGCACATGCGAGGCGTGCGGGAAGCCGATCGGGGTGGCACGGCTCGAGGCCATGCCCGCCACCCGCTTCTGCATCGCCGACGCCGCCAAGCACTAGGTGCGCTCGCCCGGCGCCTCCTCGGGGAGGCGTCCGATGGACCGCCAGACCAAGCGCGCGCTGTGGATCGCGGCCGGCGTCGTCTTGGTGGTGGCGCTCGTCGTCCACCACAACATCACCGAGCAGGAGATCATCATCTTCTGCTGCGTCGTCCCCTCGATCATCCTGCACGAGATCTCGCACGGGTGGATCGCCAAGCTCTTCGGTGACAACACCGCGGCGCGCGCCGGCCGCCTGACGCTCAACCCGGTGCCGCACGTCGACCCGGTCGGCACGCTGATCGTGCCCGCGCTGCTCTCGCTCACCTCCGTCGGCATCATCGGGTGGGCCAAGCCGGTCCCGGTCAACACCGCCAACCTGCGCCACCCGCGCAACGAGGGCGTGCTGGTCTCCCTCGCCGGGCCCGCCACCAACGCGGTGCTCGCCGCGGTCTTCGGGTTCTTGTTCGTGCACTTCGCGCGAGCGGACCTGCCGACCGGCTTCTCGACCGTGGCGCAGTGGTCGACCTCGGCGCAGATCCTCTTCTTCGCCAGCCTGGTCAACGTCGGGCTCTGCGCGTTCAACCTCGTCCCGGTGCCGCCGCTCGACGGCTCCGCCGTGATCGAGCGCCTGATCCCGGCGCGCTGGTGGCCGACCTACCTGCGCTACCGCCAGTACACGATGCCCGCGTTGTTGATACTCGTCCTCCTCAATTTCTTCCTCACGCAGAACGGGCACGTCGGGCCGCTCACGTGGCTCTTCGACAAGCTCTACAGCTGGTGGGAGGGCGTGCTCGGGCTGTCCTGACCGACAGGGGCCCGCGGCGCTACGTCGCCACCACCTCGGGCAACAACCCCATCGCGTCGGCCGCGCGCGCGTACGTCGCGCCCGCGACCTCGTGCGCGTGCGCCGCGCCGGCCGCCAGCACGCCGGTCACGTAGCCGGGATCGTCCTCGAGCTCGCGCCGCCGCGCCCGCACCGGCGCGAGGAGCTCGCTCAGTGACGCCGCCACGTCGTTCTTCAGGTCGCCGTAGCGCGTGTAGTCCTTCGCGACCGCCTCGGGCGTGCGCCCGGTGGTGGCGGCGAGGAGGTCGAGCAGGTTGGCCAGGCCGGGCTTGGCGGCGCGGTCGTAGCGCATCTCGCCGTCGGTGTCGGTGACGGCGCGCCGCACCTTGTGGGCGATCTCCTCGTCGGAGTCCAGCAAGCCGATCGTCCCGAGCGGCGAGTCGGCCGACTTGGACATCTTGCGCTCGGGGTGCTGGAGGTCCATGACCCGGGCGCCGGCCTTGGGGATGGCGGCTTCGGGCACCACGAAGGTCTCGCCGTAGCGGTTGTTGAAGCGCACGGCTAGCTCGCGGGTGAGCTCGAGGTGCTGGCGCTGGTCGTCGCCGACCGGCACCTCGTTGGCGTCGTAGAGGAGGATGTCGGCCGCCATCAGGTCCGGATAGGTGAACAGGCCGACGCGCACCTGCTCCTGGCCCTTGCCCTTGTCCTTGAACTGGGTCATGCGGCGCAGCTCGCCGATCGACGTGGTGCACTCGAGCAACCACGTCAGCCGGGCGTGCTCGGGCACGTGGCTCTGGATGAACAGCGTCGAGCGCTCCGGGTCGAGCCCGACGGCCAGCAGGTTCAGCGCGGCGTCGATCGTGTTGGCCCGCACGTCGGCCGGGTCGATCTCGGTGGTCAGCGCGTGGAGGTCGACCACGCAGTAGAAGACGTCGGCGTCGTCTTGGAGGTCCACCCACTGGCGCAGGGCCCCGAGGTAGTTCCCCAAGGTGAATGCGCCCGAGGGCGCGATGCCGGAAAGGACCCTGTTCATGGGGCGCAATGGTATTGCCCAACGGCGGTGCACCCGGACGCTGAGCAGGGCCGGAAGGCCGTCGCGGGAGGTCGCCGGGGGGTGCGTCGCCGGCCGGGCACCGTTCGGTAACGTCGGTGGGTGGCCTACGCCGTCTCCACGCCCGTCTTCGAGGGGCCGATCGACCTCTTGTTGCATCTGGTGTCCTCGCACGAGGTGGACGTGCTCGACATCCC
>DATJTU010000353.1:0-7100 GCA_035503015.1 Acidimicrobiales bacterium | reverse complement strand
TCCTCCTACACGTACGCGTACACGTTCCTGCAGATGCCCTACGCTGTGGTGGCGGTCTCGATCATGAGCGCGGTCACGCCGGGGCTTGCCGAGCGCTGGTCCACGGGCGACGAAGTCGGGTTCAAACGTCGTCTCACCGCCGGGCTGCGCGCCACGCTCGCGGTGATCCTCCCCGCCGCGATGGGCATGCTCGTCCTGGCGCACCCGGCGGCGGCGCTCCTGCTCGGTCACGGGAGCGCCAAGGCGGCCGGGACCGACACGACCGGCGCCGCGCTCGCGATGTTCGCGCTCGGGCTGCCCGGCTTCTGCACCTACCTCTACTTCGTGCGCGTCCTCCAGTCGATGCAGCGCACGAAGGTGGCCTTCTTCTTGTACCTCGTCGAGAACGGCCTCAACGTCGTCCTCGCGCTCGCGCTGGTGCACCCGCTCGGCGTCCGCGGCCTCGCGCTCAGCCTCTCGATCGCGTACACGGTGGCCGCGTTGCTGGCCCTCGCCGTCTTCCACCAGTGGTTCGGGCGCCTGGCCGAGCGCACGGCGTGGGCGCCGCTGTGGCGCGTCGTGATCGCCACCATCCCGATGGCCGTGGTCGTGCTCGTGGTCTCGAACCTCTCGGGGTCCACCTCGTTCGGCGGCCTGGTGGCCCGGGTCCTCGGGGCCGTGGTGGCCGGCGGGCTGACCTTCGGCGCCGTCGTGGTCCTCTTGGGCCGGCGCCACGACGCGCACCGCCCGCCCCCGGCCTCGCCCGGGCCCCCCGCGCCCCCGCGGCCGGTGGCACCCCGGGTGCCGGCGGTGCGCCGGGTGGGGCCCATCAGCACCTCGCGTGGCTCCTGAGCGGCGGGCGGGCGGCGCTCGCCACCAACGCCCGTCGCCCGCGCGGTCCTGCTGGCGCCGACGCGCCCGTGGCAGACTCCCTGCATGTCCGGCGTCCACATCGTGACCGACAGCGCGTGCGACCTGACCGACCAGCTGGTGAAGGAGCACGGCATCGTCGTCGTCCCGCTCACGATCCGCTTCGGCGCGGAGGAGCTCGAGGACCGGCGCCAGCTGAGCCCCGAGGAGTTCTGGGACCGCTGCCGCGGCAAGGGTGACCTGCCCGAGACCGCGGCGCCCCCGCCGGGGGAGTTCGGGGCCGCGTTCGACCAGGCAGCGGACGAGGGCGCGGACGCGGTGCTCTGCCTCACGATCTCCTCGAAGGTGTCGGGCACCTACGCCTCGGCCCTGCTCGCGGCGGAGTCCTTCACCCGTGTGCCCGTCAAGGTGGTCGACACCTTCAGCCTCACCATGGGCCAGGGCCTGCTGGTGATCGCCGCCGCGGAGGACGCCGCGGCCGGCCGCGGGCTCGACGCGGTGGCGGCCGCCACCGCGGACCGGAGCGGCCGCACCCGCATCTACGGCGTCATCGGCGGGCTCGAGCACCTCCAGCGCGGCGGCCGGATCGGCGGCGCGCGCGCCCTCGTCGGGTCGCTGCTCAACATCAAGCCGGTGATCCAGCTCAAAGACGGCGAGGTCGCGGAGG
This sequence comes from Acidimicrobiales bacterium, assembly GCA_035503015.1. Classification (GTDB taxonomy): domain Bacteria; phylum Actinomycetota; class Acidimicrobiia; order Acidimicrobiales; family RAAP-2; genus Bog-473. Next base: position 5,584 of record DATJTU010000353.1, on the reverse strand, counting down.
AGTCCAAGCAGCGCACGCGCGCCCGGGCGCTCGCCTACATGGTCGACAAGGTGAAAGCGGACGCACCGTTGGAGCGCATCGCGGTCGCCGACGGGGCCTGCGACGACATGCCCGCGGTGCTCGCCTCGCTCGGCGACATCGCCACCGAGCACCCGCTGCTCTCGGTCGAGCTCGGGCCCGTCGTGGGGACCCATGCCGGGCCCAACACGGTGGGCGTCTGCTACATCCTCCCTGCCAGGGACGCTGGCGGCGCCGGGTAGTCTCCCCCCGTGGCTGAGAACGACATCTCCGACGCGCTGTCCGAGCGTGCCCTCGACGCGGTCGACGCGGTCGTCGCCTCGGTCAACGACAAGGCGATCCGGCCGGCCGTCGTGGCGGCGCGCAGCGTCGTCTTCGGGGTCGTCATCGCCGTCATCGGCATCACCACCCTCGTGCTGTTCTGCGTCGGCTTCATCCGGGTGACCACGATCGCGGGCCACCGGATCTGGGCCTCCTACATCGTGCTCGGCCTCATCTTCACCGCCATCGGCGCCGTCCTCTACGCGCGCCGGGGCCTGCCGCCCGATGCCTGAGCGGCGCAAGGTCGTCATCGTCGGGAGCGGGCCCGCCGGGCTCACCGCCGCCCTCTACACCGGGCGCGCCATGCTCAATCCCCTGGTCATCGAAGGTGAGCCCTCGTCCACCAGCGACCAGCCGGGTGGCCAGTTGATGCTCACGACCGACGTCGAGAACTACCCCGGCTTCGTCGACGGGATCATGGGTCCCGAGCTGATGGGCATCATGCGCGCCCAGGCCGTGCGCTTCGACGCCGAACTGCGCACGGCCAAGGTCAGCCGCGTCGACCTCACCCCGTGGCCCTTCCACGTCTGGGTGGGTGACCCCGACGCCGCCGAGCCCACCGTCCTGGCGGACACGCTCATCGTCGCCACCGGGGCGCGCTCGCTGATGCTCGGCGTCCCCAACGAGGACCGCCTCTTGGGCTACGGCGTGTCGACGTGCGCGACGTGCGACGGCTTCTTCTTCCGCGACCAGCCCATCGCAGTGGTCGGCGGCGGCGATTCCGCGCTGGAGGAGGCGATCTTCCTCGCCCGCTTCGGCTCGAAGGTGACGATCATCCACCGCCGCGACGAGTTGCGCGCGTCCAAGATCATGCGAGGCCGCGCCATGGCCAACGACAAGATCGAGTTCAAGTGGAACTCGGTCGTCACCGACATCGTCGGCGACACCAAGGTGTCGGGCCTGCGCCTGCGCGACACGGTCACCGGCGAGGAGTCGGACTTCCCGACGGCAGCCCTCTTCGTCGCCATCGGGCACGAGCCGAACTCCTCCCTGTTCAAGGGGCAGCTCGAGCTCGAGGCCAACGGCTATGTCCGGACCTTCGACGGCACGACCCGGACCAGCGTGCACGGGGTCTTCGCCTGCGGCGACGTCCAGGACGACTACTACCGCCAGGCCATCACCTCGGCCGGGTCGGGCTGCATGGCCGCCATCGACGCCGAGCGCTGGCTCGAGATGCGGGGCGAGTAGCCCCCCGGCGCAGGCGGGAACAGAACCAGCGGGGGCGGCGTTACACCCACCGACAAGGAGATGACATGAGCGACAACATCGAGACCCTTACCGACGCAACGTTCGACGAGCAGGTCAAGAGTTCTGACGTGCCGGTGTTGGTAGACTTTTGGGCTGAGTGGTGCGGCCCGTGCAAGATGATCTCTCCGGTCCTGGAGGAGATCGCGGAGGAGCAGGCGGGCAAGATCCGGATCGGCAAGCTCAACATCGACGACAACCTCGACGTGACGCGCCGCTACGAGGTCCTGAGCATCCCGACGCTGATCCTGTTCAAGGACGGCGAGGTGGCGGCCCGGCTGATCGGCGCCAAGCCGAAGGGCGCGCTGCTCGAGGAGATCTCGGCCTACCTGTAGGCCTGCCTCTCGTCATCTGGGACCGCGGTCCCGCGGTCGCCGACGTCCAACACCGACTGAGCGCGATCCTCGGCGCGCCCGTCGTCGCTGACGGCATCTTCGGGCCCGCGACGCGCGCCGCCGTCGAGGCCTTCCAGCGCCTGCGCGGCCTGCGCGTCGACGGCGTCTGTGGTCCCCAGACCTGGAACACCCTGGTCGAGGCCGGTTTTCAGCTGGGCGACCGCTTCTTGTACCGCCGGACCCCCATGCTGCGGGGTGACGACGTGGCGGAACTGCAACAGCGCCTGTGCAGCCTCGGCTTCGACACCGAGCGCGTCGACGGCATCTTCGGCGACGCCACCGTGCGCGCCCTCGGCGAGTTCCAGCGCAACGCCGGCCTCCCCGTCGACGGCATCGTGGGCGGCGCCACCCTTCACGAGCTGGTGCGCCTCGGGAGCCGCCATAACGCCTCCGAGCTCGTCTCCGCTGTGCGGGCGCGTGCCGCGCTGCGCGACACGCCGCGCAGCCTGCGCGGCCGCCACGTCGCGGTCGGCGAGGGCGGCGGGCTCGGCAGCGTCGCCGGCGCGCTACGGCGCCGCCTCACGCTGGCCGGCATCCAGGTCTCCGAGCTGCACCACCCCGACGACGCGGTGCAGGCCAAGGAGGCCAACGAGCTCGACGTCGACGTGTTCGTCGGGCTGCGCCTCTCCCCTTCCCACGCCGCCTGCACCACCGCGTACTGGTCGGGCACCCACGACGAGTCGCCGGGTGGTCGGCGCCTGGCCGAGCTCGTGCAGTCCGCCGTGCCCGCCGCCCTCGGCGTCGACGACGCCGGCGTCCGGGGCATGGCGCTGCCGATCCTGCGCGAGACCCGCATGCCGGCGGTGGTCGTCGAGGTGGGCCCCGCCAGCACCGTCGTCGAGCGTGCCACGACGCTGGCCGCCGCCCTCTCGGGGGCGCTCGGCGAGTGGGCCGACGCCTCCTGGGACTGAGGCGCCCTTGCACAACGGACGGACAACACCTCGACCCGTCCTTGTGATTACCAGTAATCGTTGAGAGTTCCGGGGCTGCCGATCGCCCGCGCAGCACCCCAACGCGGCGTCGTGGCGGGCGCGCGACCAGAGCGACGGTTACGCGATGAAAGCTTCCGGCAGGTGAACGAAGTGACAATCCACAACGTCATGCACAGGTTGTGGATGAAGCTGAACAGACCCTTGACGGTTCTGTGAACTATGCGATGCCGCCGTCACCGACCATGGCGCGGTAGATGCGCTCGAGGTCCTCGAGGGTGGCGAACTCGACCACCAGGCGGCCGCGCCGGTTCTGGATGTCCACCTTGACCCGGGTGTTGAGGTACGTCGAGAGCAGGTCCTCGAGCTCGAGCACGCCCGGCTCGGGCAGCTTGCGGGCCACCTGCGGCCGGCGGAGGGCTCCGTCGGCCACCTCGGGTGGCGGAGTCTCCTCGGGAGGCGCCTCGGGGGCCGGCTCCGTGTCGGTGACGACGCGCAGCTCGGTGCCGCCGTTGCGCACCAGCTCCTCGACGGCCCGCACGGTGAGGCCCTCCTCGACCACCCGGTCCACCAGGCGCTCCTGGAGTGCCCGGTCGGGCGTGCCGAGCAGGGCCCGGGCGTGCCCGGCGGAGATAGAGCCCTCGGCCAGCGCCCGCTGGGCGCCGGCGGGCAGCTGGAGGAGGCGGAGGGTGTTGGTGACGGTGGCCCGTCCCTTGCCCATGCGGCTCGCCACCTGTTCGTGGGTGAGCCCGAACTCGTCGATCAGCTGCTGGTAGGCCGCCGCCTCTTCGAGGGCGTTCAGGTCGACCCGGTGCAGGTTCTCGACCAGCGCCTGCTCGAGGCTCCCGACGTCGTCGGCCACCTGGACCAGGACGGGGATCGTCTGCAGGCCGGCCCGGCGGGCGGCGCGCCAGCGCCGCTCCCCCGCGATGAGCTCGTAGCTCTCCGTCTCGTCCTGCAGCTCCCGCACGAGCACCGGCTGGAGCAGGCCGACCGCCTTGATCGAGGCTGCCAGCGACGCCATCGACTCCTCGTCGAAGTGGCTCCGCGGTTGGAACGCGTTGGGCCGGATGTGCGAGATCGGGACCACCCGGAGGGCTGAGTCCGACTCCCCCACCACCTCACCGGGAATGAGGGCACTCAGCCCCTTACCCAGTCCGCTGCGGCGCGCCATTGCTCACCTCCTTGGCTAGCTCGCGGTACGCCACGGCGCCCCGCGAGGCTGGATCGAAGATCGTGATGGGTTGACCGAACGACGGCGCCTCCGAGAGGCGGACGGTCCGGGGGATCATCACCCGGCACACCCGCTCGGAGAAGTGCTCCCGGACCTCGTTGGCGACGTCGACCGAGAGCCGCGTCCGGGCGTCGTACATGGTGAGCACGATGGTCGAGACCTCGAGGGTCTCGTTGAGGTTGGTCGAGACCAGGTTCACGTTGCGCAGGAGCTGGCTCAGGCCCTCGAGGGCGTAGTACTCGCACTGGATCGGCACCAGCACCTCATGCGCCGCGGCCAGACCGTTGACGGTGATCAGGCCGAGCGACGGGGGACAGTCGATCAGGACGAAGTCGAAGTCGTCGACGATCGACTCGATGGCCCGCTTGAGCTTCAGCTCGCGGCTGAAGGCGGGGACGAGCTCGATCTCGACGCCGGCCAGGTCGATGGTGGCAGGCGCCACGAAGAGGTTCTTGACGCTGGTGGGCTCGATGCAGTCCTCGAGCGGTTGGTCCCGCATGATCACGTCGTACATCGACAGCTCGAAGTTGCGCGCCTCGACCCCGAGCCCGGTGGTGGCGTTGCCCTGAGGGTCGAGGTCGATGACGAGGACCCGGTAGCCCTGCTCGGCGAGCGCCGCACCAAGATTGACGGTCGTCGTCGTCTTGCCGACGCCGCCCTTCTGGTTCGCCACGGCGATCACCCGGGGGAGCTCGCGGACCCTGGGCTTCGCCCCGTTCAGCAAGGCCGAGGCGTCGTCGGGGATCGAGGGGGAGCGCATGGCCGGCGCCTGGGCAGCGTGGGCCGGCTTGGCCGCCGGCGTGGGATCGGGGGCGGGCACGGGGTCAGGGGCCGGCGCAGCGGCTGGCGCTGGCTCGGGGGGCGTCTCGAGCACTGCGGCGGCGTCGTCGACCGGTGCCGGTGGTGCGTCGGCGGCCGGGACCGCCGAAGGCGCCGGACTCTCGGTTTCGGCGGCGCTGTGAGCGCCCCGGGCGGCGTGCGCGCCGTGCACCTCTTCGGGCGCCTCGGTGCCCACGGCGGCGGGGGAGGACTCGTCCGGGTCGCCCGCGTGGGCCGGCGTCTGTGCGGCCGGGGCGGCGGCCGGTGGGGGAGATCCCGCCGCAGAAGGGGCGGGTGCAGGGGCGGGTTCCGGCGCCGGTTCGGGCTCGGGGCCGGTCTCGGACGCGACGGGCGGGACCGCGCCCGCGCCGTCGCCTGCAACGTCGTCGGCAACGTCGGCCGGCGCCTGCGCTGCGTCGGTATCGCCTGGGGGAGTCACGGCAGAGTCGGCGATCAGGTTCTTGACCGGCTCGGTCGACGTGGGGCCGTTTGCCGGTGCCGGTAGCTCTTGGTCATAGGGCACACGCTCCTGGGGGAGTGGTTCCTTCTTTTCGGTGGTATCCCTGTCCCTGCGCCGAATGCGCATCAAGCAGGACCTCCGACACACGGCACGGCCAATATCC
>DATJTU010000352.1:0-3951 GCA_035503015.1 Acidimicrobiales bacterium | reverse complement strand
GTCGTCGCCGACCCCGTCGATGCCGAAGGGGCCGTCGTCGGTGCTGTCGATGGCGACGATGGCCTCGGTCTGCCCGCCCTGGGCGCGCCAGTGCGAGACCACGTCACGCACCTCTTCTTCGGAGACCCAGGGTGCCTGGAGACGGCGCGGGATGTTGGAGGACGCGGTCAGCAGCAGCATGTCCCCTTTGCCTATCAGGCGCTCGGCGCCCGGTTGGTCCAGGATGACGCGGCTGTCGGCCAGGGACGAGACCGAGAAGGCCATGCGGCTCGGGATGTTCGCCTTGATGACACCCGTGATCACGTCCACCGATGGGCGCTGCGTGGCGATCACGAGGTGGATGCCGACGGCGCGGGCCATCTGCGCGATGCGCACGATCGAGTCCTCGACGTCGCGGGCCGCCACCATCATGAGGTCGTTCAGCTCGTCGACGATGACCAAGATGAAGGGCAGCGGTTGCGGCGGCTCCGGCTCGTCGTCGAGGTCGGCCTCGTCGTCCACGGCCGGGTGGTCCTCGCCGAGCGCACGCGCGGCCGCGTCACGCGCCCGCCGGCGGTCCGACGGCGGCGGGGGTGCGATGAGCCCGTCCTCGACCAACTGGTTGTAGCCGGTGATGTCGCGCACGTTGTTCTCGGCGAGGATGTCGTAGCGCCGCTCCATCTCCTTGACCGCCCACGCCAGCGCGTTGGCCGCCTTCTTGGGGTCGACGACGACGGGGTTGAGCAGGTGGGGCAGCCCGTCGTACTGGCCGAGCTCGACGCGCTTGGGGTCGACGAGGATGAGCTTGACCTTGTCGGGCGTGTCGCGCATGAGCACCGACGTGATGATCGAGTTCATGCACGAGGACTTCCCGGACCCGGTCGCGCCTGAGATGAGGATGTGGGGCATCTCGGCCAGGTTCGCCATCACGGCCCGCCCGGCGATGTCGCGGCCCATCGCCACCTCGAGGGGATGGCCGCTGCCGCTGCGAGCTTCGCGTGACTCGAGGATGTCGCGCAGCGACACGAGCTGGCGCGTGCGGTTCGGCACCTCGACACCGATGGCCGACTTGCCCGGGATCGGGGCGAGGATGCGCACGTCGGGCGACGCCATGGCGTAGGCGATGTCCTTGGACAGGCTGGTGACCCGGGCCACCTTGACCCCGGGCCCGAGCTCGATCTCGTAGCGCGTCACCGTCGGCCCCACCCTGCTCCCGACGAGGCGCGTCTCCACGCCGTGCGCGGCCAGCGCGCGGACGAGCTCCTCGCCCGCCGCGTCGATCTGGCGCTGGTCGTGGCGCAGCTTCTTGGACTGGTGCAGCAGGCCGAGGCTGGGGAGCACCCACTCCCCCGGCCCCCGCGTCGATGCGGCCGCCTTCTGGCGCCGGGACTTCACCATGCCCGTCAGCGGCTCGGCGTCCTCGGCGTCACCGTCGTCGTGCGCGCCCGCGTCGTCGGACTCCTCTGCGTCCTCGTCGTCGAGCGGGATGTCGATGTCGTCCTCGTCGTCCGGGGCCTCGTCGGAGAGGAGGCCGGCCTCGGTGCCGATTCCGGCGGCCTCCGGCGAGGCGGCCTCGCCCAGGTCGGACATCGAGCCTTCGGGCACGATCACCAACGGCTTGCCGCGCCAGAGCTCGGCCGCCAGGTGCCCGGCCGCGACGGTGCCGGTCCGCAGGCCGCGGCCGACCGACGCCAGCGAGGCCCCGGTGGCCACCAGGATCGCCACCACCACGACCGCGAGCAGGAGCACGGTGGCGCCGGCGGGGCCGATGCCCGCGTGCAGCGGCCGCCCCACGATGGCGCCGAGGTAGCCCCCGCCCTCGCGCAGCGCGTGCGTCTCGGACAGCCGGGGCGCGCCCTTGGCCAGCTCGGCCAGGCCACAGATGCCGAGCAGCCCGAGCACGATCCCGACGCCGAGGCGCCAGGGGTCGGCACCCTCGCCGCGCCGGCGGCCGTCTTCGTCGTCGTACTCGTCGAAGTCGTCGTACTCGTCGTCACGGCGGGGGGGCCGGTCGAAGAGGAGCGCGCAGCCGGCGCCGACCGTGACCAACGGCAGCAGGACCCGGGCCCACCCGGCGAGCGTCGCCAGCGCCGTGTTCGTCCCGTGCCCGATGGGGCCCAGCTGCTGGCCCCACAGCGCCAGGGCGAGGAGGACGCCGAGCGTGATCAGCCCGACGGCCCAGAGGTCCCGCGCCTGGACCCGCCAGAACGGCGGACGCGGCGGCGGCGCGGCCTTCTTGGCTCGAGAGGCACGGGACGCGGGCTTCTTGGTGTTCTTGGTGGAACGGGCAGGCGCCCGCGTCGGAGCGCTGCGGGTCTTGGTCGCCACAGTGAAGCGAGACTACTGGCTGACCTGGTGATCTTCGGGGACACCCCACCCGTCACCAGGACCGTCCGCGGGCCCGCCGGCACCGCGCCGCCAACCTCGTCGTCGGCCGTGTCGTGACCCGTCTCGTCGCCCTCGTTGTCGTACGAACATATGTTCGCTATCGTAGCTTTCGTGGCACTCCGATGGGCCCTCGCCGAGAGCGAAGAGGGCGGCACGCTGTTCCCCGACGAGCGGGTGGCCGAGCGTCACGTCGGCAAGGGCGCCTACGCCGGCATGGAATTCCTCCACGTGAACGCGCGCTCCATCATCAACACGGTGCCGCCGGAGAGCCTCATGCACTTCCGGCACACGATCAATCCGTATCGAGGGTGCAGCCACGCGTGCGTGTACTGCTTCGCGCGGCCGACGCACGACTACCTCGGCCTCGGGATCGGGACGGACTTCGAGCGCAAGATCGTCGTGAAGGTCAACGCGGTCGAGCGGCTGCGCGCCGAGCTGCGGGCGCCGAAGTGGGACGGGGACCACATCGCGATGGGCACCAACACCGACCCGTACCAGCACGCCGAGGGCAAGTACCACCTGACCCGGGGCATCGTCGAGACGCTGTCGGGCGCGCGCAACCCCTTCAGCATCTTGACCAAGTCGACGCTGATCCTACGCGACGGCGCGCTGCTGGCCGCCGCGCGCGAGCGCACCCAGGTCGAGGTGAACTTCTCCATCGGCACGCTCGACCGCGACGTGTGGAAGCTGACCGAGCCGGGCACGCCCCCGCCCGACCGCCGGGTGGACGCCGTGCGCCGGCTGACCGCCCTCGGCATCCCGTGCGGGGTGCTGGTGGCGCCGGTCCTGCCGGGGCTGTCCGACTCCGAGGAGCAGCTGCGCGAGGTCGTCGAGGCGTGCGCCGACGCCGGCGCGGTCTCCGTGAACGGAGTGGCCCTGCACCTGCGCGGGCCGCTGCGCGAGCACTACTTCGACTGGCTCGCCGGCGTCCGGCCCGACCTGCTCCGCCTGCACCGGGCGCGCTTTCGGCGCGGGGCGTACCAGGACGACGACGCACGGGGCCGGGTGGAGGAGATCGTGCGCGGCACGGCCCGGCGTTGCGGGGTGTACGGGCGGGAGCGGTATGGAGGCAACCGGCGGGCGGCGACGCCGGCGGAGGTGGCGCCCGGAGAGGCGCCGGCGCCGGGGTCGCGGCCCGCGGCCGGGGACGGCCGGGCGAAGGCCGGACCGGAGCCGAGAACGAACCCGGGCACGGAACCTCGCGACGTGGCGCGGGGCGAGGAGGAGGGCCAACTCCGCCTCCTGTGAGCCCCGGGACAGGGGCGCCGTGTTCGGCGTTCCCGTGCTCCCTAAGATGCGGAACTCATGCCGCGGAGGGAGACCGGGATGGGGCACCTGGGCCGTCGTGCCACCGTGGCCCTGGGTGGATTGCTCATGGTCGCCGCGCTCGTGGTGACCCCGCTCGGCGGCCCGCTGCAGACGGTCGGCCTCGGGACCGGCCGAGCGGGCGCCGCGATCACCGCCACCGACTCGGCCTACGCGATCGTCGACGCGTCCGGGGGTGTGATGACCTTCGGTGGCGCGGGCTACGACGGCGATGCCATCGAGGTGCCGCTCCAGAAGCCGATCGTCGGCAGCGCGGCC
>DATJTU010000351.1:0-20026 GCA_035503015.1 Acidimicrobiales bacterium | reverse complement strand
TGTCGCAGGGTCGCCTTTCCGTTGGGCAGTCCGGGCACGTACTTACTGATGGGATCGTCGAGCGAGAGCTTCTTCCGCTGCGCGAGCTGCAGGAGCACGGTGGCCGTCATCGTCTTGGTGAGGCTGCCGATCCGTGTGAGGTCGCCGGCAGTCGGGGCGCCGGACTGTCCCGGGCCTTGCGTCCCGGCCGTCCCGATCCAGTGGCCCTTCGGGCTCCAGACGCCGGCGATCACCCCCGGGAACCCGTCCTGGGCCTGGGTCTGGTCGAGCACCTGCTGCAGGCGCGCCGCCGTCGCGGCCGGGAGGGCCGGGCTGTGCACAGGGACAGGTGCGGAGCTCTGCGCCCCCGCTGCTGTCGTCCAGCCCAGTGCGAGAAGGGGCAATGCGACAGCGGTGGCGGCGAGCGCGGTGAGGCGGGCTGGCCTCCGTTGCCGCCCGTCCCGACGCCGGTTCTCGAATCCCGACATATCGCTCCCTTCCCTAGGACCCGTCGCCAGCACACGGGACCCGGCGCCAGCACACGCCAGGTTCCGCCCACACTGAGCCGCCTGAGTCGACCGGAGCCCAGTCGCCTGCTGGAACCGGCACCGTAACCTCGATTCATCCTAGCATCAATAGGATAAACTTTTGAATCATCGGTCGAATCTGATGATATACGCTTCAATCTGACCAACCGGTAGAATCGACGTCGATGACCTCGGGAACGACCGCTGAAACCGGCGGCACCAAGCGGGAGCGCACCTCCACCTACCACTCGCCCCTCCGGGCGAGACACGCGGCCGAGACGCGCCGCACGATCATCGAGGCGGCCACCGACCTGTTCCGCGAACGTGGGTGGACCGCGACGACGTTGTCCCAGGTAGCCACCCAGGCCGGGACCGCGGTCGACACGGTCTCCTCCGTCTTCGGGTCGAAGGTCGGTCTCTTGATGACGGTCGTGGACGTGGCGATCGTCGGCGACGACGAGGAGGCCGCGATGGCCGACCGGCCGGACTTCGCCGAGATCGGGAAAGGCACCCGGGCCGAGCGCGTGCGCACCGGCGTGCACTACGCCATGGGCGTTTACGAGCGCTCTGTGCCGATCCTCAGGACGCTGGCGGAAGCGGCGGCCAGCGACGCCACCGCCCATGCGCGCCTCGTCCAGTACGACGAGGACCGCCGCGGGCTGATGGCCGCCGGCCTGGCCCTGATGATCGACGGGCCTCCGTCAGAGGCCATGCTCGACGCCGCCTGGGCGCTGGTCAGCCCCGATGTCTTCTCCTTGTTGACGGAGCGACGGAGATGGTCCCTCGAGCAAGCCGAGTTGTGGTTCACCGACATGCTCGGTGCCGTCATTAGCCGCGCGCTCCGCGGTGAGAGGTCGCGCCGTAGCTGACTGAAGCCCTTGCCGATTGCGTCGATTGCCGCGGCGTTGCCGAGATGGACAACGAATGGGCGACGGTGCCGCAGCTGGAAGCGGCTGGTCCAATGAGGCGAATCCGTGTCGAACGCGCTCAGAGACCAGGTTCTCGAGAGCGGAAGACGGGATTCGAACCCGCGACCCTCACCTTGGCAAGGTGATGCGCTACCGCTGCGCCACTTCCGCGTTGGCTGACCACTGTATCGCGCCGCTGCTCCACACCGAGAGGGGCTCGAGGGCTCCTCGGCAGGTGGTTTCCGGTGACCACCCGCTGCCGAGCCGCTCGGAACCCTCGCTAGATTCGGGTCCATGCACCAGGACGAGACGACCGCCGTCCTCAGTCGCTCTTTCGGCGAGGTGGCAGAGGAATACGACCGCCTCCGCTCGGGCCCCTCGGACGAGGCGCTGGACTGGTTGATCCCCGACGGCACAACCGACGCGCTCGAGATCGGTGCGGGCACCGGCATCCTGACGCGGTTGCTCACCCAGCGGATCGCGAGCGTCACGGCAGTCGAGCCGGACGAGCGGATGCGCGCCATGCTGACGAGCCGCAACACCGGCGCCGAGGTGGCGGCCGGCACGGCGGAGCACCTGCCCGCCCACGCGTCGTCGCGTGATCTCGTGATCGCGCAGTCGGCGTGGCACTGGGTCGACGAGGCGCGTGCGGTCCCCGAAGTGGCCCGGGTGCTGCGCCCCGGCGGCAGGTTGTCGCTGGTCTGGAGCGGTCCGGACCGCACCGTCGACTGGATGCGCTCGCTGTGGGCGGGCGGCATCGTCTTCGAGCCCGATGCGAAGGCGGAGGAGGATGCGCGCCGCCGCAGGCGTCACCTGGTGAACGTCGACGTCGGCGGCGCCAGCCCCTTCGGCGAGCCCGAGACGCAGCTGTTCCGCTGGACCCGGCCGATGGCCAAGGCGGACCTCGTGGCTCTCGCCGGCACCTACAGCGCCGTCATCACCATGGACGAGGCGGCGCGGCAGGCGCACCTGGCTGCGATGTCCCGCTATCTCGACGGGCACGAGTCGTTCGGCGACGCAGCGACGATCGACGTGCCGATGCGCTCCTACTGCTGGCGGGCCTCCAAGCGCTGAGCGCGGTGCGGGACCTCGCACCCGCACGCAGCGGAGCCGGCGCGAGCGCGCCCCAGCCCGGCGTTCAGGCGGTAGCGCCCCTGGCGTCGAGCGCGCACGCGACCAGCTCCCCCAGCGCGTCGTCGACGTGGATCGCCAGTTCCGGCAGTTCGGGGATGAGCCGGCGGCACGCCAGCATTCCGAAGTAGACGCGATCGAGGTACGAGAAGACGGTCACGTTGACACCGATGCCCTCGGCCATCGGCCCGACGGGGTACATCCCCACCACGCGGCTCCCCGCGCAGAAGAGCGGGACGTCGGGCACCCGCACGCTCGAAACCGTGACGTTGAAGGGCGGCCGCACCTTGTCGAAGAGGCGTGCCCCCGCGACCGCCCGCGCCACGCGCGACACGACGGCCGGCAGCGCGATCTGCGCCAGGTCGCCGACGAAGCGTCCCCGGTGCAGCTTCTCCTGCTCCTTGGCGAGCCGGGCCGACTCGGAGATGGCGTCGAGGCGCGCCACCGGGTCCTCGATGTCGCTCGCCAGCGACACCAGCATGCCCGACACCTGGTTGCCGAGGTCCTGGGTCTGCCCGTCGGGGCGCGTCGACACCGGCACCATGGCGACGAGTGGCAGCTCGGGCTTCTCGCCGCGCCCGGCGAGCAGCCGGCGCAACCCGCCCGAGACGCAGGCCAACAAGACGTCGTTCACCGTCGCTTCGATGATGCGGTTGACGAGCTTCACGTCCTCGAGCGGGACCGACAGCGTGGCGTAGTGCTTGCGGTTGGACACCGCGCCGTTGAACGAGGTCCGCGGCGCGGCGAAGAAGCCCGGCGGCGGCTCCTCGCCCCGCCCGGTGAGCTCGCGGTTGTGGACACCGAGGTCTGCGACGGCCTCGACGCCAGCCTGCACGGTGCTGAGCGTCTCGCCGGGCTGGCGGACGAGCGACGACGCGGCGTGGCGCAGCATCTGCGTACTCGAGGGCAGCGGCGGCGGGTTCCACTCGGGCGGCAGCTCGACCACGCGCGGCCGCGGCGTCATGTCCAAGAACACCGCCAACACCGACGCGCCGCTCACGCCGTCGAGGACCGAATGGTGCACCTTCGCGATCAGCGCCGTGCGGCCGCCCTCGAGACCTTCGACCACGTACATCTCCCACAGCGGCCGGTCGGGGTCGAGGGGGCGGCTCATGACGCCCGCGACGAAGGTGTCGAGCTCGGCCGGCCCGCCCGGCGACGGCAGGCTGGCGCGGCTCACGTGGTCGTCGAGGTCGAAACCGGGGTCGTCCACCCAGACGGGGTGGTGCAGCCCGAGGGGCACCCGCACCGCGCGCCGGCGCAGCGGCGGGATCAGGTGGAGCCGCTGCTCGATGATGCGGCGGATCTGCGCGTAGCGCGTGGTCGGCGAGAACAGCGAGCGGGTCCCCTCGGGTTGGTCCAGGACCAGGACGACGCCGATGTGCATCGGTGTCGTGGGCGTCTCGAGCGCGAGGAAAGCGGCGTCCATGCCGACGAGGGGCTGCATCACCCTTTCTTAGCGTCTTGCTGCGTCGCCGTCATGTGCCGGTGTGGCCGAAGCCGCCGCTGCCTCGCTCCGAGGTCCCCAATCCCGCTTCTGGTACGAGCTCGAAGCCCGCCTGTTCGACCCGCACGAGCACGAGCTGGGCGATCCGGTCGCCCCGGCTCACTTCGTAGTCCCGCTCGGGGTCGTGGTTCACCAGGACGACCATGAGCTCGCCGCGGTAGCCGGCGTCGACCAGCCCGGGCGCGTTCAGGCAGGTGACACCGTGGCGGGCGGCCAGCCCGCTGCGCGGGACCACGAGCCCCGCATAGCCCACCGGGATGGCGACCGCGACCCCCGTTGGCACGATGGCACGGCCCCCGCCACGCGCCAGCGTCACGTCGCTCCGGGCGAGGAGGTCCGCGCCCGCGTCGCCCTCGCGCGCGTAACGGGGCACGGGCAGCTCGGCGTCGAGCTGGTGCAGGGGGACGCGCAGCATCGCCGGACAATACAGGCACGCTCCAGCGCTCTTCGAGGAGTCGGCCGGTAGCATCCCACCGGTGCTGGCCTGGATCGATCTCGAGATGACGGGGCTCGACCCCACGCGCCACCGCATCGTCGAGATCGCCACGCTGGTCACCGACGACGACCTCACCATCGTGGGCGAGGGGCCGGACTTGGTGATCCACGTCCCGCCAGAGCAGCTCGACGCCATGGACGACGTCGTGCGGACGATGCACACGCGTTCGGGCCTCCTGGCCGAGATCGAGGCCTCGACCACCACCCTCGAGGACGCCGGCGCCCAGACGCTCGCCTTCCTCAAGGAGCACATCGGACAGCCGCACACGGTCCCCCTGGCGGGCAACTCGATCGGCACCGACCGGCGCTTCCTGGCCGCGCAGCTCCCCGAGATCGAGGACTTCTTGCACTACCGCTCGGTGGACGTGTCGACGCTCAAGGAGCTCTGCCGGCGCTGGCGGCCCGACGTCTACAAGGCGGCCCCGGAGAAGAAGGGTGGGCACCGCGCCATGCAGGACATCAAGGAGAGCGTGGCCGAGCTCGCCTATTACCGGACCGCGCTGTTCGACCACGACGCCCGCGACGCCCACGACGAGCAACCCGGCCAGGGCCCGGGCGAGGGCCAGGAGGAACCATGAGCACCACCAGCGCAGCGGGCAAGGGCACGCAGGGCACGCCGGCCATGTCGATCGCCGAGGCGAACGCGGCGATGACGGCCCCCGGCGAGCTCTTCGAGATGGAGGAGCTCGAGATCCGCGGCGTGCCGACGCGGACCTGGAAGAACGCGCCACCGTCCCTGCGCGCCGTGCTCGACCTGTCCCTCGCCCACGGCGACGCCGACTTCTTGGTCTACGAGGACGAGCGCACGACCTTCGCCGAGCACTACCGCATCGCCTCGGCCCTGGCTCGCCGGCTGCGCGACACCTTCGGGATCGAGAAGGGCGACCGCGTGGCGATCGTGATGCGCAACATCCCCGAGTGGGTCATGGCGTTCTGGGCCGCCACCGTCGCCGGCGCCATCGTGGTGCCGCTCAACGCGTGGTGGTCCGGTGAGGAGCTGCGCTACGGCCTGGAGGACTCCGGGTCGAAGGTGGCGTTCGTCGACACCGAGCGCGCGGAGCGCATCCGGCCGTTCCTCGGCGGGCTCTCCAGCCTGCAGGCGCTGATCATCGCCGACGAGCACCGCGAGACGCCCAAGGCGCCGCTCGCCGTCTACACGCCACCCGGCGGGACGCCGCCGGTGACGGAGTGGCCGTTCCCGCTCGCCGTCGGCGAGGTGCACGCGAACGCCGTGCCCCCCGACGTCGCCATCGACCCCGAGGACGACGCGACGATCTTCTACACCTCGGGCACGACGGGGCGCCCGAAGGGTGCGGTCGGCACGCATCGCAACATGGTCACCAACCTGATGAGCCTCTTCTTCGTCAACACGCGCGGCGCGATGCGCTTCGGGTCGGCACTGGTCGAGACGGAGGAGACCGAGGAGGTCGAAGAGGCGGCCGATCCGACGAAGACGCCCGAGACCCGGCCGCAGCCCGCGATGTTGCTGTCGGTGCCGCTGTTCCACGCCACCGGGTGCCACTCGGTGATGCTGAGCAACATCGCCATCGGCGGCAAGCTCGTGATGATGCACCACTTCGAGCCCGATCGTGCGCTCGAGCTGATCGAGCGCGAGAAGATCGCCAGCTTCGGCGGCGTCCCGGCCATGGTGATGCAGGTCCTCGACTCGCCCAACTTCTCGAAGTACGACACCTCCTCCGTGCGCGGCGTCTCCTACGGGGGCGCGCCCGCGCCGCCCGACCTCGTCCGGCGCATCCGCGAGGCCTGGCCGGTCGGCCAACCGTCCAACGGCTACGGGCTCACCGAGACGTCGTCGGTCACGTCCATGAACTCCGGTCCCGACTATGTGGCCAAGCCCGACAGCGTCGGACCGCCCGTGCCGGTGTGCGACGTCGCGGTGCTCCCCGAGGACTTCGCCGGCGACGAGCCCGACGCCTCGGCCCCGCGCGGGCCCGACGTCCGCGGCGAGCTGTGGATCAAGGGCCCCAACGTCGTGCGGGGGTACTGGGGGCGCCCCGAGGAGACGGCGAAGTCGTTCTCGAAGGGGTGGCTCCACACCGGCGACGTCGCCCAGCTCGATGACGAGAACTTCATCTACATCGTCGACCGCGCCAAGGACATGATCATCCGTGGCGGCGAGAACGTGTACTCGGTCCAGGTCGAGGCCGCGCTCTTCGAGCATCCCGCCGTGGCCGACTGCGCCGTCATCGGGGTGCCCCACCCCACGCTCGGCGAGGAGGTCGGCGCGGTGATCGTCCTGCGCCCGGGATCGAAGGTGACCGCCGAGGAGCTCCAGCAACACGTCAAGGCGCGCCTCGCCGGCTTTATGGTGCCCACCCACATCTGGTTCCGCACCGAGCCGCTGCCGCGCAACCCTCAGGGCAAAGTCCTCAAACGCGAGCTGCGCGACGAGCTGGTGTCGCAGGCCTGAGCCGCACCGCCCCGCTTCCGGACGCGACCGTGCCGGCCCCGGAGGGCCGGCACGGCACGGCGATGCGCACTGCACGACAGCGTCACCCGCCCCTCCCCCGGGGCACGCGGGCGCCCGCTGCTCAGCGGTTCGGCTGGGGCGTCACCCGCAGGTAGGGCTTGAGGGCCTTCCAGCCCTTTGGGAAGCGGCCCTTGGCGTCCTCGTCGCTCACGGCGGGGGCGATGATGACGTCCTCGCCCTCCGTCCAGTTCACCGGGGTGGCGACCGAGTAGTCGGCCGTCAGCTGGAGCGAGTCGAGCACCCGGATGATCTCGTCGACGTTGCGCCCGGTCGAGGCCGGGTAGGTCAGGATCAGCTTGACCTTCTTGTCGGGGCCGACGATGAACACCGAGCGCACCGTCAGGGTGTCGTTGGCGTTCGGGTGGATCATGTCGTAGAGGTCGGCGACCTTGCGGTCCTCGTCACCGATGAGGGGGAAGCTCAGTGCGGAGCCCTGGGTCTCCTCGATGTCCCCTGCCCACCCCTTGTGCGACTCCACCGAGTCGACGGAGAGGCCGATGAGCTTGGTGTTGCGCTTGTCGAACTCGGGCTTGGCCCGGGAGAAGGCGCCCAGCTCGGTCGTGCAGACCGGCGTGAAGTCCTTGGGGTGCGAGAACAGGATGCCCCAGCTGTCGCCGAGCCATTCGTGGAAGTTGATCGTGCCGTCCGTGGTCTCGGCGGTGAAGTCGGGGGCGGTGTCCCCGAGTCGTACAGCCATCTGTGCCTCCTGAGGTGGGGATGGGTCGTCTGTGAGGCTGTGACCTTACCGGGAAGCCCGGCAATTGTCGACACGATTGGTCATATTTCTGCCGGGTGCGGCCGGCGCCGCGAATGTCGCTCCCACCAGGGCGGGCGCCCGCCCTCGATGTGCGGAGGTCCCTCCCCCTCATGCGAGAATGCCACGGTGACCCCCGACCAGGCGGCGGCGGACTCCACGGGCACCGCCGGCACCATCCCCCGCTCCAGCACCGCCAGTCCCTATGTCCCCTACCGCGCCGACACACTGGTGGTCGAGCGCGACGGCCCGGTCACCGTCGTGACCATCAACCGCCCCGAGCGCCGCAACGCGGTGGACAGCCTCTGCGCCGACCAGTTGCGCGCGGCGTTCACGGCCTTCGACGAGGACGAGGACAGCGCGGTGGCCGTGCTGACGGGGGCGGAGGGGACCTTCTGCGCCGGCGCCGACCTCAAGGCGGTGGCCGAGGGAGACCGCCGTCCCATCCCCGACGACGGGCCCGGCCCGATGGGGCCGACCCGCCTCACCCTCTCCAAGCCGGTGATCGCGGCGGTGGAGGGCTACGCGGTGGCGGGCGGGATCGAGCTCGCGCTCTGGTGCGACCTGCGCGTCGCCGCCGAGGACGCGACGCTCGGCGTGTTCTGCCGCCGCTTCGGCGTGCCGCTGTGCGACCTCGGCACGGTGCGGCTGCCCCGGATCGTCGGGCACGGGCGCGCCATGGACCTGATCCTGACCGGCCGCGCCGTGAGCGCTCCCGAAGCCTTGACGATGGGCTTGGTCACCCGCGTCGTCCCGCCGGGCCACTCCCTGGCGGCCGCACGCGAGCTGGCCCACGAGCTGGCCGCCCTGCCTCAGTTCTGTCTGCGCTCGGACCGCATGAGCGCGCTCGAGCAGTGGGGACTGAGCGAGGAGGAGGCGGCGATCGGCGAGGCGCGGCGCGGGCGCGCGGTGGTCAGCAGCGGCGAGACGCTCGAGGGCGCGGCGCGTTTCGCGAAAGGGGCTGGGCGCGGTGGCGCTGCGATCACCTGACCGGACCGACCCCGACCGGCCCGACCCGGGCCGCCCGACCGTGGCCGCCTTCGACTTCGACGGCACCCTGACCGACGGCGGCAGCATCATCCCGTTCCTCTTCAGCCTGCGGGGCACGTGGCCGGTCCTGCGGGCGTTGGCCCGTCTCTCGCCCCAGTTCGTGCGCGCGGGGATCGCGGGGGGGACGGTCGCCGACCAGGTCAAGGAGAAACTCTTCCACCGCCTGCTCGGCGGGCTCCCCGTCGCCGAGGTCGACCACCAGGGTGCCGTGTTCGCCCGTCAGCATTTGGCCCGGCACCTGCGCGCCGACACGATGCGGCGCCTCGAGTGGCACCAGCGCCAGGGCCACTACACAGTGATCGTCTCCGCGTCGCCCGAGTGCTACGTGCGCCCCGCCGGTGCGGAGATCGGCGTCGACGGCGTCGTCGCCACCCGCCTCGCCGTCGGCGGGGGCGGCCTGCTCACCGGCGGGTACGAGGGCAAGAACTGCCGCGGCGCCGAGAAGTACGCGCGCCTGATCGTCCACCTGCGCTCGCAGGGCCTGCTGTCGCGCAACGGTGCCGAGCAACCGGTGCTCTGGGCCTACGGGAACAGCCGGGGCGACCTCCGCTTGCTGAATGCGGCCGACCACGGGGTCGACGCCGGGCGCCTCGGCGCCCTCGGCCGGTTGCGCCATTTCCCGACCCTGGCCGCCGTCGAAGCCGCCTCGCGCCCAGGCGCTCCCCCGGCTTCGCCGTCTCCGCGTTAGACCGCCGCGTTCGACCGGGCGCGATCAGCCGGGCGCGATCAGCCGGGTGTGTCCGCGATGCCGACCGCGTGCCCGCTGTAGCCGGGCACGGCCGTGGTGACGTCACCGAAGTACGGCGCGTCGCCGTAGGCGAACGCCTGCCCGCTCCCGTCGACCGCGTCGAAGCCCCCGCCGTCCAGGTCCGGGATCAGGCCGCTCATCGACCCCCGCATCGTGCTGAGCGCCGGCGACACCGCGGACACCCCCACGCCCGGTGCGTCGCCGAAGTCGTAGACCGAGCCGTTGGCGCCGAGCACCCAGTACCCGCCGCCGTCGGGCGTGGGGGCCACGCCGACGAGCGCGGTGGCCGGCGGCGCGCCGCCGAGCGAGCCGAAGAACCCCGCGTCACCGAACGCAAAGACGCCACCGTCCGACGCGATCAACCAGTAGCCCCCGCCGTCGTGCGTCGGGACCATGCCGATCACCGGTTTGTTCAGCACCAGGCTCCCGGTGCTGCCGTAGAAGCCGGCGTCGCCGTAGGCGAAGATCCCGCCGTCGGAGGCCACCAGCCAGTAGCCGCCGCCGTCAGGCGTCACCGCCATCCCCACCATCGGTTTGTTCAGCCGGATGCTGCCGGTGCTGCCGTAGAAGGACGCGTCCCCGAAGCTGAACACGCCGCCGTCCGTCGCGACCTCCCAGTAGCCGCCTGCGTCGTGCGTCGCCGCGATCCCGACCACCGGCGCGTTCAGGCGCATGCCACCCGTGCTCCCGTGGAACTGCGCGTTCCCGAAGCTGAACACGCCGCCATCGGACGCGTTGATCCAGTACCCGCCGACGCCGCCGCTCGGCTGCCCGCTCACCGCGTCGGACAGCGTGGTGAGCGTCGCCGGCTGGTAGTAGTGCCCCACGATCTGCGAGTAGCTCCAGTTGCCCTCGCCCTGGTCCTGCCCGAGCGCGTACCCGAGCGCGCCCCACTGGCCCATGCCGATGCCGTGGCCCCAGCCCTGCCCTGAGATCGACACCGTCGACCCGTTGATGGAGTTGATCGAGAAGAGGTCGGAATTGAGACCGAGGTCGGTGTAGAACTCCGTGCCCGGGATCGTGATGGTCGACGAGCTGCCCTCGAGGGTGAGCGTGTCCACCCGTCCGTACGCCGCGTCGAAGGGGTGCCCCGGGTCCGACGTCGACCCGGTGAAGGCGATGAACGTCCCGATCTGGGGCCAGGCGTTCTGGATCGCGGTGTAGCTGACCGACGTCGTCCACTGGTGGTTGGTATTGCAGGCGTTGGTGATGCAGATCGCGTCGCCGTCGTCGGGCACCGCGGTGAAGGGTGACTCCTGGTTGGCGCTCGAGGTGTAGCCACCGGTCGACGCGGAGTACTCGGTCGTCGCCACCGAGCCGTTGGGCATCACCATCACCTGGCCCGCCGTGTCGTTCGCGGCGGCGATGCTGGTCGAGGTCTCGTACTCGGTCCCAGCGTAGGTCTGGCAGGTCTGGTCACAGGTGTCCGCGTAACCGCCGTACCCCCCGAGGTCCGCGAGCACGTAGGAGCGGACCGCGACCGCTTGCGCCTCGAGCTCCTGGAAGCCCCAGTCCATCCCCTGCGGGCCCGCGCCGCCGAGGCTGCCCCAGCTCGAGGGCGACTCACCCGGCACCGTGTCGGCGACGTACTGCTCGAGCGGCAGCGTGTTGACGGTGCGCGCCTGCGCGGCGGAGTTGTAGATCCCGGTGAGCGTCCCGTGCACGATGGGGCTGTAGCCGGCGACGCACAGCTGCAAGAGTCCGCCCGAGACGGCGGAGGCCGTCGGGTTCGACTGCCCGGCCACCACGGGCGACCACGGCCCGGCGCATCCGGGCCCGGTGTAGATGGTCCAGGTGCCGCCCGTCGGCTGGAAGAGGACGGCGGACGCATCGCCGACCCCGGGCGCGGAGACGCCACCCAGGTTCTCGACGATGACGTCGTTGCCGTTGTTCTCGGTCATGGCGATGCGCACGTTGGTCGCGTCCGACGGCAAGGCCCGTGGCTGCGCGGCGGGGAGCTGGGGCACCGACGCCCGGTTGGGGGCACCGAGGTCGGCCGCCGCCGGCGACGCCGGGCCGACCAGGGCGGCCGGCACGGCCAGGAGGACGGCGAGGAAGAACCCGGCGACGAGCGCGACGCGGCTGCGCATGCTGCGCGCAGCGCGCGCAACGGGAGAGCTCGTGCCGCTGGGGCGCGCACCTGGTGGTCGGTCCCACACGATCCGACAAGGGTAGAGGGCTACCCCCGTGAAAAGGTGTATGGGCGCGGCAATCGGGGTGGAAAAGCCGCTTGTACACTGCACGGCCGTGCGGGTCGACCAGGTCATTCCGTCGCTCGCCAGTCGCGACGCCATCGGGGTCCACACGCTCAATCTCCGGGACGGCCTGCGGGCGGCCGGGATCGACTCGGACGTCTACTACGGCTCGCACACGCCCGACGTGGAGCGTGAGGGCCGGCCGGTGATCGAGCTCGGGCGGGCGGGCCGCGACCGCTGGCTGCTCTACCAGGCCTCCATCGGCAGCCCGGTCTACGACATCCTCGCTGCGCGCAGCGAACCGAAGCTTGTCAACTACCACAACATCACGCCGGCGGACCTGCTGCGCGACTGGGAGCCCGCCGTCGCGTACGAGGTCGCGCTCGGGCGCACCCAGCTGGCGCGCCTCGCGCCCCAGAGCCGCTTCGCCGTCGCCGACTCCGCCTTCAACGAGTCCGAGCTCCACGCGCTCGGCTTCGCGGGCACGGCTGTCGTGCCGCTGCTGATCGACATGCAGGCCAAGAGCGACGAGCCCGACCCCGAGCTCGCCGCCTCGTTGGCCCGCCGCAAGGCGCGCGAGGGCGGGGCGGACCTGCTCTACGTCGGGAAGATCTCGCCGCACAAGGCGCCGCACGACCTCGTCAAGATGCTCGACGTCCTGCGTCGCACCGACGACCCCGCGGCGCGCCTGCACCTCGTCGGTTCGCCGCTCGGCGAGACCTACGAGCCGGCGCTGCGGACCTTCATCGAGGAACTCGGGCTGAGCGCGGTGGTCACCCTGCCCGGCTCCGTCACCGGCGCGGAGCTCGAGGCCTACTACCGGGCGGCCGACGTCTTCGTCATGGCGTCGGACCACGAGGGCTTCTGCGTCCCCCTGGCCGAGGCGATGGGCCACGGCGTCCCCATCGTCGCCTACGGCGTCACCGCCGTCCCCGAGACCGTCGGCGACGCCGGGCTCGTGCTCGACGACAAGTCGCCCGTCACCTTCGCCGCCGCGGTCGGACGCGTGCTGCGCGACCCGACCCTGCGCAGCGTGCTGGCCACGGTGGGACGGCAGCGGGCCGCGAGCTTCGACCTCGCCGCGTCCACACAGCGCTTCGTGTCCCTCGTCCAAGAGGCGGTGGCGGCCTGAGCGCGGCCACCGCTGCGCGCACCGACGCGCTCAGGCCCCCAGCGCCAGGATGAGGTCGGCGGCCCGCTCCCCCGCCGAGGGCAGGTCGAGGTCGCGCAGGCGTCGTTCCCCCGCGCCGGCCAGGGTGCGGCGCAACCCCTCGTCGCCGGCCACGCGGGCGACGGCGGCGGCGAGCTCGTAGGGATCGGTCGCGTCGACGAGCACACCCGCGTCGCCGATCACCTCGGGGAGCGCGCCGGCCCGGTTCGCCACGACCGGCAGGCCCGCCCCCATCGCCTCGAGCGCGGGGACGCCGAAGCCCTCGTGGCGCGAACTGAGCACGAGGACGTCCGCGCGTGCCATCGCCGTGGCAAGGGCCGCGTCGCTCACTGGACCGGTGAAGCGCACCGCGCCGTGGAGACCCATCTCGTCGACGAAGCTGTCGAGCGCGTCGCTGTAGGCCGCGACGGCGGGCCGTCCGATCACCTCCAGCGTGGCGCCGGGATCGTGGTGGGCCCGGGCGACCAGGAGGCCCATGACCGCCAGCTCGATGCCCTTGTTCGGGGCGACGCGGCCGACGCTGATCCAGCGGCCACCGCTGCGGGTGTCGGGTGCGGGCGCGGCGGGCCTCGGCGACGCGTGCAGCGGCAACGCGGCGGCGGGCGGGACCACCGCGGTGCGCGCGCACCCCGCGGCCTCCAGCTCCATCTCGTTGAAGGAGGAGACCGCGATGCCAAGCTGCGCGCGGCGCGCCAGCGCCCCGAGTTCCTGCTGCGCGCGCAGCTGGTGTCGCGCCATCGCGTTGTTCCAGGGCGCGTAGTACTCGGGCGGCGTGACGTTGTGGTAGTTGAGGACGAGCGGCTCGCGACGCGTGCGAAGGTACGGCGCGATCCTCGACGCGGTGGCGAACTGGTACACGACGATGTCGCCGGGCTCCGCCTCCTCTGCGTACTGGGTGAAGGGCCGGGTGATGGCAGCCGTCTCGGGGTCGACCAGCTCGACGTAGACCTCCGAGCGGACCCCTCTCGCCTCGAACACCTCGCGCAGACGGAGCGTGTGGCGGCCGACCGCGTCGGCGCGGTGCAGCATCGGCACGAACTGGTGGACTGCGGTCACGGCGCCTGCGCGCCTACGCCCGCCAGCGGCACGAGCAACGCCACGAAGCGCGCCGCCGCACCGGCGAGGTCGAGCGCACGCAGCTGGCGGTCACCCGCGTCCTCGAGGCCCCGACGCCGCGTCGGGTCGGCCAGCAGCGCGTCGATGGCGCCGGCCAGCGCGTACGGGTCCGTGTCCGACACGAGCACACCGGCGCCGCCGAGAACCTCGGGCACCGCGCCCTGGTCGAAGGCCACCACCGGAAGGCGGCCCGCCATGGCCTCGACGACGGGCACGCAGAAGCCTTCGTGCTCCGACGTGACCACCAATACGTCGCTCTCGGCGTAGGCGGCCGCGACCGTGGCGTCGCTCGCGTGGCCGGCGAAGCGCACCGCGTCGTCCAGTCCCATGTCGATCACGTAGCGACGGAGCGCCGCGGCATACGATGCGGTCGCGGGCTTTCCCACGATCAGCAGCGTGGCGCCGGGGTCACCGTGTGCGCGCGCGACCGCCAAGGCCGCCACCGTGTTCTCGAGGGCCTTGTTCGGTGAGACGCGCCCGACGGCGAGCCAGCGGGTGCCTGGTGCACGCGGCGGGCGCGGTTCGTCCGGTTCGTTCGTGCGGTTCGGGCCGGCTGTCGCCGCTCGGGCGCCGTCAACCTCGTCGAGTGCGGCCGACGGGGGGACGACGGCGGTCCGGACGAAGCCGGCCGCAGCCAGGTGGGCCTCGTTGTAGGCCGAGTCGGCCACGGCAAGCGCCGTGCGGGGAGCGAGCAGTCCCAGGTCCTGCTGGGCCTGCAGTTGGCCGAGCGCGAGGTGGGTGTCCCAGGGCGCCATCAGCTCAGGCGGCGTGATGTTGTGGTAGTTGACCACGAGAGTCTCGGCACGAGCGGCGAGCCACGGTGCCATGGCCGACGCGGTCGCGAACTGGTACACGAGCACGTCGCCGGGACGCGCCGCCTCGGGATAGGCGGGCACCGGCAGCGTCTCGTGTGCGGTGTCCGCCTCGAGCGTGTCCACGTAGATCTGCGACTCGAATCCCTTGGCGCGGCTCGCGTCGCGCAGCCGCAGCGTGTGGCGCCCGACCGCGTCACCGCGGTGCAGCACGGGGACGAAGTGGTGGATGCCGCTCACGAGGGCGTACTGGCGGCCAGCGCGATGCGCTGGTTCTGCTCCTCGGCCCCGACGAGCGGCGCCACGTCCACGAAGCCGGCCCGGTCGAGCAAGAGCTCCCAGGTCACCTCGTGCAACGAGCGGCCCGCGACGACGTCTGACGCCGGTGCGGCGCGTGACGCGGCCTCCGTCGCCGGTTCGGAGACGACGACCAGTGGCGCGTCGCGGGCCAGTGTGCGCCGGCACGCGGTCAACAGCGGCAGGAGGTCGTGCAGCGGCACGCGGTCGACGACGCCACTCAGGACGATGCCACCCAGCTCGGCGTCGGCCCGGCCCGCGAGATAGTCCGCCGCGCCGGCGATGGTCACCGAACGGCCGCGCTCGAGCGCGCGCAGCGCGACCGCACCACGAGGCTCGACGCCGTGCGCGGTTGTGCCCCGTGCCGCGAACGCATCGAGCAAGGTGCCCTCGCCGCAGTCGGCGTGCACGATGTCGCCACCGGGGGTCGTCGCGGCGACGTGCGCAGCGACCGGTCCGGCCCAGGGGCCGAGCTCGCGGGCGGGCACGAGCCAGGCCTCGCCCTCGACGGGGCGGTCCCCTGCCGCGAGCCGCGCCTCGAGCGTGGCCACGCGGCTCGAGAGGAACCGGAACGCCTCGACGACGTGCCCCATCGCCTCTTCCAGTTCGCTCTTGTCGCCCTCCGCGCCACCGCGCTCACCCCGGTCACGCCGCAAGCGGTCCAGGCGGCCGGCGCGCCGGCTGCTCGGCGAGCGCTGGTCCGCCGCCAGCGCATCCGACAACGCCGACGCGCCCGGGTGGTACGGGCCGTAGCGGTCGCCGAGGATCGTGAAGGCCGAGAGGAAATTCCACGCATCGCTCCCCTGCGGCGCGAGGCGCGCGAACGCGTCGTGGAGGGCCCGGGCGGCCCGCTCGCGATCCGCCGGCGCGACACCGGACACGTCGCCCTGACCGGGTGCGTCGCCCCCGTCTGTGGACCCGCTGTGGTCTCCATCGCCCGTTGGGGGCATCGCGGTTGACACGGCGCTGGATGCTACCGGCGGTGCCCGGCCGCGGACGTGGACGAGCGCGGGCGACTGTCATCGGCCGGAGCCCAACGGCTACGGTCTCAGCGGCGACACAAGGATTTGGGGGTCCGTGACGAACGCGCGCAGGCTGGCGACACGCATCATCCTTTCCAGCGTCTCCGTTGCGGGGATCTGCATCTTCGGCGGGGCGCTCACCGCGACCCGCGCTGGCGCGGCGAACGATCTGACGCTGACCGAGACGTGGACGAGCGCCGGCAGCACCAACGGTGTCGTGCTCGACGACGCGCCGTGCGGCGTGGCCGAGGCATCGCCGGTCGAGTTCAACGACGGGGGGACCCCGGCGGTGGAAGTCGGTGACCGGCAGGGGTTCGTGTACGGGCTCAACCTGCAAACCGGCGCGGTGGCACCCGGTTGGGGCGGCGGCACCGAGAACGGGGTGGGCTCGGGCCAGGGCTGCGACAGCTCGCCGTCGGGGACGGGGTCGCCCGCCATGGGTGCCATCGGCGTGGAGGTCCCGGGCAGCCCGCCGATCGACTCGACGTCGTCGGTCGGGCCGAACGGCAACCTCTACTTCGGTGGCGGCAACGCGGCGGCACCGATCGACGGGGGCTACTACGCCTACGGCCCCAACGGCTCCGAGATCTGGAACCAGGTCGTCACGAATCCCTCCAGCGACACCGTTCCCAACGGCGGCGTGCAGGCATCGCCCTCGCTCGCCGACGGCGGCTCCCTCGTCGAGGCGGGCTCGCTCGGGCAAGAGACATACGCGCTGAACACCGGCAACGGCTCGCCTGCCGCCGGATGGCCGCAGTTCTCCGCGGACAGCGTGTTCTCGACCGCCGCGGTCGGAGACCTCTACAACACGGGATCAGACGAATTCATCTCCGGTGGGGCGTCGTCGCAAGGCTTCGCATTCGGCAAGCACTACAGCGACGGCGGTCACCTCCGCATCTACAACGACCACGGTGGGTTGATCTGCAGCGCCGACACCACGGAGGAGATCGACTCCTCCCCCGCCGTCGGCCCGATCCTGGCGGGGGGCCACTACGGCATCGCGACCGGCACGGGCAGCTTCTTCGGCGGCAGCGACGAGAACACCGTCAAGGTGTTCGACTCCAAGTGCAACCAGGTGTGGAGCGTCAAGCTCAACGGGACCACCGGTGGCTCCCCCGCTCTCGCCGACATCACCGGCAACGGCCAGCTCTCCGTCGTCGAAGGGACGGTCACGAGCAGCACGACGGGGTCCGTCTACGCGCTGAACGCCCAGACGGGTGGTGTCCTCTGGCAGGCCAACCTCCCCGGCGCCGTGTACGGGTCGGTCACCACCGCGAACTTCGGCTCGGGCTATCAGGACGTGATCGTCCCCACCGACCTCGGGCTCTTCATCCTCGACGGGCAGAGCGGCCAAGAGGTGGCGCACGTCGACGACGGGTCCGGGAACGACGGCGTGACCGGCACCTACGGGTTCCAGAACGCGGCGCTGGTGACCGCGGACCAGAACGGCTCGATCGGCATCACGGTGGCCGGGTACTTCGGCGTCCAGAACACCAACTACGTCCAAGGCATCGTGCAGCACTTCGAGGTGCAGGGCTCGAACGGCGCCGTGGCCGACGAGGCCGGCGGCTGGCCCCAGTTCCACCACGACGCCGGTCTCAGCGGCTTCGACCAAGGGACGGCGCCGTTGGGGCAGTGCGACCGGCCCACGGGAGCCCAGCACGGCTACCTCACGGTCGCCTCCGACGGCGGCATCTTCGCATTCGGCCAGGACTTCTGCGGGAGCACCGGCAGCCTCGTGCTGAACAAACCGGTCGTCGGGATGGCGGCCGTTCCCGGCCAAGGAGGGTATTGGCTGGTCGCGTCCGACGGCGGGATCTTCTCCTACGGCGACGCGGGGTTCTACGGCTCGACGGGATCGCTGCATCTGAACGCGCCGGTGGTCGGGATGGCGCCGACGCCGGACGGCAAGGGGTACTGGCTCGTCGCGTCCGACGGCGGCATCTTCTCCTTCGGCGACGCCGGGTTCTACGGGTCTGTCGCGGGTACCCCGGGACAAGACATCGTCGGCATGGCGGCGACGCCCGACGGCCTCGGCTACTGGGAAGTGAGCACCACCGGCCACGTCTTCACCTTCGGCGACGCGCAGTTCGCCGGCGACACCGAGGGCGTCCACCTCAACGCGCCCATCTCCGGCATCACGCCGGACCCCGTGACCGGGGGCTACTGGCTCGTCGGCACCGACGGCGGGGTCTTCAGCTTCGGCGCCCCCTTCTTCGGCTCGACGGGGAACATCCGGCTCAACCAACCGGTCGTCGCGATGCAATCCACACTGGACGGCGGCGGGTACTGGTTCGTCGCCTCCGACGGCGGGATCTTCGCCTACGGCGATGCACCGTTCCAGGGCTCGATGGGCGGCCGACCGCTCAACCGGCCCATGGTCGGCATGGACGGGTTCTAGACAGCCTGGACTCGGACAGCCGGCCCTGGGTGCGCGGCGATGTCGCCGGCATGCCAAGACGCCTGGACCACCTCGCGTAGAGTGACGCCCCATGCTCCGGCGACGTGACCGCGTACGGGACGGCGCGTCCGACGCCACGCTTGCGCCGGACGCGGGCGGCGCCGCGACAGTGGACGCCGCCAGCCGCCGGCCGATCCTCCCGACCTATCCGCCCCGCGACTACCTCGGGCAGCTCGACCCCGCCTTCCAGGCCGAGCTCTCGGCCGCACGCGCCGACGCCGATCTCACCAACTTCGTGTGGTACCACGCGACCGAGCTCCCCGACGGCCGGGTGCTCCCGGGTGCGTGGGACCTGCGCGGACACGAGCAGGCCTACCTGGGCGGCGTGGACGTCGCCGGCAAGCGCGTGCTCGAGCTCGGCCCTGCCACCGGCTACCTGACCTTCTACATGGAGCGTATGGGTGCCGACGTGGTCTCCTTCGAGGCCGGCTTCGACGTGGCGATCGACCTACTGCCCGTGAAGGGGGTCGACCACCCCGAGGAGACATTGCGGGTCATGCAGGAAACGATCGACCGCAACCATGACGCCTGGTGGTACCTCCACCGCACGTTCGGCTCGTCCGCCAAGTTCGTGCAAGGAAACATCTACGACATGCCGGCGGACCTCGGCACCTTCGACATCACGATCGTCGGCGCCATCCTCTTGCATCTGCGCGAGCCATGGGGAGCGCTCTCACAGGCAGCGGCGCACACGAGCGAGACGATGGTCGTCACCGAGCCCCTCCAAGACAACGCCCAGCCGCCCGACGCCAACATCATGCGCTTCTCGCCCTCCGCGGAGCACCACATGACCAACTGGTGGTCGATCTATCCCGGTGCCGTCATCTCGATGCTTTCGCGCCTCGGTTTCGGGCGCACGGAGACGACGATGCACAGCCAGCGACATCACCTGGCGCACGACATCGCGAGCGACGCCATGGAGCAGCCGATGTACACCGTGGTGGGTCGGCGCGAGGCATAGTCCCGGCGCCGGCGTCGCCTCGCCGGCCTAGATGTACTCGGCCACGACGTTCATGACAGCCGACTGACGGGCGGCCGACCTCCAAGAGCACTGTGGGGGCGCTCGGTGTTGTAGCGCTCGAGCCATCCTGGCAGGGCAAGGCTGCGCTCGTCGTTGGTGCGTTAGACGCGCCGATAGGCCCACTCGATCTGGAGCGTGCGGTTCAGTCTCTCGACTTTGCCGTTCTGCCACGGACAGTGGGGTCGGATGAGCAGGTGTTGGGCACCGATGGCGCCGAGTGCGTCTTTGAAGTCCCTGCTGAGGCTGTAGTTCTTGGCGTTGTCACTCATGACCTCGCCGATGGCGGGGATGCCGGCGGCGCGAAACGCCGCGGCGGCCCGAAGGACGAAGCCCGCACAGGT
>DATJTU010000350.1:0-11447 GCA_035503015.1 Acidimicrobiales bacterium | reverse complement strand
GTCCCCGAGCTGTCGGACCTCGGGCTGCGCCGGCATGCCCATCACCTCGGATATTCGGGTCACTTCCTCACCAAATCGAGGGGATACTCGACGACGTTCTCCGCCCTGCGCGACGCCCGGGCGAAGTGGCACCGACAGCGAGATGGCGAGGTTGACGAGTCCGCCACGACGAAACGACTCACCGCAGTCGGGCGTGGATGGGTCAATGAGGGGGAAGCACTCTTTGCCGCCGCGCAGGCACGACAGCGTGCCGAAGACAAGAAGGAGGCGGATTTCGCATGGCACACCCGATGCGAGTAAGGCATTGTCCAGAGGGCAAGCCGCCGCAGGCGGTGCGCCAGGCTTCTGCTCCACCCGGCATCGGCGGACGCCCGCTCGATGGTGGTGGCCAGTGATGGCCGGGTACCCCCACCTCTCCGAGGTGGTGCCCCAACTCGCCACGCCCGAGGAGATCGCTCCCTTGCTCGGTCTCAGTCCCCTCGGTGTGGTGCGACAGTGTCGCAAGGGAAGGCTTCCCGCGCTCAAGGTGGGAGGTCGCTGGTACGTCCATGTGACGAAACTCGCCGCCCAACTCGACCGCCAGGCGGAGCAGGCGAAGATCGCCTGACGTCGGGGAGCGGCTCCGTCGGTGGTATGGCGAGGACGCCGGGCGGGCTACTGCGCTGATGGTGGTACCAAGGTCCGGGCCAGCACCTCGGCCGCCGTGCGCTGCCGGTCCACCGTCGCATGGCTGTACAGGCTCAAGGTCAGGGTGGGATTGGCGTGTCCCAGGATCTCCGCCGCGTTGCGCGGATCGATGCCGGCCGACAGCATCTCCGTCGCGGCGAAGTGCCGGAGCGAGTGCAGATGCACGTGGGGGATCTCGAGTTCGGCGCACAGCTTGTGGACGACCGAGGAGAAGGTCTCGGGGTTGACCGGCCGGCTGCCGTCGGGCAGTGGCGACACCACGAAGGCGTCGGGCACGAGCGCGACGTCCGCCGCAGTGGCGACCTCGCCGCAGCGGGCACGCCAGCCCTCGAGCAGCGTGCGGCCAGCAGGGGCGACGACGACCCAGCGCACACGCCCGCCCTTGGTGCTCTTCTCTCCACGGTCGGTGCCCGCGCGGTACAGGGAGCGTCGGATCCTGATCCGGTCGCCGTCGATGTCGGTCCAGCGCAAGGCGCAGAGCTCGCCCCGTCGGGCTCCGGTCAGGATGGCGAGCGACAGGAGCATCCCCCAGCGCTCGTTGCGCGTGGCTCCAGCGGTCAAGAGCGCCTGCACCTCTTCCACGGTGGGAACCCGCAGCTCGACATGGCTGAGCGGAGGCGGCTGGGCCCGCTCGGCCGGGTTGCGGTCGATCCAGCCCCAGCGGACGGCCTGGCTGAGGGCGGCCGAGAGCACGGCGTGGTGCCGGCGGATGCTGGTTGGTTTTAGGGCACGTTCACGGCCCTCCCCGGTGGCCAGCTTGCGGTACCACTCGTCGAGGTGCCGGGGCGTCAAGTCGGCGATCGGCACGTCGCCGAACTCGGGGAAAATGACGGTCTCGGCCGACCGCCGGGCGTCGTGAAGTGTGCGCGGCGCCCGGCCCCGGGCTTCGCTGTGGCGCAGCCACTCCTCGACCAGG
This sequence comes from Acidimicrobiales bacterium, assembly GCA_035503015.1. GTDB lineage: Bacteria > Actinomycetota > Acidimicrobiia > Acidimicrobiales > RAAP-2 > Bog-473. Next base: position 9,844 of record DATJTU010000350.1, on the reverse strand, counting down.
GAGCGGACGGTCGCCGTCGAGTCGGTGGCGCCCTGCTTGCCGTCCAGTTCCTTCTGCCACGCCCTCAGCGCGACCTGGGCTTCGGTCTGGTTCCTGGCCTCGACGGTCTTGGTGCGCTGCCGGGGATGACCCGTGACGGGGTCGGTGCCGACGAACACGCGCAAGCGCCAGGTGCGTGGGCCTCGCTTCTGAACTGACCCTGTACCCTTGGGTCGTCTCGCTGGCCTGGTCTGTGGCCCCACGCAGGGAATATAGTCCAAATATAGGTCAAAGGGGCAAGGAGAGGTGCGAGAGCGGCCGAATCGGACTCACTGCTAATGAGTTGACCTGGGTAACCGGGTCCGAGGGTTCAAATCCCTCCCTCTCCGCTCGGGAGCGCGGCACGACGTGCCGGCAACCGGTAGTCGGCCCGCCTCGGCGGGCATGCCCTCGCCGGCACACCGTCAGCGGGTGGCCTTGGTGCGAGGAGTGTGCAAGAGGGCGTGGGCCGCTACTGGCTGCAGACCTTGGGGTGCCCGAAGAACCAGGTCGATTCGGACAAGCTCGAGGGATACCTCGAGGGGCAGGGCTACGGGCCCGCCGCGGATCCCGGCGCCGCCGATCTCCTCGTCGTCAACACGTGTGCGTTCATCGACGCCGCGCGCCAGGAGTCGATCGACACCGTCCTGCAGCTCGCGGCGCAGCGGGCGACGGGTGCGCGCCTGGTCGTGACCGGCTGCCTGGCCGAGCGCTACGGCGACGAGCTCCGCCGCGAGCTCCCCGAGGTCGACCTCGTGGCGGGTTTCGGAGAGGACCTCGTCGGCCCCGCCACGGCCTCGACCGTCCGCGTCTCGCTCGGCAGCAAGCCCACGACACGCCCCACCGGAGGCTTCGACATTCTCGAACTGCCGCGCCCTGTCGCCCGCGCCCCTTGGGCCTACGTGAAGGTGGCCGAGGGGTGCGACCGCATCTGTGGCTTCTGCGCCATCCCGTCCTTCCGCGGCAAGCAGCGCTCCCGACGCCCCGAGGAGATCCTGGCCGAGGTCGACGCGCTCCGTGCCGCTCCGCACCCGCCCACCGCGGCGGATCACGACGCACCACCGCCACTGCGCGAGGTCGTCCTCGTCGCGCAGGACCTCGCCTCGTACGGCAGGGACCGCACCGGGCCCGGCCGAGAGCATCGCATCGCCCACGGCCCGTCGCCCATCGCCGCGTTGACCCGGGCCGTCGCCGCACGCGTCGAGCGCACGAGGCTGCTGTATCTGTACCCGTCGGGTTTGACCGACGAGCTCGTCGAGACGGTCCTCGATACGCGCGTGCCCTACTTCGACCTCTCCCTCCAGCACGTGTCACGTCCGCTGCTCGCCGCCATGCGCCGGTGGGGCGACGGCGAGCGCTTCCTGCGGCGCATCGAGGACATCCGTCGCGCCGAGCCTGCCGCCACGTTCCGGTCGTCGTTCATCCTCGGCTACCCCGGCGAGACCGAGCGCGACCACGACCTGCTGCTCGAGTTCCTCGAGGCGGCGCAGCTCGACTGGGCCGGGTTCTTCCCGTTCTCGAACGAAGAAGGGACGCACGCGGCCGGGTTGGGCGAGCAGGTGGCGCCCGAGTTGGCCCTCGAGCGCCTGCGTGAGTGCAGCGAGCTCCAGGACGCGATCACGGCGGCGAAGCGCGACGGCCTCGTGGGCGAGCGCCGCACTGTCCTCGTCGACGCACCGGGGCGTGGGCGCACTGTGCACGAGGCGCCGGAGATCGACGGCATCGTCCACGTCCCGCACGATCTTTCGGTGGGCAGCCTCGTCGCTTCCGTCATCGTCGGCGCGGAGGGACCGGACCTGACCGCCGTCCCTGCCGCCGATCACGAGCTCGTCACCGCAGGGCAGCGCCCGTGAGCGACGCCACCCACGAGCACCCGGGTCACCCCGGCACCGGCCCTGCCGCGCACCCGGGCTTCACCTTCGGGCCGAGCGCGCTCGTCACGCCCGCCAACGCGATCACGGTGGCGCGGCTCCTCGCCGCGCCGGTGTACGTCCTGATGCTCGTCGCCTGGGGCGCGTCGTGGATCAACGTCGTCGTGGGTTTCGTCCTCGCCGCCAGCGACGGCTTGGACGGCTACCTCGCGCGCCGGCACGGTACGACCCGCTCGGGCGCGTTCTTGGACCCGCTGGCCGACAAGGCGGTGGTGCTCGGCGCGCTGGTGACGCTGGCCGCGCAGGGCCACCTGCCCTGGCTCCCGGTCGTGCTCATCGCCGTCCGCGAGATCGGCATGCAGCTCTACCGCTCGTGGGTGGGCCGGCGCGGCGTGTCGATCCCGGCGCGCAAGACCGCGAAGCTCAAGACGCTGGTGCAGGACTTCGCCATCGGTGTGTGCATCATCCCGCCGCTCGCCGATCAGCACGATCTGCAGCTCGCGATGGTCTGGTTCGCCTGCGCGCTCACCCTCTACACGGGAGCCGAGTACCTGCTCGATGGGCGCCGGGCCCTCCGCCCGCACACCGCCCTCTAAGGTCGCCGCCGTGAGGGTCGAGATCGTGGCAGTGGGCACCGAGCTGCTGTTGGGCCAGATCGCCGACACCAACGCCGCGTGGCTCGGCGAGCAGCTGGCGGCCAGCGGCGTAGCGTCACACTTCCACCAGGCGGTCGGCGACAACCACGACCGCATCGTCCTTGCGCTGCGCACCGGGCTGGCGCGCAGCGACGGCGTCATCATGTGCGGGGGCCTTGGGCCCACCCAGGACGACATCACGCGCGAAGCCATCGCGGAGGTCATGAACGTCCCGCTCGTCCGCGACGACGCGATCCTCGCCTACATCGACGAGTTCTTCCGGACGCGCGGGCGCGAGATGACGGAGAACAACGCGCGCCAGGCCGACGTCCCCCTCGGCGCGAGCGTCATCCCCCAGACCGGCGGCACCGCCCCGGGTCTCATCTGCCCGCTCGGGAACAAGGTGGTCTACGCGGTACCCGGCGTGCCCTACGAGATGATGGACATGTTCGAGCGCGGCATCTTGCCCGACCTGCGCGCCCGCATGGTCGAGGCGGGGGAGGAGGGTGTCATCGCCAGCCGCGTGTTGCGCACCTGGGGCGCCAGCGAGTCGGCGCTCGCCGAGTCGCTCCAGGACCGCGTCGATGCGCTCGACGCGGCCGGGGACGTGACCCTCGCCTTCCTCGCGTCCGGCATCGAAGGAATCAAGGTCCGCATCACCGCACGTGCGCGCACCATGGACGACGTGACCGGCTTGCTCGACAAAGAGGAGACCGAGGTCCGGCGCACCATCGAGACGCGCATCGGCGACATCGTGTTCGGCGTCGACGACGAGTCGATGGAGGTCGCGGTCGCGAACCGCCTCGTCGCCCGCGGCCTCACGTTCGGCGTGGCGGAGTCGCTCACCGGCGGGCTCATCGCGTCGCGACTCGTCAACGTGCCCGGCGCGTCGGCATGGTTCCGCGGCGGCGTCGTCGCCTACGACTCACAGGTCAAGTTCGACGTCTTGGGGGTACCCCCCGGGCCGGTCGTGACCGAGCCGGCGGCGGCGGCCATGGCCGAGGGCGCCGCGCGGGTGACCCGGGCCGACGTGGGGCTCGGCATCACCGGGGTCGCCGGGCCCGACGACCAGGAGGGCGTGCCTCCCGGGACCCTCTTCGTCGGCCTCGCGCTCCCGGGCCAGAGCACCCTGACCCGCGAGCTGCGCGTCCCCGGCGACCGCGAGCGAGTCCGCCAGTACGGGGCGATTACCGCCCTCGACATGCTGCGACGGGCGCTCGACGCGCTCCCTGCCTGATCTTCCGCCCCGCCCCCCATCACCTCCGCCGGCGCCACCGCCGGCTCGACCCCGAGCGCCATCCCGGCAGAGCCTCTCGACCCCCGCGCTCACAGGAAGTCCACAGCGGGGTCACACTGGAGTGGGAATAGCGGGCGCGACCCTGAAATACAGGGAGGTAGGAGAAGTGAAGATCGACAACGGACCGCGCGTCCTGGTGGTTGACGACGAGCCCTCGATCGTCGATGCGGTGGCGACCTCGCTCCGGTACGAGGGGTTCACGGTGGACGAGGCCATGACCGGGCGCAAGGCGCTGGCCCAGGCCCAAGAGGACCCGCCGGACCTGGTGATCCTCGACGTGATGCTGCCCGACCTCGACGGCCTCGAGGTGACGCGGCGCCTGCGCGCGGACGGGGTGCGCGTGCCGGTGCTCTTCCTCACCGCGCGCGACACGCTGCAGGACAAGCTGGCCGGGCTCACCGTGGGCGGCGACGACTACGTCACGAAGCCGTTCGCGCTGGCCGAGGTGATCGCCCGCGTGCACGCCATCCTGCGGCGCACCGGCTACGAGCCCGAAGACGACGGGATCTTGCGCTTCTCCGATCTCGAGCTCGATGACAGCGCACACGAGGTGCGGCGAGGCGGCCACCCGATCAACCTGACCGCGACCGAGTTCAACTTGTTGCGCTATTTCATGTTGAACCCGCGCCACGTGCTCTCCAAGGCGCAGATCCTCGACCACGTCTGGCACTACGACTTCGGCGGCGACGGCAACGTGGTGGAGACCTACGTCAGCTACCTGCGAAAGAAGCTCGAGAAATTCGGGCCACCCCTCATCCACACCATCCGCCTCGTCGGGTACACGCTGCGCGAGCCGGAGTCGGCCAACGGAGCTGCGTAGGTGTCGCTGCGGCTCCGACTCCTCCTCGCCGTCGGCGCCATCGCCATCGTCGCGTTGGTCGTGGCGGACTTCGCCACCTACTCGGCGTTGCGTACGTCCCTGTACAACCAGGTCGACCAGCAACTGGCGCAGCGCCGTCCCGGCGTCCCCATCCACGTCGTCACCCAGACGGTCGCGTGCACGAGCCCGCACGACGCCGGCCAGGGCGTCAATCCGATTGCCGTCAATGGCAACGGCCCGGTCGGCCAGGGCTTCGAGCCCAGCGGTGGAGGGGCCCCGAACGTCTTCGGCATCTACTACAGCGCCATCGTGTCCACGCAGGGAAAGGTGGAGGGCGGGCTCGAGTGCCCCGCCTACGTGGGGACCTCGTCCTACCGGCCGCAGCTCCCCGACCCGATCACCGGGTTTACGACCCAGCCGGACGGGAGCCAGGAGGTCTACTTCACGACCAGCTCGATCGCCGCCGGCGGGCCGGCTTTCCGGGTGCGCGCCGTGCGAGAGTCGGGAAACACCATCGACGTCCTCGCTCAGCCGCTCGTCGACCAGGAGAACACCCTGCACACGCTCTTCCTGACCGAGCTGGCCGTCACGGCCGCCGCGCTGGTCCTCGCGTTCGCAGGCGGCTGGTGGCTGGTGCGCCTCGGTTTGCGCCCGCTCGAGGACGTCGAGGCGACGGCGGACTCGATCGCGGCAGGGAACCTCGACCAGCGCGTGCCAGGCGCGAAGCAGTCAACTGAAGTCGGCCGGTTGGCGCGGGCGCTCAACGTCATGCTCGAGCGCATCCAGGTGGCGTTCTCGGCCCGGCTGGCGTCCGAGGCGCGGCTGCGCCAGAACGAGCAGCACCTGCGCCAGTTCGTCGCCGACGCGTCGCACGAGCTGCGCACCCCGATCGCGGCTGTGTCCGCCTACGCCGAGCTCTTCGAGCGCGGCGGGGCCGAGCACACCGACGACCTGCCGCGGATCGTGGCGGGCATCCGCACGGAGACGGCGCGCATGGACCGACTCGTGAACGACCTCCTGACGCTCGCCCGCCTCGACGAAGGCGTGCCCATGGAGCTGACGCAGGTGGAATTGGTGTCGCTCGTCTCCGAAGCCGTCAACACGGCGACTGCCGTCGGGCCCGAGTGGCCGGTTCGCTTCTGGGCCTCCCGCCCGGTCGAGGTCAAGGCGGACAAGGACAGGCTCCGCCAGGTGATCGACAACCTGCTCGCAAACGTGCGGGCGCACACACCCGCAGGGACGGCCACCACCGTGCGCGTCGAGCAGGTCGGCGACCAGGCCGAGATCGAAGTGCGTGACAGCGGCCCGGGCATGCCCGAAGAGGACGCGCACCGCGCATTCGAGCGCTTCTACCGCGCCGACCCGGCGCGTTCACGCGCCAGCGGTGGCAGCGGCCTCGGCCTCTCGATCGTGTCCGCCATCGTGGCGGCGCACGGGGGCACGGTGACCGCGACCTCCTCACCCGGCGAAGGATTGACGGTCACGGTCCGGCTGCCGCTGCAGCCTTCGGCCCAGCAGCCCTTCGACGGACCGCTCGACGAGACGCCGAGTCAGCCGCCCGGCCCGCCGATCGATCAGCCGCCGACGCCGCCGCGTGCGGGACCCGAGCCGGCACGGCCTGAGCCGGTCCCCACCGAACCAGCCGTCTGACCTTCGCTTCGAGCCCTCCCGACGCCGGTTTCCCGGTCGCGATTCACACCCGGCGCACAGCCGAAGTTCACGGAGCCGGGAGTCCCGCCCGGCACCATGACCGCCATGACAGCCCTGGCCCACCACGACGCCGGCATGGACCCGCGACGGGTCCGCACCGACGACAGCCGGCCGGTCCGGCCCGCGGGCGCTCGACCGGTCCGGGTCGACGTGGAGGTGGTGGTGCCCGTCTACAACGAGGCACCGCATCTGGCCGAGCGGATCACTGAGCTCCGCCGTTTCCTCGACGAGTCGTTTCCTTTCCGCGCGCTCGTCACCATCGTCGACAATGCGAGCACCGACGACACCTTCATTGTGGCGACCGAACTGGCGCGCTCGCTCGACGGGGTGGCGGCGATGCATCTCCCGCGCAAGGGACGCGGCTATGCGCTCCGGACCGCGTGGTCGACCAGCGAGGCGCCCGTCGTCGCCTACATGGACGTCGACCTCTCGACCTCGCTGCCGGCTTTGCTTCCGCTCGTGGCCCCGCTGCTCTCGGGACATCGCGACGTCGCCATCGGGTCGCGTCTTGCTCGCGGCGCACACGTCGTGCGCGGGCCGAAGCGCGAGCTCATCTCGCGTGCCTACAACCTGTTGCTGAAGCTGACGCTGCGCGGCCGGTTCAGCGACGCCCAGTGCGGCTTCAAGGCGCTGCGGCGAGACGCCGCGGAGCGTCTGCTGCCACTGGTCGAGGACAACGAGTGGTTCTTCGACACCGAGCTGCTCGTGACCGCCGAGCGCCTCGGAATGCGCATCGGCGAGGTGCCGGTGGACTGGGTCGACGACCCCGACTCGCGGGTCAACATCGTGGCTACCGCCGCCGACGACCTGCGCGGCGTGTGGCGCCTGCTCGTCCGCCGGCCCAAGGGCCTGCGGCGCGTGCGGTCGAACGAGGTCACCGCCGACCAGCTCCTGCGCTTCGCCGGCGTCGGCGCGGTCTCCACACTCGGGTACTTGTTCCTCTTCGTCGCGTGGCAGCCGCTCCTCGGCCCTTACAACGCCAACGCGCTCGCGATGGCGATCGCAACGCTCTTCAACACAGCGGTGCACCGCGAGCTGTCTCGCACCACGGACGGGCAGGATCGCCGCGGGCGCCTCTACGCCGTTGCCGCCGGCTCATTCGCGGTCAGCCTCGGTCTGACGTCGCTCGGGTTGGTGGTCGCGCAGTGGGTCGCACCCTCGTCGCTCCTGGCTCAGGTTGTGGCCATCACCGCGGCAAACGCCTGCGCGGCCGTGGTGCGCTTTGCCGTTCTACGGGCCTGGATCTTCCGGCCCAGCGCACGCGCGGCAACGACTCCCGCGCCCGCACCGGACATCAGCCCGCCCGCGGCGGCGCTGCCACCCGTGACGCCCCTGGTGATCACGCAGCCGGTGGCGCCGATCCGCGACGTGACAGAGGAGTCTCGATGACGGACCTCCCGCCGAGCACGGACGCCCCCGTGGGCGTGCTCGACCGACCGCTTCAGCTCGACCCCGAGGCACCGGCCGACAGCGCGCCGGCGGCGCCAGGGACGCCGGGCGCGCCGGCCTGGCCGCCCGGGCCGCGCCGCGGGCGCTTCGCTCGCTTCGTGCGCGGCAAGGAGAGCGACGCGCCCTGGGTCCGCCCGGCCCTCCTCCTGCTCTTGGTCTGCACGGCCGTCCTCTACCTCTGGGGCCTCGGGGCCAACGGGTGGGCGAACTCGTTCTACTCGGCTGCCGTCCAGGCGGGCTCGAAGAGCTGGAAGGCCTTCTTCTTCGGCTCCTCGGATTCGTCCAACTTCATCACGGTGGACAAGCCCCCCTTCTTCTTGTGGCCGATGGAGATCTCGGCGCGCATCTTCGGTGTGAATTCGTGGAGCATCCTCGTCCCGCAGGCGCTCGAAGGCGTGGCCACCGTGGGCCTCGTTTATCTGTCGGTCCGGCGCTGGTTCAGCGCGCAGGCGGCGATCCTCGGTGGCGCGGTCGTCGCGCTCACGCCCGTGGCCGCCATGATGTTCCGCTACAACAACCCCGACGCCATGCTGGCGCTGCTGCTCACCGGCGCGACCTACGCCACCATGCGCGGCCTCGAGAAGGCGCAGACCAAATGGCTGGTCCTCGCGGGCGCACTGGTCGGCTTCGGGTTCATCACCAAGATGATGCAAGCGTTCCTCATCCTCCCGGTCATGGCCGTCGTCTACCTCCTGGCCGCACCGACCGGCTGGTGGCGTCGCGTGTGGCAGGTCGTCGTGATGGGCCTTTCCGTGGTGGCGGCCGCGGGGTGGTGGGTCCTTGCCGTCGTCCTGACGCCGGCCGCCGACCGTCCGTATGTCGGCGGCTCGCAGAACAACAGCATCTTGAACCTGATCTTCGACTACAACGGCTTCGGGCGCCTCACCGGCAACGAGTCCGGCAGCGTCGGCGGCGGCGCGGGCGGCGCGGGCATGTGGGGCCCGACGGGATGGACGCGTCTGTTCAACGAATCCTTCGGGAACATGATGTCGTGGCTGCTGCCCGGCGCCCTGGTGATGGGCGCGGTGTTGTTGGTGGTCACACTGCGTGCCAGGCGTACCGACCGCGAACGGGCCGCGCTTTTGTTGTGGGGTGGGTCGCTCGTCTGCATCGGCCTGACGATCAGCCTGGCGCAGGGGATCATCCACCCCTACTACACGGTCGCCCTCGCGGCCCCGCTCGGGGCGCTGGTGGGCATCGCCACCATGGGCCTGTGGGAGCGCCGCGCCACCTGGCCGGGCCGCATCGGTCTGGCCGCCGGGTTGGGCGCAACGGTGGTCTGGACCTACGTGCTGCTCGGCCGGACCTCCAATTGGTTCCCCGCGCTGCGGCCGTTCGTTCTGGTGGCGGGAATCCTCGGCGTCGCGGCGATTCTCGCACTGCCGCTGTTGCGGCGGTCCCTCTCCAAACTCGCGATCGCGTTGGTCGCGGTGCTAGGCCTCGGCGCCGCGCTCGCGGCCCCGTTGTTCTCGACCGTCGCGACCGCGGCCACCGCGCACAACGGTGCGATCCCGTCCGTCACACCGACGCCGGCGGGGGGACAGGGAGGCCCGGGCGGTGCGTTCCCCGGTGGCTTCGCGGGTCGCTTCCCCGGTGCCGGCGGGTTCCGCCGCACTTTCGGCGGTGGCGGCGCCGGCGTCCAGGGAGGGTTACCCGGTGGTGGGTTCCCCGGCGGCGGCTTCCCCGGCGGCGGGTTCTCGCGCTCGGGCGCCGGCGGCAGTACCGGTAACGGCACGAGCAACGGGGCCAGCAATGGCACGACGTTCCCCAACTTCCGCGGCGGATTCCGCCGTGGCTTCGGTGGCGCGGCGGCCGGCGGGGGTGCGGGTGGCGGCGCAGGCGGTGGCGGGTTCCTCAACGCCAGCCAGTCCAACCCGGAGTTGACCAAGCTCCTGCAGAGCAGTGCCAGCCACTACACATGGGCCGCTGCAACCGTGAACTCGAACAACGCGGCCGGCTACCAATTGGCGAGCGGCGAGCCGGTCATGGCCATCGGCGGGTTCAACGGAACTGACCCCGCGCCGACGCTCGCCCAGTTCGAGAA
>DATJTU010000349.1:0-2108 GCA_035503015.1 Acidimicrobiales bacterium | reverse complement strand
TCGCGCCGCTTCGAGGTCCGTCCGGGCATCACGGGGCTCTGGCAGGTGTCGGGGCGCAACGACCTCACGCGCTCGGACCTCGTGCAACTCGACTACCTCTACGTCGCGTCGTGGTCGCTCTGGTGGGACCTCAAGATCATGATCGAGACCCCCGCGACGATGGCCCGCGGCATCGGCGCGTACTGAGGGCCTGGCTCGGGCTCGTCGCAGGGGGGCCGAGCCCGCCGGACGTGACGCTTGACGGCGCGTCAGCTCGCTGTCACGAACGTGACAGCTTCCGCTCACGGTGCGTCGAGCGGTGCGGGGGTGTGAGCAGGTCGTTCTCGCACAACGGGGGTGAAGGCCGGGCTCCGGCGCAAGGGCGTCCGGCAGCCGCCGTTGTTCAAATGGTGGGAATCGGTGGACGACGTGGCGCCGGGGGTGGAAGCCGGAACCCGGGCCGAGAGGTGACCGGTATGCGGTGGGTTCGGGTCCTCGCGTCGACACTCGGCGCGGGGACCGCCTGCGCCTGCGCGCTCGTCCTGTTCGCCGGGACGGCGACGGCGTCCGCCACGACTCGCCTTCGCTCGGGCAACCTGCACGCGCAATTGGTGAGCCACGTCACGCCCACTGCGAGCCCGGTCCCAACGGATCTCTCACTCGCCGCGGCCAACATCATGGCGACGGTGGTGGGCGCACTGGCGCTGGTCGCGCTCGGATTCGTCGTGCTCACGTTGATCAGGCGCCGCATCAGCACCTGAGCGCGACCGCGTCGGCGCATCCGGGGCGGCGTGCTCGTGGATCGCCGCTCGGGCCACCCTGCGACCGGATCGGCGACACGCCGACAGTAGGTTGCTCTCCATGGCAATGCGGGGACACGGGATGGGCGGCGGCCGCGGTGGCGGCTGGGGCGGCATGCGCTCCATGCGCCAGGACCGGGCCGTCCTCCAGCACCGGGTCAAGAAGGGCACGGCCCGCCGCATGCTCACCTTTGCGGTCCCCTACCGCAAGATCCTGGCCATCTTCATCCCGGTCGTCGTCCTCGACGCCATCATCGCCGCGGTCAACCCGCTCATCCTGCGGGCCCTGATCGACAACGGGATCCTCAAGAAGGACGCCGACCTCGTCATCTGGCTCGCCATCTTGGTGGCGGGCCTCGCGCTCGTCGACGGCGCCCTGGCGCTCACCGAACGTCGCATCTCCGCCTATATCGGCGAATACCTCATCTACGACATGCGCTCGAAGGTCTTCCGCCACATCCAGCGGATGCCGCTCGCCTTCTTCACCCGCACGCAGACCGGCGCACTGGTCAGCCGGCTCAACAACGACGTGATCGGAGCCCAGCAGGCCTTCACCGACCTGCTGTCGAACGTGGTCGGCAATTTCGTCACCGTCGTCATCGTCGTGGCCGCCATGTTCTTCCTCAGCTGGCAGATCACGCTCGCGGCGTTGTTGCTCGTGCCGCTCTTCCTCATCCCCTCGCGCTTCGTCGGACAGCGCATCGGCTCGCTCACCAAAGAGGGCTACGACCTCAACAGCGAGATGAACATGGTCATGCAAGAGCGCTTCCAAGTGGGCGGCGCCATGTTGGTCAAGCTCATGGGTCGCCCCAACGCCGAGGCGGCCTCATTCGACGCCAAGGCCGGGCGGGTGCGCGACATCGGCATCGCCCAGGCGACCTACGCGCGGATCTTCTTCGTGTCCCTCACGCTCACCGCGTCGCTCGCCACGGCGATCGTCTACGGCGTCGGCGGGGTGGCGGCCGTGCACGGCGCCCTGGCCGTCGGCACGGTGGTCGCGCTGACCAGCTATCTCACGCGCCTGTACCAGCCGCTCACCCAGCTCTCGAACCTCAACCTCGACGTGATGACCGCGCTGGTGTCCTTCGAGCGGCTCTTCGAGGTGCTCGACATCGTGCCGATGATCAGCGAGGACGCCGACGCCGTCGCCGTGCCGCGAGGCTCGGCGAGCATCGAGTTCGACGACGTCCACTTCACCTACCCGAGCGCCGACGAGGTCTCCTTGGCGTCCCTCGAGTCCGTGGCCGTCCTCGAGTCCGGGCTGCGCAGCGAGGTGCTGCACGGGGTGTCCTTCCGCGTCGAGCCGGGCACCATGGTCGCGCTGGTCGG
>DATJTU010000348.1:0-2499 GCA_035503015.1 Acidimicrobiales bacterium | reverse complement strand
ACCCGGCGGCCGCGCAGCGTCCCGACGTGACGCGGCAGGTCGGCCACGGTGGTCGCTTCGGGCTGGGCCAGGTCGTCGCGCTCGGGGTCGTCGGCCAGCGTGACCTCGACGACGTCGAACGTGGCGATGTCGGGCTCGTGTCCCTCGGGCCACGGCACTCGCACCCGCATCACCGTTCGGGTCGCCAGGTCGACCACCGTCGTGTCCTCGAGCGTCGACGAGAGGACCAAGAGGTGCAGGGTGGATCCGCCGGCCGTCGGGACCCGTTCCTTTCGCCGGGCCGAGCGGCGCAGCAGTCGACCCGGATCGGTCGGGGTCGTGGGGGTCCGGCGGGTCGCCGTGGAGCCGGCGGCGCCCTCGGCGTCGTCGGGATCGTGCTCGGCGTCAGCATGCGCGCCGGCGTCCGGCTCGACGGAACCCGGGAGGTCGCTGCGTCCGCCCGCATCCCCGGAGTCGCCGACGCCCTCCGCAAGCAAGTCCGGAAACGAGTCGTGACCCTCCTCGGGACCGTCGAAATGGTCATCGGTCACCTCGTCGGGGGGGCCGACCGAGCGGGTGCCACCGACGCGCCGTCTCGTCGTCATGCGACCAGCGCCTCGAGCTGCAGCGCGAGCGTCGGGACGTCGGCCGCCGGAACCTGGCACACGCGCCCCTCGCACACGAAGGCCTGTCCGGGTTCGACGGGCCGGCCTTCGAAGAGCGGACCTGCGTCCGGCTCACCCCAGGCGACGACTGCAGCAGGGAGCCAGTGACGGCGGACCTCGGCGAGGAGATCCGGGCGGCCACCGGTGACGACGACCTCGTTGCCGCCGTGCCACATGGGCAGCGCGGCAACCATGTCCGCCAGGGCGACCGGGTGACGCTCGAGGAGCGGCCCGGCGAGCGCGATGGTGCGCGCGATGGCGTCCTCGAGCCTCGGGTCGCCGACCAATGCGTTGACCCGCAGGAGTGCCGTGAGCGCGATCGAGTTGGCTGCGGGCACCGCGCCGTCGAGGAATTCCTTCGGGCGCACCACGAGCGCCTCTGCGTCGCGGCCGGTCGAGAAGACGCCGCCGGACTCGTCGTCCCAGAAGAGGTCGAGCATCTCGTCGGCGACGATGCGCGCCCGCTCGCGCCAGACGCTGCGCCCGGACCACTCCGACAAACGGACACAGGCCTCGATCAGCCAGGCATAGTCGGTGGCGACGGCCAAGTGCCGCGCCCGCCCACCCTGCCAGCTGCGCATCAGCCGGCCGCCGTCGTACATCGAGGCGAACAGGAAGTCACCGATGTCCTCGGCGCGCTGTCCATAGTGCTCGTTCCCCGTCGCTCCCGCGACCTCCGCCAGCGCGACCACGGCCATGGCGTTCCATTCGGTCAGCACCTTCTCGTCGCGCGCCGGCTGGACCCGTTGCGCGCGCACCTGTGCCATGAGGCGCCTCGCTTCTTCGACCTCGGGTGGCCGTGCCAACGGCGCGCCGACCGGACGGACCGGGATGCTGCGGCCCTCCCAGTTCCCGAAATCGGTGATGCCGTACCACTCGGCTGCCGCGCGCACGAGGTCCACCGGGAGGATGGCGCGGAGCTCGTCGAGAGTAAAGGTCGCGTGCGCGCCCTCCACCCCGCCGGCGTCGGCGTCGAACGAGGAGTAGAGCGCGCCCTCGGGCGTCGAGAGGTCGCGCAAGACGAAGTCGAGCGTCTCGGTGACCACGCCGAGATAGTCGTCCCGTCCTCCGTCCTGCCATGCGTGCAGGTAGGAGCGGGCCAGGAGCGCCTGGTCCGTCAGCATTTTCTCGAAGTGGGGGACGAGCCAGTGCGCATCGGTGGCGTAACGGCAGAAGCCGCCGACCACGTGGTCGTAGATGCCGCCGGCCGCCATGGCGTCGAGGGTGCGCGTCGCCATGGTCCGCGCGTGTTCCCCGCGCGGACCACTCTTGCGGGCCAGGCGCAGACAGAGGTCGACCAACGTCGGCCGCGGGAACTTCGGCGCCGGTCCGAAACCGCCCCACTCGGGGTCGAAGCCCGCCGCGAGGGTCGCAACGACGCGGTCGATGAGCGCAGCAGGCTCGAGGTCCGAGTCGACGGCACCGACCGGCGTGAACACGGCGGCGCCAGTCGCATCGCCGGCGTCGGCGCCAGCGGCCGCCTCCGCATGCAGTGATTCGGCGAGGCGCAACTCCTTGCGCACGGCACCCGCCAAGGCGTCGGCCTGTTCGAGCACCTTGGCGCGTTGGGTCTCCCAGGCATCGCCCAGCGCCTGCACGACGCGGCGGAAGGACGGCATCCCTTGGCGATCGACCGGCGGGAAGTAGGTGCCGGCGTAGAAAGGCCGCCCGTCGGGCGTGCAAAAGACCGACATCGGCCAGCCGCCTGAGCCGGTCAGCGCCTGGGTGGCGGCCATGTACACCGTGTCGAGATCCGGCCGCTCCTCGCGGTCGACCTTGACCGAGATGAACGACCGGGAAAGCTCGGCCGCGGTCTCGGGGTCCTCGAAGCTCTCGTGCGCCATGACGTGACACC
>DATJTU010000347.1:0-2485 GCA_035503015.1 Acidimicrobiales bacterium | reverse complement strand
GGGAGCGACCAGGCGGAGCTGCCGAAGTGGATGGCCCGGGTCGACGACATCAGGCCGCTGCCGGCGGCCGGGCTCGCCGCGGTGCTGGCCGGGGTCAACCCGAAGAACCTGCTGCTCGTGATCGGCGGCGCCACGGTGATCGCGCAGACCGGCATCTCCGGCGGCGAGCAGGCGATCGCCTACCTGGTGTTCGCCCTGGTCGGCACCGTCGGGGTCGGCACGCCAGTCGGGATCTACTTCGCGATGGGCGCCCGCTCGCAGCAGCTGCTCACCGGGCTGAAGGACTGGATGGCCCAGCACAACGCGGTGATCATGGCGGTCCTCTGCCTGCTCATCGGGGTGAAGCTCATCGGCGACGGCATCAGCGGGCTGAGCTCCTGATTTTTTATCCAGAACGGACCCGGCTGACTCCAGTCAGCCACGGATGACTCAAGGAGTCACGATGGCGAAGCCATTCAAGGGAACCATCAACGTCGACATCCGCGACTCGGAGCCGGACTGGACCCCGTTCGAGCCGCCCGTCGCGCCCTACGGCGCGCCGAACGTGCTGTACATCGTGCTCGACGACGTGGGCTTCGGCGCGATGAGCTGCTACGGCGGCCCGATCGACACGCCGAACATCGACAGGATCGCCGCGCAGGGCGTGCGCTACACGCAGTGGCACACCACCGCGCTGTGCTCGCCGACCCGGTCGTGCCTGCTGACCGGGCGCAACCACACCCGTAACAGCATGGCCTGCATCACCGAGGCCGCCAGCGGCTTCCCGAACGCGAGCGGCACGATTCCGCCGGAGAACGGCATGATCTCCGAGATCATCGGCGAGCGCGGCTGGAACACCTATCACGTCGGCAAGTGGCACCTGTGCCCCGAGGCCGAGATGAACGTCGCCTCTCCGCGCCGCAACTGGCCCACCGGCCGGGGCTTCGAGCGGTTCTACGGGTTCCTCGGCGCGGAGACCAACCAGTGGTATCCGGATCTGGTCTACGACAATCATCCGGTCGACCAGCCGAAATCCCCCGCGGAGGGCTATCACTTCACCGACGACATCACCGACAAGGCGCTGGAGTTCGTCAAGGACGCCAAAGTGCTGGCACCGGACAAGCCGTTCTTCCTGTACTACGCGCCCGGCGCGGCCCACGCCCCGCACCACGCGCCCAAGGAGTGGGCCGACAAGTTCCGCGGCCGGTTCGACATGGGCTACGAGGCGATCCGCGAGCAGACCCTCACCAGGCAGAAGGAGCTGGGCATCGTCCCGCCGGACACCGAGCTTCCCCCGGTCAACCCCATGGGCACGCCCGAGTCGCACACCGACCCCGCGAAGCCGTTCCCCGAGCTGGACACCACCCTTCCGTGGAACTCGCTGTCGGAGGACGAGAAGCGGCTGTTCCGCCGGATGGCGGAGGTGTACGCAGGATTCCTCGCGCACGCCGACCACCACATCGGCAGGATCCTCGACTACCTCCAGGACACCGGCCAGCTCGACAACACGCTGATCATCCTCGTCTCCGACAACGGCGCCTCAGGCGAGGGCGGCCCGAACGGCTCGGTGAACGAGAACAAGATATTCAACGGCATCGCCGACGACATGGCGGAGAACCTCACCATGCTCGACGAGCTCGGCGGCCCGAAGACCTACAACCACTACCCGAACGGGTGGGCGATGGGCTTCAACGCGCCATTCAAGATGTGGAAGCGCTACGAGTTCAACGGCGGCACCGCCGACCCGTGCATTATGTCCTGGCCGCGCGGCATGCGCGCCCGCGGCGAGATCAGGGACCAGTACCACCACGCGATCGACATCGTGCCGACCATCCTCGACGCCCTCGGTGTCGACGCCCCGGCGGAGATCAAGGGCTACACCCAGTCGCACTTCGACGGCGTCAGCATGCGGTACAGCTTCGACGACGCGAACGCGAAGACGACCAGGCACACGCAGTTCTACGCCATGCTGGCGTCCCGGAGCATCTGGCACGACGGCTGGAAGGC
Source organism: Acidimicrobiales bacterium (assembly GCA_035503015.1). GTDB lineage: Bacteria > Actinomycetota > Acidimicrobiia > Acidimicrobiales > RAAP-2 > Bog-473. The sequence continues at coordinate 499 of DATJTU010000347.1, read as the reverse complement.
GGTCGCCGACCACCCGCAGGGCGCCGAGTGGCACGACTTCGGCGGCGACACGTGGGAGCTCTACCACACGGACACCGACAGGTCGGAATGCCACAACCTGGCCGACAGGGAACCGCAGCGGCTCAGGGATCTCATCACCCTGTGGTACTCCGAGGCAGGCGCCAACGGGGCGTTCCCGCTCGACGACCGCGGCCCGATCGACATCCTCACCACGCCACGGCCGGTACTCAGCGCGCCCCGCGACAAGTACATCTACTACCCGGACACCGGCGAGGTGCCCGAGTCGCAAGCGGTGAACGTGCGCAACCGGTCGTACTCGATCGGCGCGCTCGTGGACATCCCGGCGCCGGGCGCGGCCGGCGTGCTGTTCGCGCACGGCTCACGGTTCGGCGGCCACGCGCTGTACGTCAAGGACGGCCGGCTGCACTACGTCTACAACTTCGTCGGCAGCATGGAACAGAAGATCGACGCCACCGAGGACATCCCGACCGGGGAGAAC
>DATJTU010000346.1:0-17083 GCA_035503015.1 Acidimicrobiales bacterium | reverse complement strand
GTCGCGGCGTCTGAGCCCGTGGGTAGGCTCGACCGACATGGCTGACGCCCCCTTCGTCTCCCTCTACCGTCGCTTCCGACCAGGGCGATTCGACGAGATCCGAGGCCAGGACCACGTGGTCCGCGCCCTGCGCAGCGCGGTACGCGACGACCGCGTCTCGCACGCCTACCTCTTCAGCGGGCCGCGCGGGACGGGCAAGACGTCGTCGGCGCGGATCTTGGCCAAGGCGCTCAACTGCGAGGCGCCGGTCGACGGCGAGCCGTGCGGCGTGTGCACCTCGTGCATCGAGATCGGCCAGGGCAGCTCGCTCAACGTCCACGAGCTCGACGCCGCATCGAACAACGGCGTCGACGCCATGCGCGACCTGGTCGCCCACGCCGGCCTCGGGACGCCCGGGCGCTGGAAGGTCTACATCGTCGACGAGGTCCACATGCTTTCGACGGCTGCGGCGAACGCGCTGCTCAAGACCCTCGAGGAGCCGCCGAGCCACGTCGTCTTCGTGTTGGCCACGACCGACCCGCAGAAGGTCCCGCCGACGATCCGCAGCCGCACCCAGCACCTCGAGTTCCGCCTCCTCGGGGCGGAGACGCTGCACGGCTTGCTCGAGTCGGTGAACGCCGAAGCCGACCTCCACCTGGACGAAGAGGCGCTCGAGGCGGCGGTGCGCCGGGGCCGGGGGTCGGCCCGCGACGCCCTCTCGGCCCTCGACCAGGTGGTCGCCTCGGGCTCGGCGGACGCGGCCCGCCCCGAGCTCACCCAGGTCCTCGACGCGCTGGCCGACGGCGAGGTCGGCCAGGTCCTCGTCGCGCTGAGCACGCTCCTCGCCGGGGGCTGGGGTCCCCAGCAGCTGGCGACCGAGCTCATCGACGACCTGCGCCAGGTGTTCCTCGCTGCGCTCGCCCCCGAACTGTGCGCGGTGTCGGGCCCCTCGCTCGATCGCTTCCGCACCGTCGCCGAAGCGATGGGCCTGCCGCGCGTCGTGCGCAGCATGGAGATCCTCGGGCACGCGCTGGTCGACATGCGCGAGGCCCCCGACGCGCAAGTAATCCTCGAGATCGCGGCGGTGCGCGCCGTGCGGCCGGATCTCGACTCGGGCATGGAGGCCCTCGCCGATCGCGTGAGCTCGCTCGAGCGCTCCCTGTCGGGGGCCGCGGCGTTCCCGCGTCCGGGCCCCGCGCCCGGGGGACCGTCGGCGGCGCCTGCCGCGGCGCCGGCTGCGCCGGCCGCGCCACCAGAGCCCCAACCGGCTGACCCGCGGCCCGTCGCGGGCAGACCGTCACTCGGCGCGATCAGGCGGAGCAAGCAGGCCGCGGCGGGAGAGGCCGGGACCGAGGAGCCGGCCGCGCCGGCGCCCGCGTCACCCGCGCCGAACCCGGACGTGGCCGCGCCACCCGCGGCGGAGTCCGCGCCCGCGGCGAGGGAGGCCGCGCCCGCCGCCGTGGCGACGGAGGCCGCCGTCGTGACGACGAAGACAGCGGCGGCGCCGGAGTCGAGGAACGTCGACCGCGACAGCCTGACCGAGGCGTGGGGTGACGGCATCCTCCAGTCGCTCCCGGCGCGGGCCAAGGCCCGCTTCGCCAGCGGGCGCTTCGTCGCCGTCGACGACGACGGCGCGCACTTCGCGCTGCCCAACGCGGCGCACCGTGACCAGTGCGCCGAGCAGCTGCCGCTGGTCGAGGCCGCCCTGGCGGAGCACTTCGGCACGCGGGTCAGCCTCGTGCTCGACATCGACGAGAGCGCGCCGGCGGCGGCGCGCGTCCCCCAGCCGGCCGCCGCGACGGCGGGGGCGGGACGGGGCGGTCGTCGCAGCGCCACGGAGCAAGCCCCGCCCCGGGTGGCCCCCGAGCCCGACGGCTACGACGAGGTCGACCCGGCCGAGTTCCACGCGGCCGGCAGCAACGACGCAGACCAGGCGTCCGAGGCCGAGGCGCGTCTGCTGCAGGCCTTCCCCGGCAGTGAGGTCCTCGGCTAGATGTACACCGGGCCCCTGCGCTCCCTCATCGACGAGCTGGGCCGGCTCCCGGGCATCGGGCCCAAGTCGGCGCAGCGCATCGCGTTCCACATCTTGAAGGTGCCGGGCGAGGACGCCCGCCGCCTGGCCGACGCGATCGTGGCGGTGAAGGAGCGCACGACGCTGTGCGACGTCTGCTTCAACGTCGCCGAGGGCGGGGCGCTGTGCGCGGTGTGCAGCGACGACCGGCGCGACCCCGAGGTCGTGTGCGTGGTCGAGGACCCGCGCGACATCGTCGCCGTGGAGCGCACCGGGTTCAAGGGCCGCTACCACGTGCTCGGCGGCGCGCTCAGCCCGCTCGACGGCATCGGCCGCGACCAGCTGCGCTTCCAAGAGCTCCTCGACCGGGTCGGGCAGGGCTCGATACGCGAGGCGATCGTGTGCACCAATCCCACGATCGAGGGCGAGGCGACAGCGATGCAGGTCGCCAAGGAGCTGCACCCGCTCGGGGTCACCGTGTCGCGGCTCGCCAGCGGGCTCCCCGTCGGCGGCGACCTCGAGTACGCCGACGAGCTCACGCTCGGGCGCGCCCTCGAAGGGCGCCGGCCCCTCGAGGTCTAGGCCCGGGTCGCTGTCCGGAGGCGGGCCGGCGGTCCCGTAGAATTGCCCGATGCGCATTGCCATCGTGGGAGCGACCGGCCAGGTCGGCGTGGTCCTGCGCTCGATCCTGGCGGAGCGCCGGTTCCCGGTGGACTCCATGCGGTATCTCGCCTCGGGTCGTTCCGCCGGCACGAAGCTGCCGTGGGCCGACGGCGAGGTCGTCGTCGAGGACGCCGCGACCGCCGACCTGTCGGGCATCGACCTGGCGCTGTGCTCCGCGCCGGCGTCGGTGTCGCGCGAGCTGGCGCCGCTGCTGGCCGCGGCCGGCGCGATCGTGGTCGACAATTCTTCCGCCTGGCGCATGGACCCCGAGGTCCCGCTCGTGGTCCCCGAGGCCAACGCCGAGGCGCTGCGCTCGATCCCCAAGGGCATCGTCGCCAACCCGAACTGCACCACGATGGTGGTGATCCCGGTCCTCAAGCCCTTGCACGACGAGGCCGGCCTCACCCGGGTTGTGGTCTCGACCTACCAGGCCGTCTCGGGCGGCGGCGCCGAGGCCGTGCACGAGCTGGCCGAGCAGGTGGCCAAGACGGCCGACCGCGCCGCCGACCTGACCCTCGACGGCCGCGCCGTCGACTTCCCGCCCCGGGCGGTCTACCCGGTTCCGATCGCGCACAACGTGATCCCGCTGCAGTTCACGCTCGTCGACGACGGCTCGCTCGAGACCGACGAGGAGCGCAAGTACACCAACGAGACGCGCAAGATCCTCGGCATCCCGGCGCTCCCGCTGACGGCGACGTGTGTGCGGGTCCCGGTCTTCACCGGCCACTGCTCGTCGCTCATGTGCGAGTTCGAGCGCCCGCTCACCCCCGCCCGCGCCACCGAGCTGTTGCGCACCGCGCCGGGCGTCGAGCTGGCGGAGCTGCCGACGCCGCTGTTGGCAGCCGGCCGCGACGCGTCCTACGTCGGCCGCATCCGGCGGGCGGACGGTGTCCCCAACGCACTGGCCCTCTTCGTGGCGGGCGACAACCTGCGCAAGGGCGCCGCGCTCAACGTGGTCCAGATCGCCGAGGAGCTCGTCGTCGCGCGTAGCTGACGGGCGCTGATCAGCCCCGGGCGACGATCAGGGCGACGTCCAGCTCAGTCGGGTCCCGCCGAGACGGGCTCGGGACCCCCCACCACCAGCGTCGCCAGCCGGCGGGCCAGGTTGACGGCGTGGTCGCCGAAGCGCTCGTAGAACCGGGCCACCATCGCCAGCTCGATGGCGACGGGCAGTGGCATCGTCCCGGCCACCAGCTCGGCCGTCAGCGTGACGTGGAGGTCGTCCAGCTCGTCGTCGAGGTCGTCGATGGAGCGCGCCGCGTCCGCCGTCCGTTCCGCGAAGGCGTCAGCCGTCTCGCGCCAGATGGTGGTGGCCACCTCGCCCATGCGCTCGACGAGGCCGCGGCTGCGCGCCGACATCTCGGCCCCGAGCCCGCGGGCCGCCCGGCGGGCGATGTGCTCGGCCAGGTCGCCGTTGCGCTCGAGGTCCGGGAGCATGCGCAGGATCGCCACGTACTCCCGCCGCTCGTCCACCGTGGTCTCGCCGTGGATGAGTTGCTGTTGCACCGTCGTCTGGATCTGCCCGATCAGGCGGTCGACGAGCTCGTCGCGCTTGACGAGCTCCTTGGCCGCGTCGCGGTCCCCGGCGAGCAATGCGTGCGTGGCCCCGGCGATGCCTTCGCCGACGAGCGCGAACACCTGCGCGAAGACCCGGTCGATCTCGTGCGGCTCGGGCATCGTGCGCGGCCAGAGCTGCTGGTCGATGGCGAGCGGCCGGGGCGGCACCTCGACGGCGGCCTCGAGGTGCTCGACGTGCCCCTCGGGCGCAGTCTTCGTGTTGCCACCGAGCTTGAACGGCATCTGGGCAACGCTATCGGTTCCGTTGTCCGCTGACGACCCCCAGATCACGCCGACCACGATGCGCTGCAACGACCCGTCCGCCGCAGGTAGCACGCCATCCCCGGCCCTGTCACAGCCCACCGTTACCTTGGCCGAATGGTGATCGGCGTGGTCATCGGGCTCGTCGTCGGCCTTGCGATCGGCGGCGCGTGGTGCCTGTGGCGCAGCGCGCACGAGACCTCGGCACGGCGACTGGCGGAGAGCCGGCTGGCCGACGCACGCGACGCGATGGCCGAACAGGGCGCACGGCTGAAGGCCGCGTCGGACGCGGCCGCGGCGGCGGAGACGGCGCGCGCCGTGGCCGTGTCCGAGCGCGACCAGCTGCTGTCCTTCGAGCGCGAGGCGGCGCAGCGCACGGAGGAGGACCGCACGCGGCTCGTGGGTGCGTTCGCCGAGCTCTCCGCCGATGCGCTGGCGAAGAACAGCGAGCAGTTCCTGACGCTCGCCGACACCCGGCTGAACGAGGCGCGGGCGGCGGCCCAGGGCGACCTGGCACGCCGCCACGACGCGATCGAAGAACTGCTGAACCCCCTGAGCGACACGCTGGCGCGCTACGAGCGCGGGCTCCAGGCGATGGAGGTCGAGCGCAAGGGTGCCTACGCCACCCTCACCGAGCGCGTCGCCGCCCTGCACACGGGGCACCAGCAGCTCCAGAAGGAGACCCGGAACCTGGTGACCGCGCTGCGCTCGCCGCAGACACGCGGGCGCTGGGGCGAGATGACGCTGCGCAACACCGTCGAGGCCGCCGGCATGATCGAGCACTGCGACTTCATCGAGCAGCGGACGCTGCCCGCCGAGGACGGTTCCATCCGCCCCGACATGGTCGTGCGCCTGCCCGGGGGCGGGCAGGTCGTGATCGACGCCAAGGTGCCGCTCGAGGCGTTCCTCCAGTTCAGCGAGGCAGACGACGAGGCGACACGCAAGACGCTGCTCGAGAAGCACGCCCGGCAGCTGCGGACCCACGTCGACCAGCTGGCGAAGAAGGAGTACTGGAAGCACGTCGAGGGCTCACCCGAATTCGTGGTGGCGTTCGTCCCCGGCGAGTCGCTGCTCGCCGCCGCGTGCGAGGCGGATCCCACGTTGCAGGACTTCGCCCTCGCGAAGCGCATCGTCCTCGCCACGCCCAACACGCTCGTCGCCGCGCTGCGGACCATCGCCTTGTCGTGGCAGCAGGAGCGGCTGGCCGACAACGCGCGCCAGGTCCAGCACCTCGGCGCCGAGCTGTACGAGCGGCTGCGCACCATGACCGGCTACATGCAGTCGCTCCAGCGGAGCCTCACCACGAGCGTCGACGCGTACAACAAGGTGGTCGGCTCGCTCGAGTCGAGGGTGCTCGTGACGGCGCGCAAGTTCCCCTCCCTCGGGGTCGTCGGCAACGAGGCGCCCGAGATCGACGAGCTCGGGCAGATCGAGGCCGCGCCCCGGCACCTCCAAGCGGTCGAGCTCTTCGACGAGGACGACGACGGATCCACCATCGTGGTGCTCCCCGAGGGGAGCGCCAACCGCGGCACACCGGCCTGATCCACGTCAGGCGGGACTCGAACAGCGGCGACGTACTCTGCCGGGGTGCTGCACGTCCACCGGTCTCATCGCTCCGAGGACCTCGTTGCCATGTTGGGCGAGCTGTTGTCCGAGCCCCTTGTGGACCCGATGGAGGCAGAGGTGGTGTCCGTGCCGACGCGCGGGATCGAGCGCTGGCTGACGCAGCGCCTCTCCGGCCAGCTGGGCGCACGCGAGGGCCACCGCGACGGCGTGTGCGCCAACGTCGACTTCCCGTTCCCCGGGACGCTTGTGGCCAGCGCGCTCGCTGCAGCGACGGACGGCGACCCCGGTGCCGACCCGTGGGCGCCCGAACGTGCGGTGTGGCCACTCATCGAGCTCGTGGAGGCGCACTTCGACGAGCAGTGGCTCGCGCCGCTGGCAGAGCACATCCGACAGTCGCGAACCGTCGAAGCGTCCAAGCGCTTCTCGAGCATCCGCCATGTCGCCGACCTCTTCGACCGCTACGCCGTGCACCGTCCCGACATGCTGCAGCGCTGGGCGGATGGGACGCCCCGGTTCGGCGAGGAATCGTGGCAGTACGAACTGTGGCTGCGCCTGCGCGAGCGCATGGGAGTGCCAAGCCCGGCCGAACGTCTGCGCGAGGCGTGTGAGAGGCTCGGCAAAGACCGCAGCCTGGTCACGTTGCCCGACCGCCTTTCGCTGTTCGGCCTCACCAGGCTGCCGGCGAGCTATCTCGACGTGCTGGAGGCGCTCGGCGCCCTGCGGGACGTACACCTGTTCTTGCTCTACCCCTCGCCGGTTCTATGGGAACGGCTCGCACCGATGGTCGGTAGCGGCACGCGTCAGCTCTTCCGCCGGGAGGACACGACGGCGGCGATCCCGAGTAACCCCCTGCTTGCCTCATGGGGTCGTGATGCCCGCGAGATGCAGCTCGTCCTCGGGTCAGCTGCCGTGCACGGGCCACCGGTCGAGGAGGTGTCGGGACCGCGCTCGCTTCTGGAGCAGATTCAAGATGACGTCCGAGCCGATCGGCGCCCGGTCGGCGACGGTGTCGTCGGGGGAGCCGAGGATCCGCGCCCGCTCCTCGAAGAGGGCGACGAGAGTGTCCAGGTTCACGCGTGTCACGGGCGCTCGCGCCAGGTCGAAGTCCTGCGCGACGCGATCCTTCACAGGCTCGAGAAGGACCCGACCCTCGAGCTACGCGACGTGGTCATCATGTGTCCCGACATCGAGAGCTACGCGCCGCTGATCGAGGCAACCTTCGGTGCACGAGACCGTGCTGACGACCCTGGCGACGCGCCCGGCCAGCTCGAGATCCGGTTGGCGGACCGCTCGCTCCGTCGCACGAACCCGCTGATGGCTGTCCTCGCCGAGGTCCTCGACCTCGCACCCTCCCGCATGACGGCGACTCAGCTGCTCGACCTCACGGGGCGCGAGCCGGTACGCCGCCGCTTTCGCTTCAGCGACCAGGATCTCGTCCGGTTGGAGGGGTGGGTGCGCGACGCGCACGTGTGCTGGGGATTCGACGCCGAACACCGAGAGTCCTTCCGCTTGGGTGGCCTCACGGCCAACACGTGGCGCTCGGGTCTCGACCGCATTTTGCTCGGCGTCGCGATGGCCGACGACCGGGAGAGGCTGTATGAGGCGGCCGCACCGCTGGACGACGTGGATTCGGGCGACATCGAACTGGCGGGCCGCTTTGCGGAGTTCGTCGATCGCCTTCGCAGTGCAGCCGACGCGCTCGATTCCCTGCGGCCCATCGAGGAATGGGCGAAGACACTCGCCGACGTGGCCGACTCACTCGCCGCCGTGTCGCCGGGGGACGAGTGGCAACACGCGCAGATGACGGCCATGTTCGACGACGTGGTGACGCAGGCGACGTCGACGCGCGGCATCAGCCGGGTTGTGCTCAGCCGGGATGACGTCCGATCGATTCTGGCCGATCGCCTCAAGGGTCAGCCCACGCGCGCCAACTTCCGGACCGGACACCTCACGGTCTGCACTCTCGTGCCGATGCGCTCGATCCCGCACAAGGTGGTCTGTCTCCTTGGGTTGGACGACGGCAGCTTTCCTCGTCATATCGAACGTGACGGAGACGACCTCACGGCTGCGGAGCCTCGGGTCGGTGATCGTGATGTGCGCAGCGAAGATCGACAACTCCTACTGGACGCAGTGCTGGCGTCACGGGAGCAGCTGATCGTCACCTACGCCGGGCGCGACGAGCGGTCGAATCTGCGTCGACCGCCAGCCGTCCCTGTCGGAGAGTTGCTGGACGTGATCGATCGCACGGTGCGCGTCGACGGAAAGCTGCCGCGAGACGCGATCACCGTCGAGCACCCTCTGCAACCCTTCGACGCACGGAACTACGAAATCGGCGCATTGGTCCCAGATCGAAGGTGGAGTTTCGACTCGGTCCACCTGCGTGGCGCGCGTGCCGCCCGAGCGCCGCGAGAGTCGTCCGAGCCGTTCCTCAGCCGTCCCTTGCCCCCGCGCAGCGGACCGGTCGACATTGAGATGCTCGGCCGATTCGTCCAACATCCGGTACGCGTCTTCCTGCGTGAGCGCCTCGGTGTCTCGCTCTTCGAAAGGACCCGCGAGGTCGACGACGCCATCCCGATCGAACTCAGCGGGTTGTCCGAGTGGCGAGTCGGCGAACGGATTCTGGGCGCTCGTCTCGACGGCGTCGACTGGGAGACGTGCGAAGCCGCGGAGGTCGCCCGCGGGGCTCTTCCGCCAGGCGCTTTGGCCGAGCCGGCGCTCACCGAGATGGCGAACGACATCGAGGCACTGGTGCGTTCGAGCAACGAGGTCCACGGTGGCGTCGCGCCCACATCGGTTGCGATCGACCTCGCGCTCGGCGGAGTACCCCATCTCTCCGGGGTCGTGCAAGGCGTGCGAGGCGATGTGGTGCACCTCGTCACGTACCGGCGCATGCAGCCGGCGCTCCGCCTGGCAGCCTGGGTGCAGCTTCTCGCCCTCACTGCGATGCAGCCGGAACGGCCGTTCTCTGCCGTCAGCGTGGGGCGCGCGGAGCGAAGGTCCTCGCGTGCAGTCAGCATTGCCGAGATTGCGCCGCTCGGGACGGACGCCCCCAGCCGGCACCACAACGCGACGGCGCATCTGGTGCAACTCCTCGAGCTCTTCCAGATCGGCATGATGCAGCCGTTGCCGCTGTACTGCAAGACGTCGGCGGCCTACGCGTCGGCGCGCGCGGCGGGTGCCGACGACGCCGACGCGGCCGCCCGGCAAAAGTGGGAATCGACCTTCGACTTCGAACTCGAGGACAAGGACCGCTCGCATCGCCTCGTTCTCGGCGGACATCTTTCCTTCAACGACATGGTGGTGCGCTCCGGCGTGCCGGGTGATGACGAGGCGGCCTGGTGCGTCGATCCCGCCGAGGGCGCGCGCTTCGGGTTCTACGCGCGGCTCCTCTGGGATGGGCTGCTGCGGCAGGAACGGGTGACCTCCCGATGACGGAGCGCGTCAGCCCGGAAGCCTTCGACGTCTCCGGTCCGCTCCCGCGCGGCATGACGCTCCTCGAAGCGAGCGCTGGAACGGGGAAGACGTTCACCATTGCCGCACTGACGGCCCGCTACGTGGCAGAGATGGCGAAGCCGATCGAGCGGCTTCTCGTCATCACCTTCACCCGGATGGCGACAGGCGAATTGCGCGAGCGGGTACGAGACCGCCTCGTCGGTGCGCTCGACGGCCTGGCCGGCGTGCTTGCAGGCGAGGAAGCGCCCGAGGACGACGAGGTGCTCCGCCGGCTCGCGGACGCACCTCGGGCCGTACAGCAGGAGCGTCGGGACCGGCTCGCGAAGGCTGTTGCGGATTTCGACGCTGCCACCATCGAGACGACCCATGGCTTCTGTCTCCAGGTCCTCTACGGCCTCGGCACGGCCGGCGATGTCGATCGGGACGTCACGCTTGTCGAAGACGTACGCGACCTGATGGAGGAAGTGGTTGACGACCTCTACCTCCGCAAATTCGCCCGCAGTCCGAACGAGCACGGCTTCAGCTACGACGACGCCGTGAGCATCGCGAGAAAGGTGCTTCAGCACCCCGATGCGAACATTGTGCCGGCGCCAACTGACGGAAAGGACCTCGACGCGGAACGTGCTCGTTTCGCCGAGGCCTTCCAGCAAGAGATGGAACGTCGTAAACGCGCGTTGAAGATCATGACGTACGACGACGTCCTCTTGCGGTTACGGACGACTCTCCGAGACCCGGTGCGGGGCCCACACGCCCGGAACCGACTGCGCGCGCGGTACGACGTGGTCCTCGTAGACGAGTTCCAGGACACCGACCCGGTCCAGTGGGAGATCATGCGACGGGCCTTCGGTGACGGGGAGATCACGCTTGTGCTCATCGGCGATCCGAAGCAAGCCATTTACGCCTTTCGTGGCGCAGACGTGCAGGCCTACCTCCAGGCGAAGGACTCGGTCGCGGCGGAGTTCACGCTGGGGGAGAACTGGCGCTCGGACAAGGCACTTCTCGATGCGTATGACGCCCTCTTCGGCAACGCCGAGCTGGGGCAGGGCGGGATCGAGTACCGGAGCGTCCGGTCAGCGAGGGCGAACGTCGAGCCGAGGCTTGTCGGCATGCCGGTGGCCTCGCCGTTGCGGGTCCGGGTACTGCACGCGGCCGACGGTTTGGTAAGCCGGACCAAGGACGGACTGAAGGCCGCGGACGCGCGGGAGTGCATCGCGGCAGACCTCGCGGAACGAGTCGTCGAGATGTTGTCGTCGGGGGCGGAGGTCATCACCCGCAGCCGAGACGGCGTCGAAGTGTCGCGGACGCAATTGCATCCAGGCCACATCGCCGTGTTGGTCCGCGCAAACCCCCACGCCGCCCTCGTGCGGGACGCACTGCACGTTGCCGGCGTGCCTGTGGTGGTGGGTGGGGCCGGGTCCGTGTTCGCGTCCGACGGCGCCCGGGAGTGGCTCCGCTTGCTCGAGTCGTTGGAGCGCCCCACCGCGCGGGACCGAGCCTCGCTGATCGCGCTCTCTCCGTTCATCGGCTGGACAGCCGAACAGGTGGCAGTGGCCGATGAGGCGCAGTGGGAGGACCTCCACTGGTCGCTGCACAGGTGGGCCACACTCCTGCGCGACAAAGGCGTGGCCGCGCTCTATGAGACGGTCGCCGCCGAACGAGACCTGCCGGGGCGGGTGCTCGCAGGGGCTGACGGCGAGCGTTCGATGACGGACCTGCGGCACGTCACCCAATTGCTGTACGAGGCGGGCGCCACAGAGGGCGTGGGACCCACGGCGATGGCGAACTGGCTCGGGCGACGCATCACCGAGGCTGATCGCGACTCCGAGAACGAGGAGCGGACCCGGCGTCTCGAGTCGGACGCGCGCGCGGTGCAGGTGATCACCATCCATCGGTCCAAGGGTTTGGAATTCCCGATCGTGCTGTATCCCTTCCCGTGGGACGGGTACATCCATCGGATCGGGGTCCCCGTGTTCCACGACCCCGACAACGCGCACGAGCGCACCGTCGACGTCGGTGGGCCTGGACGCGAGCAGGATCGCCACCGAAAACTCGAGAAGGAAGAAGGGCAGGGCGAAGCGCTCCGTCTCTTCTACGTCGCACTGACCCGAGCACGGCACCAGGCCGTGCTGTGGTGGGCCGGCGGGCGTGATACCGCCAACTCGCCCATCTCGCGGCTGCTGTTCGACAAGGCGCCGACCGGTGAGGTGGCGCCCTACGGCATGAAGAAGTCGCGCCCCGATGACGTCGTCCAGGAAGTCTTCGAATCGCTCGGTCCTGATGTCTCCGTCGAGCGGGTCGGTGCTTCGACCGGTGTCCGGTGGGCCGCGCCGCCCGGCATCGGCGGCGAACTCGCCGCGGCGGTCTTCGACCGCAGGCTCGACGCTGCGTGGCGGCGCCTGTCCTACTCGGCCATCACGCGTGACGCGCACGAGACTCCGACTATCGGTAGCGAGCCCGAGGACGAGGGGACCGTCGACGAGCCTTCTTCGGACGTTTCCATCGTCCTCCATCGGACGGATCGCCCCGAAGACGAGACACGGGCGTCGGTGGCGCTCGGTCTGGCGGACATGCCGGGCGGGACCCTGGTCGGCACCATCGTGCACGAGGTGCTGCAGCACACCGAGTTCGACGCAGCCGATCTCGAAGCAGAGGTCGGGCGGGCACTCGAGCGGCAGACGCAGTGGCGCAACGCCGACCTGGGCGATCGTGCCGATGTCGTGGCCGGACTCAGCGCGGCGATCGGGTCCCCGTTGGGACCCATGGTCGGCGACCTCCGGCTGCGCGACATCAGCCGCGCCGACCGGCTCGACGAGCTCGGATTCGAGTTCCCGCTGGTCGGTGGTGAAGAAGCAGACCAATCGGACCAACTCGAGGTGGCCGACGTTGCAGACCTCCTCGACACGCACCTTGCCGCAGGCGATCCTGTCCGCGCCTACGCGGAGCGTCTGCGCGGCCCGAGCCTCGACGGTGTGATGCGGGGCTACCTGACGGGGAGCCTCGACCTCGTCTTTCGCCACGACGGACGCTTCGTGGTCGCCGACTACAAGACCAACAAGCTCTGCGGGCCCGAGGAGTCGCTCACCTCGTGGCACTACCGACCGGACGCGTTGATGGCCGAGATGTCCGCCGCGCACTATCCGCTCCAGGCCCTGCTCTATTCCGTGGCGCTGCACCGCTACCTGCGGTGGCGCCTGCCGAGCTACGACGCCGAGCGCCATCTCGGCGGCGTGCTTTACCTCTTCGTGCGGGGTATGAGCGCCGTCGAACACGTCCGCAACGAGGGGCAGCCCTGCGGCGTCTGGTCGTGGCGTGCACCGGGGCCACTTGTCGAGGCGCTGAGCGACCTCTTCGACGAGGGGCGGGACGCGTGACCCCGGGGCACGACGTCGACGTCTCGGACGGAACGGAACCATTCGACGTCGCAGTGGCGCGCGCCGCGACCGGCACGCTCGAGCTGTTCAACGCGGCCGCGATCCTCGCACCCTCCGATGTTCACGTCGCACAACGTCTTGCCGCACTCGGTGGCGTCACCGACGAGACGGCCCAGCTCGCCGCCGCGTTCGCGGTGCGCGCGCCTCGTCTCGGCCACGTCTGCGTCGATCTCCGCACGATCCGGCACACCGCGAGCAGCGACTTCGACAGCGATGATGTCATCGACGCGCTGCCGTGGCCGGATCCTGACGCGTGGTTAGAGGCGCTTTCGGGGAGCGGTCTCGTGGGCGCGGATCGGCCGCTGCACCTCGAAGGTCCCTCGCTCTACCTCGACCGGCTCTGGCACGACGAGGTTGCCGTGGCGGAGGATCTGAAGGGCCGGGCCCAGAATGCCGCACGGGATGTCGACGAAGGGTTGTTGGCCCGCGACATGGCAGTCCTGTTCGAGGTGGACGGCGACGAGGATCCCGATCGCCTCCAGCCCACGGCGGCTGCCGTCGCCGTCCTCCGTTTGCTCTCGGTGATCGCGGGAGGCCCGGGGACGGGCAAGACGACCACCGTTGCGCGCGTGCTGGCGCTGCTCGACTCGCAGGGTGCCGCGGTCTCGCGGCCCCCGCTGATTGCGCTGGCGGCGCCGACGGGGAAGGCGGCAGCCCGGCTCGAAGAAGCCGTGCGGGCCGAAGCGCAAGAGATGAACGTCGACGACGACACTCGCTCGCGGTTGCTGACGCTCCGCGGCACGACACTGCACCGCCTGCTGGGTTTCGACGCCGGCAATCGGACCCGGTTCCGCCATCACCGGGGGAATCAGCTGCGCCACGACGTGGTGATCGTGGACGAGACGTCGATGGTCTCGTTGTCGTTGATGGCACGCTTGCTCGAGGCCGTTCGGCCCGATGCGCGTCTGGTGCTGGTGGGCGACCCGGAACAGCTCGCTTCGGTGGAAGCGGGGGCCGTGCTCGGCGATGTCGTGGGGCCGGCGACGGCTGGTGCCACCCTCAGCAACGCGGTCCGTGACCAGGTCGGATCCGCGATCCGCCATCGGGTGTCGGAGGCCGCGGCTACCGATGGGCCGCCCATCGGCAACGGGATCGTTGCACTCCGGTTCGTCCGCAGACACCGCGGCGCAATTGCGGAGCTTGCGCGTGCCGTCCAACGCGGCGACGCCGACGGGGCGTTCGACGTGCTGGCGGCCGATGGTACGAACGTGGAATGGCTGGACGGATCGGCGAGCGACCCGTCCACCGACCTCAGCGTGATCCGAGACCTGGCGATCGACAACGGCAGGGATTCGATCGAAGCCGCCAGGGCAGGCGACGCCCGCGCGGCGCTGGCTGCGCTCGGCCGTTTCCGGCTGCTGTGCGCGCACCGCCGGGGCCCCGAAGGGGTGACAACGTGGACCCGTCAGATCGAGTCGTGGCTCACCGGCGGCATCGAGCAGTTCTCGACCGGAGCCGACTGGTACGTCGGGCGACCGGTGATCATCACCGAGAACGATCACGCGTTGCAGCTCTTCAACGGTGACGTCGGCGTCGTGGTCCGCGGCGACGATCGGCCGATGGTGGCTGCCTTCGAGCGCGGTGGCGACGTCGTCTCGGTGAGCCCGGCCCGTCTGGCCGCGGTGGACACCGTCTACGCGATGACGGTGCACAAGAGCCAGGGCTCGCAGTTCCACACCGTGGCGTGTGTGCTCCCGGGCGCGGACTCGCGGCTGCTCACCCGCGAGCTGCTCTACACGGCAGTGAGCCGGGCGCAGGAGCGGCTGATCATGGTGGGCACCGAGGACCCGATCCGCGCCGCCATCGAACGGCCGATCGCGCGGGCCTCGGGCCTGCGCCGGGCCCTGTGGGACGAGCCCGGCTGAGCGGCGCCGGTCCCGTGCCGCGGCGCCGCGCCGGGCGCGCCGGGGGGATCCCCTCGCGCCGATTTTCGTTCCTTTAGGCTCCCGCCGGGTACGAAATCCCTGGTCTCACGGCAATGACAGGCCTTACACAGCCAGGATTCAGGGTATTGCCCCATGATGTGACTTGACACGACTCCGTAACAATTGGGGTCCCAACGGAAGACAAAAGGGTGAGGATGAAGATTCTGGTACTCGGGGGGGACGGCTACCTCGGTTGGCCCACCGCCCTGCACCTGTCGGCCCGTGGAAACGACGTCACGGTCGTCGACAACCTCGTCCGCCGCGAGTACGACCGCGAGATGGGCGTCGACAGCCTCGTGCCCATCGCTCCGTTGCAGGACCGCGTGACGCGCTGGGAGCAGGTCTCGGGTCACGCCGTCAACGTCCGCATCGGCAACCTCACCGACGCCGCGTTCACCTACGGAGTCATCGAGGAGGCAGAGCCCGACGCCATCGTGCACTTCGGCGAGCAGCGCTCCGCGCCCTACTCGATGATCGACCGCGAGCATGCGGTCTACACACAGGTCAACAACGTCGTGGGCAACCTGAACGTGATGTACGCCATTCAGGAGACCAATCCCGACATCCACCTCGTGAAGCTCGGGACGATGGGCGAGTACGGCTACCCCAACATCGACATCGAAGAGGGGTTCATCGAGATCACGCACAAGGGCCGGACCGACGTGCTGCCCTACCCGAAGCAACCCGGATCCTTCTACCACCTGTCCAAGGTGCACGACAGCCACAACATCATGTTCGGCTGCCGCATCTGGGGGCTCCGTGCGACGGACCTGAACCAGGGCATCGTCTACGGCCAGTCGACCGACGAGACCGACCTCGACCCCGTGCTCGCCACCCGCTTCGACTACGACGGCGTGTTCGGCACCGTGCTCAACCGGATGGTGATCCAGGCGGTGCTCGGCCATCCCCTGACCGTTTACGGGGACGGCTCGCAGACGCGCGGCATGATCAACATCGTCGACACCGTCGAGTGCATCCGGATCGCGTCGGAGAACCCCGCCGAGCCCGGCGAATTCCGCGTCTTCAATCAGATGACCGAATCGATGTCGGTCAAGCAGATCGCCGAGACGGTTGCCCAGGAGTA
This sequence comes from Acidimicrobiales bacterium, assembly GCA_035503015.1. GTDB lineage: Bacteria > Actinomycetota > Acidimicrobiia > Acidimicrobiales > RAAP-2 > Bog-473. The sequence continues at coordinate 1,153 of DATJTU010000346.1, read as the reverse complement.
TCCGGGGGAGGCGACGATCGAGCACGTCGATAACCCGCGCGTCGAGGCCGAGGGCCACTACTACAACGTCAAGCACTCGAAGCTGGAGGAGCTGGGACTGAAGCCGACACTGCTCTCGATGACGCTGATCGACCACCTGTTCGAAGTGGTCGAGCGCCACAAGGACCGCGTGGACCTCGCCGCGATCATGCCGACCGTGAGCTGGCGCGCCACGACCAGCGAGCTGCCCCAGACCTCGACGGGCGCGCTGGCCCAGACGTGAGCGACTCGACGGCCCTGCAGGGACGCCGGGTCCTCGTCACGGGAGGCTCAGGATTCATCGGCCGCCATGCGGTGGCGGAGCTGACGCGGGCCGGCGCGGCTGTTCGCGTTGTCGATCTGAAGCCCCATCCCGATCCGGCCGTTGACATCGTCGTCGGCGACATCGCGGATGCGGATGTCCTGGACGCGGCGTTCGCGGGTGGAGTCGATTCGGTGGTGCACCTGGCGGCCGTGACGTCGGTGCTGCGATCGGTCGAGAATCCGGTCGGGACGTTCGAGACCAACGTGGCGGGCACGCAGGCGCTGCTCGAGGCCGCGCGGGCCGCCGGCGTGCGCTCGCTGGCCTTCGCGTCGACCAACGCCGTCACGGGCGAAATGGACGCCCCGGCGATCGTCGAGACGGCGGTTCTGAAGCCGCTCACGCCGTACGGTGCGACCAAGGCCGCCGGCGAGATGCTGATGTCGGCCTACACCGCCTCGTACGGCGTGCGTTGCGCATTCCTGCGGCTAACCAATGTGTACGGGCCGGGGATGCAGGCCAAGGACAGCATCGTCGCGCGGCTGATGCGCGCGATCCGGCTCGGGCGGACGTTCGAGATCTACGGAGACGGCCGCCAGGTGCGCGACTATGTCCACGTGTCCGACGTGATCGCAGCGGTGCGCCTGGGATTGGCAGGCGAGGATTGGCAGGGCCCGGTTGTTATCGGGTCGGGTAGGTCGATGTCGGTGCTCGAGGTCGTCGACGCCGTGCGCGACGTGACCGGGGCCTCATTCGAAGTCACGCACGGGCCGGCACGGCCGGGCGAGATGCCGGCGGTGATCGTCGATCCGAGTCGGGCGAAATCGCTCGGGTGGTCGCCGCAATTCGATTTCGAGACGGGGCTACGAGGCG
>DATJTU010000345.1:0-2490 GCA_035503015.1 Acidimicrobiales bacterium | reverse complement strand
CCGCCAGCTTCGATCTCGAGCCGGTCGATCGCCCCGATCGTCTCCACGAGACCGCCCGCGCGCCCGCCTACGCGGCGCTGGCGCCGCCTTGGGCGATCCCTTGCCCGACCGCCTCTTCGGGGGTAAGCCGCAGCGTGTCCTCCGGGATGGAGTCGACCAGCGCCCGCTGGGCCTCGTAGTCGTGGGACACAGCGGAAAACAGGGCGCGGCGTTCTTCGCGGAGCGGTTCCGGCACGTCGCGGTCGAGGAACTGCCACAGGTTCAGCGCGAAGCGCACGTCGTAGATGCTCGGTGCCCGGCCGTAGAGCGCGGCGCGCTTGGACCCGACGAGCGCCACGCCCAACACGACGTCCTCGCCGGTCTCGCCCTCGCCGAGGACGAGCTCGTGCTCGTACCGCTTCGCCAGGCGGAGCGCGAAGCCCGAGTCCGGTCCCGGTGTGCCGACGCTGCGCCCCCTGCGCACCGCGGGCACGGTCAGCTCGGCCGGGCGCGTGGTGGTCCATGTGCCGGGGACCTGGAGATGGAGTGCAGGGCGCACCTGGTCCGCCTCGGCGATGGGCACGAAGCTGGGCTGGGTCATGCGCGGGAGATTAGCCGAGCGGCTCGCGACCGATCAGACGGACCACCGGCAACTCGATGGACGACGCCCGCACCGCATCGTGGAACACCTCCTGGTCGGCCGAGCGCAGCTCCGTCGCCGTCCCCAAGGGCTCACCGGTCCCCGTGTTGCGGCAGAACATCGGGTGGGCGCCGCTCGAGACCTGGAGACGGATGCGGTGGCCCGCCTTGAACGTGTTGGCGGTCGGCCACATCTCGATCTCGAGCTGGCGCACACCATCCTCGTCGTCTGGCACCGAGCCGGGGCGGAGCCGGACGATGCCGTCACTCACGTTGTAGGACTTGCCCTTCGGCGTGACATCGCACAGGCGCACGACGAAGTCCGTGTGCTCCAGCGACGAGCGGACGTAGAGCGTCGCCCGCAGCGGGCCGATGGCCGTCAGGTCCTCGCGCAACACCGGGCTCGTGTAGGTGAGGACGTCGTGGCGGTGCTCACGCCGGCGCTGCTCCTTGCGTCCCGACGTCCCCATGTTGAGCGTGGCGCCGCCGACAGCGGGCGTGGGGTCGTGCGGGTTGTAGTGATAACGGTCGGGCGCGCTCTCCGCCGGCGCGTCGGTGCTCAGCGTGCCCCAGCGCCCGAGATACCAGCGCTGCGTCTCGCCTGCCGGCGGCCACATGGAGAACTCCTCCCACGTGCGCGACCCCATCACGTAGACCCGCACCGCCGCGCGCGGCTCGCGCCCTGCGTGCTCGCCCAGATGCTCTTCCCACCACGCCGGCCCGTCCCGCACTGTCTCCGCGAACAAGCCGGGACTCGAGTGGGTCCAGGGCCCGATCGTGAGCCGCGCCTCCCGTCCGGCCCGGCGCAGCGCCTCGTAGTCGGCCACCTGCGCCGGCAGGAACAGGTCGTACCAGCCCCCGATGAGGCTCGCCGGCGGGACCTTGTCCAGACGGCGCCCGAAGTCCACGGGGTCCCACCACGGGTCGCCCGGTGCCTCGTGGTCGAGCCAGTTCTGGTACACCGCAGCCGGCTCGCCGATGGCTGCGGTGTCGCACTGACCGAGCGGCAGGACGTCGCAGGCGGCGGCGAGGATCTTCCCGCCGCGCAGCGATGTGCGCAGCACGGTCCGCCAGCCCTCCTCCTGGTACTTGATCTGGTAGAGCCACGCCACCGCCATCTCGAGGGCGAACGAGCCGCCGGGATACACGATGGCGTCGCGGAAGTTCGACGACGTGACCTGCAGGCCGAGCGCGCGCACGAAGTCGGGGGCGTCCTCGGCGATGGCCCACTGCGTCCCGCCCAGGTAGCTACCGCCCCACATGACGAGGCGCCCGTCGAACCACGGCTGGGCGGCGATCCACGCCAACGTCGCGTGGCCGTCGGCCTGCTCGTGGCGCAGCGGCTCCCACTCCCCTTCGGAGCCGAACGTGGCGCGGCAGGACTGGATCACCGTCTGGTACCCGCGTTCGGCGTAGAGCCGTCCGAGCGGGCCCATGACCCGCCGCCCGTACGGCGTGCGGATCAACACGGTCGGCCGGCTCCCTGCATCACCAGCGTGAGCCCCGGCAGGCGCAGCGTGGCCGGTCTCGTCGGCCGGGTACCAGCGGTCGGCCAGGAGCACGACGCCGTCGGGCATCTTGGCGGCGAGGTCGCGCTCGACGGCGACGTCGGCGGTCTGGGGCGGGGGAAGCCGGACCATCGACGCAGCGATGCGGCTCCATACGGTCATGTCCGACCCCCCTGACTACCCCCCCGTGTTGCGTTCCCTGTGTGTGCGATACCGCTCAGGTCGCGTGCAGCAACCCGAAGACGATCGAATCGTAGAGGGCCTGCCAGCTCGCCTCAATGATGTTTTCCGAGACCCCGATCGTCGTCCAGGTGCGCTCGCCGTCGGTGGTGTCGACGAGGACTCTGGTGACCGCACCGGTGCC
>DATJTU010000344.1:0-4056 GCA_035503015.1 Acidimicrobiales bacterium | reverse complement strand
CTCCAGGCACCCTGGGTCTCCGAAGAAGAGGTGCGTGACGTGGTCTCGCACTGGCGCGCCCAGGGCGGGCAGACCGAGGCCATCGTCGCCATCGACAGCACCGACGACGGCCCCTTCGGCATCGACGGGGTCGGCGACGACGACGACGAGCTGCTGGTGCAGGCGCGCGACCTGGTCGTGCGCTCCCAGCTCGGCTCCACCTCCATGCTGCAGCGGAAGCTGCGGGTGGGATTCGCCCGGGCCGGGCGCCTCATGGACCTGCTCGAGCAGGCCGGCGTCGTGGGACCGAGCGAGGGCTCCAAGGCGCGTGCGGTGCTCATGACGCCCGAAGAGCTCGACGGCTTGAGCGGGCGGTGAGCCCGGAAGCCGAGGGACCCCTCGGCGAAGCCGAGGCGCCGGTCATGGTGGCGCCGTTCCGCCTCGACTCGCTGCGCCAGCCGGCGGCGGCACCCGCGGCCGGAGCGACTGCACCGCCTAGCGCGGTGGGACCCGCGGCCGGGGCTGTGGCAACGGGGGCGACGGTGGGGGGAGCGGCGGCGGGTGCGGCCGGCGTGGCCGGTGCAGCCGGTGCAGCTGCGGCGCCCCAACGTCAGCACAGCCGTCACGCGCCTCGTTCGCACCGGCGCCACCGGGGCCGGCGTGTCCTCGTGGTCGTAGCCGTCGTCGTGCTCGTCCTCGCCGCGGCGGGCGCGTTCGTGGGCGTGCGCCTGCACGAATCCGACCCCGCACCGGCGGTGACACCTGTTTTGACGTCGTCGGTCTCGGTGCCCTCGCAGTCCGTCCCGCTGCCCTGGCCCGACACCGGTGAGGGGGCAGTCGCCATCCCGGCTATCGGGGTCAACATGGCATCGGCGGCGGAGAAGCCCGCGCCGGTCGCCAGCCTGACCAAGCTCATGACGGCGTACGTCATCCTGCACGACCACCCGCTGGCGCTGAACCAGCAGGGCCCCGCGATCGAGGTGACACAGGCCGACGTCGACGACTACGACAACGACACCGTCGACGACGACTCCAACGCGGAGGTCACGGTCGGCGAGGAGATCAGCGAGCAGCAGGTCATGAGCGGCCTGCTGGTGCACTCCGCGGACAACTACGCCGACCTCCTCGCCCGCTGGGACGCCGGCAGCATCCCCGCCTTCGTGGCGAAGATGAACGCCGACGCCGCGAGCCTCGGCATGGCGCAGTCGCACTTCGCCGACGCGAGCGGCGTGAACCCCGGCTCGATGTCGACCGCGTCGGACCTGCTCAAGGTCGCGGCGCTGGACATGGCGAACCCTGCCTTCGCGGCGATCGTCAAGCTGTCGGCCGTCACGCTGCCGGTCGCAGGGACGATCTCGACGTACACGCCGCTGCTCGGGATCCAGGGCGTGCTCGGCGTGAAATCGGGCTTCACCACCGCGGCGGGCGGCTGCGACGTGCTCGCCGTCATCCGACCGGTGCACGGCCAGCAGGTCCTCCTCCTCGCTGCGGTCACCGGCCAGCAGGGACCGCAGGTGCTGGCCCAGGCCGGCCTCCACGCGCTGGCGCTGGTCGACGCGCTGCAGCCGCTCGTCGGCGCGACCGAGGTCCTGCCCGGGAACGTCGTCGCAGCGCACGTGAGCGAAGCGGGCACGACCGTGCGTGCCACGACCGCGTCCGCGGCGATCATGCTCTCGTGGCCCGGGGTCACGGCGCACCGCACGTTCCGGCCGGAGCGCCACCTGAGCGACCAGGCCCGCCGCGGCGACACGGTGGGGACCGAAGTGATCACGCTCGGGACGCAGTCGGTCACGGTCCCGGTCCGTCTGCAGCAGGACGTGCCGCGTCCCACCCTCCTCCAGCGGATCTTCTGACCGCGTAGCCTGACGCCGTGCGCGCACGGGCTCCGGCGTCCTCGGCCAATCTCGGACCGGGCTTCGACACGCTCGCGGTGGCGCTGGACTGCTACGTGAGCGTCGACGTCGAGCCTGCCGCTGCGCTCGAGGTGCACAGCGAGGGAGAGGGGGCCGAGCTCTTCGACGACGCGTCGCACCTCGCGGCGCGGGTCGCCACCGAGGTGCTCGGGCACGACCATTGCGCCATCACCGTCCGCTCGCAGATCCCGCTGGCCCGCGGCCTCGGTTCGTCGGCCGCGCTCGCCGCGGCCGCCGCGGCCGCCGCCGGCTCGGACGACCCCTTCGCCGTCGCGTCCTCCTACGACGGGCACCCCGAGAACGCAGCGGCCAGCGTGTTCGGCGGCCTGGTGACCGCGACGACGGTCGAGGGCATCCCCGTGCACGCGCCGCTGGCGCTCAGCGACGACCTCTCCTTCGTGGTGATCGTGCCCGACCGCGACCTGGCGACCCCCGAGTCGCGCGGGGTGTTGCCCGACTCGCTCAGCCGGGCCGACGTGGTCTTCAACCTCGGCCGCATGGGACTGCTCATCGCAGGCCTCGCCGACCCGTCGTCGCTCCAGCCCGCCGCCACGGCCGACCGCGTCCACCAGCCGGCCCGGACCGAGCTCTTCCCCGAATCGACCGGCCTGCTGCGCGCGCTGGTCGACGCCGGCGCCCTGGCCGCCAGCTGGTCGGGCGCCGGGCCGAGCCTCATCGGGATCGTGCGGACCTCGACGGGGGGCGCGGTGCGGGCAGGCGCCGAGGCTGCGCTGGCGCAGTCGGGCGTCCCCGGCCGCGTGCTCGAGCTCCGCGCCGACACGCGCGGCCTCGTCTACGGCGACGAGGCGGAGGTCGTCCTGTAGCTGGTGCGGTGCGGTCGTGCCGTGCGGCCCGGCGGGGCCGTCAACCGTCAGCCGTCAGTGCGACGACAGCTTGGTGACGGCACTCTGGAGCTGTGCGATGGCGGAGTTGACGTTGTACGTGTTGAGCACCTGGTCGTAGTTGGCTTGGGTGGGCTCCGCGTCGCCGAGGATCTCGAGGCTGTTGGCGAGCAACTGCGCTGCGTTGCGCGCCGCGGAGAGCGAGGACTCCGGCGCGGTGAACCCGTGCCCGACCGCGAGCACGTTGGCGTAGTCGTGGACCTGGCCGCCGAGCGTGCGGTCGGCCTTCTCGAGACAGACGATCGGGCTCGACTCGCTCTTGCACTTCTGTGCGGCCGCCTCGTACTGCGTCATCTGCTGCTGCACCGTCGTGCCCGCCTGCGCGAGGCGCGCGTCGGCGGACTCGGACGACGAGCCGCTGCCGGAGCCGGATGCTGCTCCTGATCCCGAGCCGCACGCGGCCAGCGCCGGCACCGCGAGGAGGAGCGCGCCGGCGACGGCGCCCGCACGGAGACGGCGTTCGGGGACGGCGGGGGAGCGGCGCACCGCCGAAAATCTACGCGCCGGGGGTCCCTAGACTTCGGCGGATGCCCAGGACCTATTTCATCCGCACCTTCGGGTGCCAGATGAACGAGCACGACTCCGAGCGGCTCGCCGGGTTGCTGGTCGCGGACGGCCTGGCGCCCGCCGCCTCCATGGAGGAAGCCGACGTCGTCGTCCTCAACACCTGCTGCATCCGCGAGAACGCGGACCAGCGTCTCTACGGGACGCTCGGCCGGCTGAAGGAGCTCGTCGACGCGAAGCCCGGGCTGCAGATCGCCGTCGGCGGCTGTTTGGCCCAGAAGGACCGGGAGCGGATCCAGGAGAAGGTCGGCTGGGTCGACGTCGTCTTCGGCACGCACAACCTCACCAGCGCGCCCGGCCTGCTCGAGCGCGCCCGCGACGAGGGTCCGGTGATGGAGATCCTCGACGCGCCGATTCCCGAGTCGGCCGCCAACCCGCTGCTCGGCCCGGGTGCCGTGCGCGAACTGCCGTACGCGGCCTGGGTCAACATTCAGACCGGCTGTGACAACTCGTGCGCCTTCTGCATCGTGCCCGCGGTCCGCGGCCCCGAGGTGAGCCGCCCGCTCGACGACATCGTCGCCGAGGTCGACCTCCTGGCGCGCCGCGGGGTCACCGAGGTGACCCTCTTGGGCCAGAACGTCAACTCCTACGGCCGCGACATCACGCGCCGCCGGCCCCTCTTCGACCGCTTGCTGCGCGCGGTCGGGGCCGTGGACGGCATCGGGCGGGTGCGCTTCACGAGCCCGCACCCGAAAGAC
>DATJTU010000343.1:0-9633 GCA_035503015.1 Acidimicrobiales bacterium | reverse complement strand
CGCGACGAGTCGTCTCCGCGACCTCGATGTTGACGAAAGTCGCTACGCCCGTTTCGTTCGCGGTTGATTCCGAAAGACAACGGGTACACAATTCACGTAGCGGGTAGGCGGTGGACTCGAAGGCGGTTGTGGCGATGCATTCTTCAGGCGGAAAGAACGGGCGCTTCATCAAGGACGCGGACGGATTCTTCGCGCAGGCGTTTCCGTACGGCGATCGTCACCGACAGGCGCCGCGCTGGGCCATCGCAGGTGTTCTGGCGGTTGTGGTCATCCTGATGCTGCCGCAAGTCGGCCTTCTTCATTCGACGTCGGGCCGGGCACCCCGTGCCTCGGGGGCGCCGAGCGCGGCACCGACACAGCACAAGGCGGCTGATCCCCTCTCCCCGTCAGCAGCGGCGGCGAGCGGGTCACCTGACCCTGTCTTCACCGGCGGAGGCGCCCCAGTGACCCGCCTCTTCCTGGCTACGAAGAAGCCGGTTGCGACGACCGGGTCTTCCGTGCCGTCGTGGTCATTGGCGCTCGGTCCGGGTCTGACGGATGTGCCGGCCGCCGAAGCATCGGGCGTGGGCTCGACACAGTCGACAGAGTCGACACAGTCATCGACGGGCGCGCCCGCACCGGCGCCATCGGGCAGCGGCGCGGCAACGTCAGCCGCAGATCCTCCGGGCGGCACCGCGACGCAAGGTTCGAGTCCAGCCACGCCGACGACAGCGGCGCCGGTCGGGACCTCGACGACGACGGTTCCCGTTGTCACGAACCCAACGACGCCGACGATCCCCACGGCGCCGACGACCCCCGCGCCACCTGCGAGCACGACAACGACGACCCCAGCCCCGGCGACCAGTACGACAACGACGATCCCCCCGACAACGACGAGCACGACCGCGCCCGCTCCTCCGGCACCAGCACCGGCCCCGATCACCATCACCGTTCCCGGTCCGCTTCCGATCACCGTGACACTGCCGGGGCTGCCCGGTCTGTGAGGCCTGCGGGAACGCCGGCCCGGACCTGCCCGAGCATCACATTGCGAGACGGCGCTGCTCAGAGCCCGATTCGCCGTCGGCCCTAGACGAGATGCACCGACCGAGGACGCAAGAAGCAGGTGCCGCCGCTGTTATGTTTCCATAAACCTTGTGTGGCCGACCGGAACACGCGCAGCGGCGGCAGTAGAGTCCAAACGTACGATCAGGCGACCGCGGACGCGGCCTGAGCCGCCGGAGAACCTTCGCAGTTGTCTATCCCCGCAGCCGTAAGCACTTGCGCAGACGCACCCGTGCGCGGGCGACCGGTTTCCTTGTCGTTCCAGGGTGTCACGCACTGCTACGGGTCGCGCATTGCACTCGACGGGCTGGACTTGCGGGTCCCCCAAGGTGAGGTGCTCGCGCTGCTCGGACCCAACGGGGCCGGCAAGTCGACGACGATCTCGGTATTGCTCGGTCTCGTGCGACCGCAGCGGGGCCGTGTCGAGGTCCTCGGCAGCGATCCCCGCCGCGCCGTCGCCGACGGACGGGTTGGCGCCATGCTCCAGTCGGGGTCCGGCATCGGTCTGCCGCCAGGCGTGCGCGTCGACCAGGCGTTGCGTTTGGTCCGCAAGCTCTACAAGCGCCCGTTGCCGCTCGCACAGATCGTCGAGCGTGCCGACATCGGGGCCCTCATGCGCCGGCGGACTGATCGGCTCTCGGGCGGACAGGCCCAGCGGGTCCGGTTCGCCATCGCCATCGCCGGCGATCCTGAGGTCGTGTTCCTCGACGAGCCGACGTCCGCCATGGACGTGGAGTCACGCCAAGGCTTCTGGCGGATGATGCGCGACTTTGGGAACGAAGGCCGAACCGTGCTGTTCGCGACCCACCACCTGGCGGAAGCAGACGAGATCGCAGACCGTGTGGTCGTCCTCAACCACGGCAAAGTGGTGGCCGACGGCCCCGGTGCAACCTTGAAGGCAGCGGTCGCAACCCGGCGGCTTCGCTTCGTCACCGACGAGCCGAACCGTCTGGTGCTCGGGGAACTCGACGGCGTCACGGAACTCGCGGTGTGCGGAACCGGCGTCTCGATCGACTCCCTCGACGCAGACGCCACGATCCGGGACCTGGTGGCCCGCGGGGTGCCGTTCCGTGACCTCGAGGTGACCGGGGCCGGACTCGAGCAGGCGTTCGTCGCGCTCACGGGTTGCGGCGAGGCGCGGGCGCGGTCCGCGGCGGCGCCTCGTGCAGCGGACGCGGTGCTGGGAGTAGCGCGTGACTGATCTGTCGCTGGTGACGCCCGATCTCGCGATCGACGACCGTGACCGCGCGTCCGCGGTTCCGCGGCCGCGGGATGGCTGGCGCGCTCGTCTGACGCCGCTGCTGGCCTACGGCGGATTCGAGGTGGGCCGGCTGGTGCGCAGCTGGAAGTTCCTCGCCATCACCGTCGGCTTCCCGGTGACCTTCTATCTGCTGTTCCTCGGTGACCGCCCGGCCGGCCAAGTGGTGGACGGCGCGGTGACGTGGCGCGTCTACCTCATGGTCGCAATGTGCTCCTTCGGGGCGTTGGTCGCTGCGCTCATGGCCGGCGGCACGCGGCTCTCGATGGAGCGTGCGTCGGGATGGGCGCGCCAGCTGCGCATCACCCCCATCCCGGCGTGGTCCTACGTCTGCACGAAGGTGACCGCCAGCATGCTGGTGGTGCTCCCGGTGATCATCCTCGTCGAGGTGGTCGGTGCCGGCTTCGGCGGCGTCCAGCTGCCGGCCGCCACATGGGTGGGCCTCACCGTGTTGTTGTGGGCCACATCGTTGCCCTTCGCGGTATTGGGCGTCTTCATCGGTTTCGTCGTCGCGACCGAAGCCGCCTTCCCCGTCGTCACGGGGCTGATGTTCGTGCTCGGCTACTTCGGCGGCCTGTTCAACCCGGTCGACCGCATGCCGGGCGCACTGCAGTCCATCGCCCACGTGATGCCGAGCTACCACCACGACGCCCTCGGTCTGGCGGCGCTCGACGGCCAGACGCTGAGTCTCAGCCACTGGCTGGTCTTGGCCGGCTACGTGGCCGTCCTCGGCGTGGCCATCGCCTGGAAGCACCGGGTCGAAGAGGCCCGGGGCCTCGCCTGACCGAGTCCCTCGGGGCCGGATTCCGGCGGGGCGACGAGGGTGAACGAAAGCCCGCTCACACCTCGTGCCCCGGCGTCTCCAAGAACTCGACGGGCACCCCGTCCGGATCGCGGACGTAGAAGCTCTTGTACCCCTCGATGGGAAGGTCCACGACGTCAGTCGCCCGCAATTCGGGACGACCTTTCAATTGCGCGTGCTTGGCGGCAGCATCGTCGACGTCGAAGCTCAGATGGAGATTGCCCACGCGGCTGTGCCCCGTAACCGCGTCGGGCTCGCCGGCCTCGAGGTACTGCACCAACTGCAAGGTCAGGTCGCCGGCAATGAGCAGCGCGGCGTCGATCACGGCGCCCTCGTTCTCGGTCAAGGTGTCGAACCATGCGCCACCGGTCCTGTACCCGCGCAGCACGAGCTCCATCCCGGCGACGTCGACGTAGAAGGCCTGCGAACGCCTCGAGGTCGCTGACGGTCAGCCCGACGTGGTTGAGCGACGTCGTCATCGAATCGTTCCGGGCCGGCCGAGCGGTGCGCGCACGCCGGATCTACGGCGGGGGCGGGCACACCACGCCCGCCATCTGCATGAAGTCGCTGAACGTCTCCCGTGCCACCTTCCATGCTCCGTCCACGAACAGCGCGCGGCCGATCCGTCCTCCGAAGGTCTGGTTCAGCGCCGCACCGACGTGCACCGAGTAGAGGACCCGCGCCTCGTGGTCGTTGACGAACCGCACCGCGTCGGTCTTCACCGTTGCAGCAGGGGGCGAATCCCGCACCACACCGTGTCGATCGGCGGCCTCTTGCAGACACTGCCCCAGGTTCGACCCGCGGTCGACGGTGGGGACGCCGCCATCTTCGTCCGCCGTCAACAGCCCGGCGAAGGCAGCCTCGACTGCGGCCAGTGCGGCGGGCAGGTCGTCGGGCGGAGGGCCGATCACGTCGGTGCCGGGCGGACCCATCCGCGCCCACAGGGCGTAGTGCCGCGGGTCCCTCGGCGTGACGACGTCGTCCTCGTCGCGCAGCGCACGCAGCGACGCCGCGTGTTCCATGGTGGCGCCGTTGGCGCGCTGGTCGAGGGCCTCTGCGACGCTGAGCCCCGCCCCGATCCATTCGGCCACCTCCTCGAAGGGGATGCCGGCCCGCCACCACTGGCGCACCACCTCACCGGGCGTGTGGCCCTCACGGGTCAACCGCCCTGCTTCGGCCGGCGTGAGACCCAGGTCGAACCAGGTGTAGGCGTCCTGGGCCTCGACGCCGTGGCGCGCCCACTCGACGGCGTCGCCGTCCGTCCACCCGCGCTGGATGTAGCCGTGGATGACGCGGGGATCCGCGCCGGACTGCTGGAATTGGTGGAACGGCCCGGCCATGCCCATCGCCGCGCCTCCCACAAGGACGGAACGTCGCGCCGGCGACGTCGAAACCCATCTGCCTCTGCCCGGGAACACGTTGTGCGGTTGCTGCGGATTGCTCAGCCCGAACGCGTCGGCCGGGCCGCGTCCGTGCCGCTTGTGGTCCTTCGCCTGCTCGAGTGAGAAGCCGAGCTCGTGCCACCGCACTGCTTGGGCCGCGTCGATGCCCGCACCGAGCCAGTCGCCGACCGTCTCGGGCGTGGCGCCGGCGGTCTGCCACTGCGCGGCGACGAGGCCTTCGTCGATGCCGTGCCCTTTCCACGCCTCGGCTCGTGCGATCGTGAACCGCCAGCGGCGCCAGATCGCGGCCTCGCCGCTGCCGAATCCCGCCGCCAGCCAGCGTGCGTGGTCTTCGGGCTCGTCGGGCTCGTCGGGCTCCTCGGTGTCGATGCCAGTTCGCTTCATCTCAGCGCGTCGCCCTCCCGCTCATGCCGCGGCCGGGGGACCGATCGGGATCGTCCGCGCCCAGTCCGGCACCGCACCAGCGGGGTCCATGAGGCCGACGATGACCTTGATGCCGCGCGGTGCCTCGGCCGGCCACGGGGTGAACCCGTCGGTCAGCACGATGATGAGGTCGGGCCGAGGCCGGAGCTCGGCGGCCTTCGCCAAGCCCACACCCATGTCCGTGCCGCCGCCGCCGAGAAGTTGGACGTCACGGGCCTCGAGCACTTTCTGCGCCTCGAACGCGCTGGCGTCACAGCAGACCACCCGCAAGTACCGCCGGCCCACGCCAAGGCCACGGAGCACGCCCTTCACCTCGGCAAGGCTCTGCGACAGCATGACGTCGTTCATGCTCCCCGACGTGTCGAGGACCATGGCGACCTTCGGCAACGGCTGCCGGAGGCTCGGCAAGACGACGTCCGGTGTCACCGAGCTGCGCCGAGACGGCTTGCGGTAGCTGAAGTCGACCCGGCCGGCGACGTCGGCCACCCCCAGGCGCACCGCCGAGGCGAGCATGCGTTGCCAGCTGACGGTGGGCTCGAGGACCTCGTCGGCCCAGCGCTGCCACCCTGCGGACACGTTCCCGCGCCGGCGCTGGTGGTCCTTGATCCTGCGGGCCACGTCCCGCTCGACCAACCTCCGGCCGGTCTGGCCGATCCCCGGTGCGTGCGCGTCCCATGGCCTCTCCGAACCGTCGCACCCGCTGCCACAGTCGCCAGAGCCCTTCGGACCGTTCGCATCGTTCGCATCGTTCGCATCGTTCGGACCGGTCGCATCGTTCGGACCCGGTGCGCCGGGCGCGCCGAGGTTCGTCGACGCATCCTGGGTCCGCCCGAGGAGCTCCGCTCCCCCGAGGCGATCCCAGTACTCCTCGGCGGTGAGGGAGTCGGGCAGACCGAGCGAGCTCGGACGCACGGCCGACGAGGGCGCAACTGCGTCTCCGGCCACGAGATCGTCGTTGATCTCGCAGTCCGCCGCCCGGTTCCAGCACTGCTGTGCCCGCGTCCGGGTCGGAGCAGGACGGGCAGCGCCCTCGTCTCCTCCGGGATAGCGCGCGGCGTGATGACGCAGCAGATGGCTCACCTGGTGGATGAGCCAGAACCCCGCCGTCGGGACGTCCGTTGCGGCGAGCACGTCGGGATCGAGGTACACGTGCCACTGCTCGTCGACCGGCAGGCAGCGGAGGTCCGCGCGCGCGGTGTCGGGATCCTCGGACTGGTCCACCACGACGGGATCCAAGGCGAGCAGGGCACTCGACATGTACGGAGCCTGATGGGCGGCCCACACCCGGGCCGCTGCCCACAGCCGTCGCTCGTTCGGCGCCAGCCGTTCGACGCGTCCCAGGATCATGAGTCCCCTTCGCCGCGGATGAGTCCTGCCGCGCGCAGCACCGGCGCCATCTTGAGCAGCCCGCTGGGGAGCTGTGCCCCTTCCGGTCGCGCGCTCGCCAACGTGCGCGCGGCGAGTGCTGCGACGTCCGGGGCCTGCTCTGCCACGCGCTCGACCACGCGCCACGCCGCGGACCACGACTCGGCATCGCCTCGGCTCACGGCCACGGCCGCCACCGCGCTGAGAACGGCGAAGGCACGGTCGCTGCGCTCGGGCAGCTCGAAACCGTCAGGGTCGGCGAGCACGGATTCGGGGTCGGGGAGGTCCATGTTGGCGAGCCACGACAGGAATTCGATGCCCGCGCCCTCGCCCACCGCGCCCAGGACGAGCAGGGTTCGCGCGTCCTGGGTTGCCCCCACGGCGTCGCACGCGGCGAGGAGGATGGCCACCGATTCCCAGCTCCGCGGGCTGGGCCACCCCCGTCCTGCCTGCTCGGCAACCGTCGGGACGTCGAGAATCAACGCCGGCCGGACGTCCAAGAACGCGCCGACCGCCGCACGCGCGGCGACCGTCTGGCTGTCCCGGGGCACGCGCCCGTCGAAGGAGGAAGGAGGCGGAAACCCCATCGCGATGCCGCGCGACACGGCCTTGGCATCGACCGGCCAGTCGAGGTGGACAAGGCGGTTGGCCAGAGGAGGCGAGAGCTGCCACCCGTCTGCCGCCTCCTCCGGCGGGTTGGCCGCCGCGACGACACGGACCCCCTCGGGCAGGGTGAGGTCGCCGACGACGCGCTCGAGCACCACTCGCAGCATGGCGGCCTGCACGGCGGGCGGCGCCGTGGTCAGCTCGTCGAGGAAGAGCAAGCCATGACCGGAGGCCGCCAGCCTCCTGGCCCACAGCGGTGGCGCCATCTGCACGGATCCCTCGATCACGACCGGGAGCCCCGCGAAGTCCGCCGGCTCACGGATGGACCCGATGACCACCTCGGTCGGCCATCCCAGGCTCTCGCCGAGGGCGCGCACGATCGACGTCTTCCCGGTTCCCGGGCTCCCCCAGAGCAGCACGGGGACCCCAGCCTGCACGGACACGCCGAGAGCCTCTGCGACCACGGTGGCATCCAACGTCGACCACCTCCCACGCCATTTTCCCAGACCGACCGCCGCCAGGGCGCGGGAGACGACGCCGACGCGGGTTACCCGTCGTAGAAACCCAACGGGTGGATCCCGATGAGCGTCTTCTCCCTCTCGGTGCGGGCCCGAGCCAGCGCTTCTGCGGAGAGGTGATTGACGGCGGACGTGGGCCGGATCCGCTGGGCCAGGTCCCGCCGGCCGTAATGACATTGCACGAACATCCGCCCGGGATCACCCGGTCCCGGGGGCAGCCGGCGGTGCCACACGTCAGACGCGAAGAGCGCGACGTCACCCGCGTTCGCCACGATGGGCACGACCCGGCGACCATCCCATTCGAGATCGTCGTCGGCGAGCCGCGACCGCGGCGGTACCTGGCCCGACGTGTGGCTCCGGGGGATGACCCCGGTGGGTCCCGCCTCCACCGGGCAGTCCGCGAGATAGAGGTGCGCGGCGATGGCGAACACGGGGTAGGGGATGCGCGGGTCCCAGGGGACCCCAGCATCCCGGGGTACGTGGGGGCCGGCGTCGATGTGCCAGAAGCGCCCGAGGTGGTCGTTCTCTCCGGGCCGCTGCCACCACGCCGTGTTCGCGATCACGTGGCAGTCCTCGCCCAGCAGGAAGTCGAGCACCTCGAGGATCTGCGGGTTCCCGATCGCGTCTTGCACCAGACCACTTCGATTCAGCATCTCGTAACGGAACGGCGTGGCCTCTCCGGGCGGATCACCCCGGTCATCGGGCGGGTACTCCCGGAAGACCCGCTCCACATCGGCACGCAGCGCATCGAGCTCGTGCTCGGTGAACACGCCCTGCAGCACGACGTAGCCCTCGGTACGGAGATGCTCGACCGCTGGAGGCGCCTGATCGGAGCGGACGGTCAGATATCCATGCGACCGGGTGGGCACTGGATCAATCCCGGCGCGGCGCGCGGGCCCGGCTCGGCGGCTTCGAGGCGTTCAAGGCGATCGCGTCGCGCACGAGCGTCTTCAGCGCGCGTACGTTGAGTTTCTCCCCTTCGTGGATGTCGATGGCGCGCCTGACATTGCCCTCGAGGCTCGAATTGAACAGGCCGGCAGGGTCTTTGAGGGATGCGCCCTTGGCGAACGTCAGCTTCACAACGTTCTTGTAGGTCTCCCCGGTGCAGATGATCCCGTCGTGGGACCACACCGGCGTGCCTCGCCACTTCCATTCCTCGACCACCTCGGGGTCGACTTGGCGAATGAGGGTGCGCACGTTCGACAACATGTCGCCCCTCCAATCGCCGAGCTCCTTGATTCGCTCGTCGATCAGGCGGGAGGCAGAGTCCTTGGCGGCGGGGGCATTCGACGTCATCTGCTCTCGACCTCCCTCGCTCGCGGCGCTCTCCTTCGGCAAATGTAGCCCTCACCCCGATGCCCGATCGCGGGTGCACGTATCGTCTTCAGCGTGAACGGCGGCGGCAAGCGGCGGATCTTGCCGCTGTACGTCGTGGTGTTCGTCGGCTTCCTCGGCTACAGCCTGATGATCGCCACGTTCACGCCGATGATCCTGCACAACGACAACGGGATGCTGGCGACCTCTTCGAGCATGACCGAGCGCAGCCTCGTGCTCGGCGTCCTCCTGGCGCTCTACCCGTTCGGGCAGTTCCTCGGCTCACCGATCCTCGGCGCGCTGTCGGACCGCTTCGGGCGCAGACCCGTGTTGCTCCTCTCGCTGACGGCCACGACCATCTTCTACGCCGGCATCGCATCGGCGCTCGCGCTGCAGAGCCTGCCGCTCCTGCTGGTGTCGTGCTTCCTTGCGGGCCTCTCCGAGTCCAACATCGTCCTGGCGCAGGGCGCCATCGCCGATACGGCGCCCCGGGCCGATCGGAACCGGTTGTTCGGCTTCGTCTATCTCAGCGCGAGCCTGGCGTACGTGGTCGGGCCTCTCGGCGGCGGCCAGCTCGCGGATCACTCGCTGGCCAGTTGGTTCTCCTACGCCACGCCGTATTGGGCGGTCACGATCCTGCTCGGAGCGGTCTGCGTCCTGGTGTACGCCTGGTTCCGCGAGACACACGCGGGGACCGGGGGGAAGGGCCACTACCTCGAGTCGTTCACGAATCTCGCCCGCGTGCTCACCGACCGGAGCCTTCGGCCGTTGTACCTCGTCAATTTCATCCTCTACCTGTCGATCTTCGGGTTCTTCCGGGTCTATCCGATGTACCTCGTCGGCCAGTTCCATCTCGGGGTGGCACGCGTCTCGGAGTACGTCGCCTTCGTGGCCGTCCCGATC
>DATJTU010000342.1:0-6943 GCA_035503015.1 Acidimicrobiales bacterium | reverse complement strand
TCGCCGCGTGCCCGACGGCTGCATCACTGAGGTCCTGCGCGTGGTGGCGGCGCCGGGTGCCAACCTCTTCGGGGTGGACCTGTCGGGCGTGGCGCTCCGCGCCGACGACCTCGACTGGTCGGCCGGCGCAGGGACGGCGGTCTCGGGACCGGCGCAGGCGCTCGCGCTCGTTGCCTGCGGCCGCCTGCTCCCGGCCGGCCGCCTGCACGGCGACGGGGCGGCTCGCTTCAGCCGGAACGAGTGAGCGCGGCGGCCGTCAGGCCGCTGTGAGCGCGGCGGCCGTCAGGCCGCTGTGAACGGCTGCGCCAGCTGGCGCGCCAGCAGACGGGCCGAGCGCGCGACGGGTGCCGCCTGCTCCACGGGCACGGGCCTGCCACGGAGGCCGGTCGCACACGGCGCGCCGCCCTTGGCGGGAAAACGGGCGATCCCGAACACGGCGTCCCACACGGTGAGCACCACCCCGAGGTTGACGTCCTGCTCCCCCTCGGCGGCGTGGTGCACGCGGTGGTAGGCGGGGCTGACGACGAGACGGCCGAGCGGGCCGTAGGACCAGCGGACGTTGGTGTGCGGCAGGGTGCCGAGGCACACGTAGAGCGTGATGAGGACGGGCGCCAACGGGCGCGCACCGGTCAGCAGCAGCACGGGCACGGTCGCGAGCACGAACCCGGTGGTGTGCATGAGCGGGTGCGCGCGGAACGACGTCAGCACGCTGAGCTCCTCCTGGGAGTGGTGCAGCGCATGGATGCGCCAGAGCGCGCCGACACGGTGATCACCGACGTGGGCCACCCAATTGCAGAGATCCATACCGACGAGGGTCGCGACCACGACCGCCCAACGCGGCCAGTGCGCCGTCCACCCCGCGTCGAGCCAGGCTGCGTGGCCGCGCAGGATCACCGCGCTCCCGACGCTCAACAGCGTCATGAACGGCGCCACCGCCAGCGCGTAGAGGAGCAGGTACCCGGCATCGTGGACGTGCCCCCGGGCGAGGAGCGAGCGGGGCTCGGCCGGCCACAGCCGTTCGCACACCACCGCGGCCAGCACCACCGCGAGGAACGCCGGGGCCACGAGCGTCGCCCACCCCGCCGCCAGCGCCGGACCCAAGCCGTGCGCGCCGAGGAGGGCATCGAGCGCCTCGAAGACCACGAGACCGGTGGCGGCGGCGACGCCGAGCGGGCCGGGTGAGGGCCGGCGCAGGCCGCGGCGTGCAGGGCGGGAGTCCCAGTCGGCCCGAACGGCGGGCGGCGGGCTCGTGGTTGCGACGGTCGTCATGACGGCATCATCTTGGGCCTACGGGCCGGCCCCCGTCCGAGATTCCGGCTCCCCAGGCGGGGCCGACCACAGATGCGGACGTCGGTGCTGGTCAGGTGACGATCCGTCGGGTCGATGGCCACTGGGTGCAGGCACGGTGGGCCACAATTGCCGACCATGACACGACCGCGGCAGCCGGGGTGGCAGGACCGCGCCGCGCGGAAGGTTACGGTCGCCCTGCCATGAAGGTCATGGGGCGGGCCGATGCGGACGAGCGTCCTGTCGTCGCGCCCCCGGGCGAAAGCCACCGCACCCCCTGGACGCAGCGGGTCCGCTCGCTCCTCCTCGGGCCCCACGGCGGGGGCACCACGAGGCGTCGCGCCTCGGACGCCGTCCGGCTCGGGCTGGCCACCGCCCTGCTCATCATTCTCGTCCCGCTCGCCGCCGCCAACACCTCGGTCGAGGTCCACGTCACCGAGTTGCTGACGCCGCCGCCCAACGGGGTGCGCTGGCTGATCACCGCGCTGTGGTTCCTCGGCACGGCCGGCGTCATCGTCGTCGTCCTCATCCTCGGCCTGCTGGTGCCGCGCCTCGCGGCGCTGCGCCAGATGGCGGCCGCGGGCGTCGCGGCGATCGTGGTCTGCCTGCTGCTCGACGTCGTGCTCGGTCCCGACGCCGGCCGCCAGCCCATCGCCGCGTTCGCGGGCTTCAACGCCCGCTTCCCCGTCGCGCTCCTCGCGGTCGCGACGGCGGTCGCGCTGGCCGGGCTGCCCTACTTGAGCCGGCCCATGCACCGCCTCGTCCTGCTCGCCGTCGGCGTGGCCGCGCTCTGCGCCGTCGTGGGCGGCTACGGACTGCCGCTCGGCGTCCTCGCCGGCCTCTTGACCGGCTGGGGCACCGCCGCCGCGTGCCATCTCGCCTTCGGCGCACCCAACGGCCTGCCCTCTGCGGCGGAGGTGACCGGAGCCGTGCGGGACCTCCAGGTCGAGGTGGTGGACCTCACGTCGATGGAGCACCAGGAGTGGGGGGTCGCCGAATTCGCCGGGCGCGACAGCGAGGGCCGCCCGCTCGAGCTTGCCGTCTACGGGCGCGACGCCGCCGACGCGCAGTGGCTGCGCAAGGTCTGGCGCTTCTGCATCTACCGGGACTCGGGACCCACCCTCGTCCTCAACCGCCTCCAACAAGTCGAGCACGAGGCGTACCTCACCTTCTTGAGCGGCCACGCCGGTGTGCAGGTGCCCGAGGTGGTGGCGGCGGGTCGCTGCGGCCCGAGCCGCGACGCGGCGCTGGTCACGCGACTGCCCGCCGGGACGCGGCTCGCCGACCTGGCGGCGGACGAGGTCGGGGACGAGCTGGTGGACGCGTATCTACGCGACATCGTCACCCTCCGCCACGCCGGCATCTCGCACGGCGCGCTCAGCCCGAGCACCGTCGTCGCCACCGACAGCGGCCCGATGCTGCGCGACTTCCGGTGCGCCTCGTCGTCCGCGCCGCCGGCGCGCACCGACCGCGACCTGGCGGCAGCGGTGGCGGCGATGGCCGTCGTAGTGGACGTCGATCGCACGGTGGCCTCGGTGTGCCGGGTCCTCGACACGGAGACGATCCAGACCGTGCTCACGCGCCTGCAGCGCTCGACCCTCGACGCGGACACGGAGCGGCGAGCCCGCTCGCAGAAGGGGATGGTGCGCACGCTGCGCGAAGCGCTGGCCGCCGCGGCAGGCGTCGAGTCGCCCAAGCTGGTCGAGGCCAAGCGGATCAGCTGGCCCAACCTGCTCATGGTCATCGGCAGCCTGGTCGGGCTCTGGCTGATCATCGGCATCCTGAGCGACGCGACGGGATCGCTCGAGGTGATCAAGGGCGCGGCCTGGGGCTGGGTGGCGGGCGCCTTCGTTCTCGGGCAGCTCCCGGTGGTGACCGGGGCGGTGGAACTGACCGGTGCCGTGATCGGGACCATCCCCTTCGGGCGCTGCGTCGCGTTGGAGACCTCGAACCTGTTCACCTCCTTCGTCGGGGGCAACGCCGCCGTCTTCGGGGTGCGGGTGCGCTTCTTCCAGCGCCAGGGCCTCGACGTGCCCCAGGCCATCAGCTCGGGGGCGATCGCCGGCACCGCCAGCTGGGTGGTCAAGGGCCTCCTCTTCCTCGTGTGCCTGCCCTTCGCCATCGGCGACTTCCACAAGCCGACGACGGAGGCCACCGGCAGCCACGAGAACCTGGTCTGGCTCATCTTGATCGTGGTCCTCGCCGTCGCGATCGCGCTGGGTGTGGTGACGCTGGTCCCCCGCGTCAGGCGCCTGGCGACCGAGAAGGCGCGGCCGCACCTGGTGACGATCTGGAACGACGTGAAGGCGATCGCGGTCGAGCCGCGCAAGGTCTTCTACGTCCTCGGCGGCTGCGTGGGCAGCCAGGTGCTCATCGCGCTGTGCCTCGGTGCGTCACTCCACGCGGTGGGCGCGCACGCGAGCTTCGCCACGCTCATCGTCGTGTTGACGCTGGCGGCCATGATCGGCGGCGCGGCACCGGTGCCCGGTGGCGCCGGCGTGATCGAGGTCGGGCTGATCGCGGGCCTGACCGCCGCGGGCGTCCCCCAAGACCAAGCGGTGGCTGCCGTCTTCATCGAGCGGTTCTGCACCGCGTACCTGCCGCCGATCTGGGGCTGGGGCGCCCTCGTCTACATGCGACACAGCGACTACGTCTGAGCCGCGCCAGACTGGGCGGCGATGCAGACCCGGCGGCAACAGCGCCTGACGCTGTGGGCGATGTGCATCTCGCAGGGGATGATCCTGCTGGACATCACCATCGTCAACATCGCGCTCCCCTCGATCCAGAACGAGCTGCACATGAACGCGGGCGAGCTCGAATGGGTGGTCAGCGCGTACGCCCTGACGCTGGCGACGCTGATCCCGCTCGGGGGCACGCTCGGCGACCGCTACGGGCGCAAGCGCGTCTTCCTGGCGGGGCTCGTCGTCTTCACCCTGGCCTCGGCGGCCTGCGCGCTCTCGTCCGACGCCGGGGCGCTCATCACCTTCCGGGTCGTCCAGGGTGTCGGCGGCGCGGTGATGGCCGCGCTCACGCTGTCGATCCTCTCGGAGGCCTATCCGGTGGAGACGCGCGCCGGCGCCATCGGGATCTGGGCCGCGGTGGCGGGCCTCGGCTTCGGCCTCGGGCCGGTGCTCGGCGGCATCCTCATCGGGTTCTCGGACTGGTCCAGCGTCTTCTGGGTCAACGTCCCCGTCGGCGTCGTCGGGTTCGTGGTCGCCCTCGGGGGCGTGAGCGAGTCGCGGGACCCGGTCGCGCGCCGGCTCGACGTGGCCGGGATCGTCCTGTCGGCGACCGGCCTGTTCGCGGTGACCTTCGGCTTCATTGAGGCGGCCGACCGCGCCTTCGCGTCGCCGATCGTCTACGGGCCGATCGCCGCCGGCGTCGTCCTCCTCGCCGCGTTCGTGCGGTGGGAGCGACGGTGCACCTCCCCCATGGCACCGCCGGCGCTGCTGCACGACCGGGGCTTCGGGACCTCGTGCGCCGTCTACTTCCTCGCCTACCTCGCCCTGGCGAGCGTCATGTTCTTCGTGACGCTGCTCTTCCAAGACGTGAAGGGCTGGTCCGCCCTGCGCACCGGGGTCTCGTGGCTCTTGATGAACGTCCCGTTCATCGTGATGGCGCAACTCTCGGGACGCCTGCAGCAGCGCTTCCGCAGTGGGTCCGTCGTCGTCGCGGGCTGCCTGGTCGCCGCGGCCGGCGTGGCTCTGCTCGGCTTCGTCACCACGTCGACGTCGTTCTGGCTGGCCACCGCGGGCTACGTCCTCCTGGGCGCCGGCTACGGGACGCTCGTCCCGGGCATCACCAACGTCGCCATGCGCACCGTGCCGACCGGGACCTCGGGCGTGGCGGCCGGCATCCTGAACGCGAGCCGCCAGGTCGGCACGTCGGTCGGGCTCGGCTTCGTGGGCTTCCTCGGGGTGCGGGCCGCCAGCAACGCCTGGGCCGCCAGCGTCTCGCACCTGCCGGCCAGCGCGCAGGCCGGTGCGACGAACCTCACCCAGAGCGTCAGCAGCGGCGAGGTCGGCACGGTCACGTCGGCGCTCGGCGCCCAAGCCGGCCGGCAAGCCACCGATGCGTTCCTGCACGGGTACGGGGTCGCCATCGCCGCCTGTGCGCTGGCGCTGCTCGTCGCGGCGGGCAGCGCCTATGCCGGCCTGCGCCGGCGTAGGGTCACGGCGCACGGGGACGCGGACGTTGACGTTGCCGGCGCCGCGGGCGCGGCCGACGGCGTCTCGCCGGCAACGTCGTGACGCGGGGTCACCCGGCGGTGCGGTCGAGCAGGGCCACGTCCTGGCGCAGCGTCTCGACGGCGCTCGTGCCTTCCCCGCCGTAGGTGTAGCCCTCCGTGTAGAAGTTCCCGGCGATGCTGTCGTCGCGCTGCGTCGGGGTCCCCGGGATCGGCTCGACGCCGGTGTCCTCGTTCCAGTCGTCCCACGACGTGACCATCACCATCGGCAAAGCCGGGTCGAGCTCGGGGATCGCCACCTCGCGGAAGAGATGGTCGAGCGTGGACGAGGGGCCGTCACCTGGCAACCACTGGCGCGGCTGGGGCGGGTGGTTGGTCGAGAGGCGGAAGCCGCGGTCGTTGAACCCCGGTCCCACGTCGGGAATGACCGGCACCTTGCCGCCGGTGGCGGCGCGGTACTCCTCGAGCAAGCGCCGCTCGTCGGCGACGATGTCGGTGGTGCCCGGGTATCCCGTGAAGTCGGCGATCGGCCCGAACTCGGGCTCGGGGTCGCCGAAGTAGAGCGTGTACGACGTCACGGCGTCGAACTGCTCGATGCGTGCGGCCTGGGGCGTGGTGGTGAGCACCGGTCCGTTCGGGTCGAGCGTCTCGGGCGTGACCCGCCAGTAGACCTCGTCCCCGATGAAGAACGGGTCGTAGCCGTGCGCCTCGAGCACGGTGCGGGCGCCCTGGATCATGGCGCCGACATTCCCCGTGAGCGTCCGGGTCAGGTACAAGAACACGACCGGGCGGCCGTGGATGCGCAGATACGACCGGTTGGCGAAGTAGTGCTCGGCGAAGGAGAGCATGTCGGCGTCGAAGTGCAGCTCCATCTGGAAGGTGACAGGGGTGGACTCACGGAGCGGGTCGAAACCGAGGTTCCACGTCTCGTAGAACATGGCGAACTTCATGCGGTCGAGGTCGGGCGCCGCGAGGAAGTCCTTCATGGCGGCGTCGGCCTGGAGATAGTCGCGCCCCGAGTACCCCGGGTCGTAGGGCCACCAGTCGACCGCGAAGAAGTCGATCCCCGCCCGCCGTGCGTTCGCGATGTCGCGGGCGGCCGTCTGCGGGCTGCTCGAGTCCACCAGCGACGTCGCCGGCTGCTGGGGCGGCACCAGGTGGGCGCGCAGCGTGCCGCCGGAGAAGTTCTCCGGGTTCCACAGGTAGTAGTACGCACCGACCAGGGGGTGGGACGCGGACTGTGGCGCGGACGTTGCCGCGCGCGCGGTGGTGGCGACGAGGAGTGCGGAGCACACCGAGCACACGAGCGCGCAGGCGGACCCGACACGCGTCAACCGCCGGGCGCGCGGCCTGATTCGGGCGGACGCGGTCGGTGGTTGTTGTCGCTGCGATGCTCCGGGCGCGGACACCCCGGCCTGTGTGCCGCGGATCAGGCCGCTCAGCCCTCGCGTTGCAGGATCACCGCAGCGT